>NZ_JBHYOW010000006.1:0-401655 GCF_042745575.1 Nocardiopsis sp. NPDC058789
GTGCGTCGGGGCCAAAACAAACATGGCTTAAAGAAAATCAAACACGCGCTGTTGAGTTCTCAAGAAACAATCGCTCTTCCCGTACAAGCGCCAGAACCTCAGGTTCCGTCTGCTCTTCCGGAGAAGGCCTCTGCGTTTCCACCGCGTGAGCGGCTTCTACGCTGTGTTGTGTCTTTACTTTATCAGGTGTTCCGCGCCCCGCCAAATCGGCGTTTTCGCTTTCAAACCTGATCCGGAGAAAGAATTCCCGGTGCTTCTTCCGCTTCACGTTTCCGCTGGGCTTTCGAAGCAACTCCCCGAGCCTACATGCCCCGAGCGACTGCTCGAACCAGTGTGTTTCGGAGGAGGTGGACCGGCCCGCCCGCAGTGTTGTCCGCGTTCGTCTCGCTCGGTCTTGACCAACTGTACCGCTGGGGTGGAGTGCTCGTGACAGGTTTCCGAAAACTCTTCGGTGTCCTGGCCTACATCGCCGTGGAGCCGACCGGTCCCGGCCCCGAAGCCCCGTCCACCCGGGGCCCAGGGGATGACGTCCCCCTGAGCCCCCATGGGGGACCCGACCGCCTAGAGCTTCTCGATCGGGGCGTACTTGACCAGGAAGTCCTTCTCCCCGATGTCAGCGCCGAAGTCGATGCGGGCCTTGGTCTTGTCCCCGGCGCCGTCGACCAACTGCACCCGACCCATCCCGAAGGAGTCGTGGTTGACCAGGTCTCCCACACTGAGCGTGGGCGCCTCCTTGACGGCCTTCCTCCCACTTCCGAAGGGGCTTCCGAAACCGCCCCCGCCACCGAAGCCTCCCCCGGAGCGGCCTCCGATCGTGCGGCTGGGCGGGGCGGAGAGCGTCGACTCCGCACGCCGCCAGTCGACCAGTGCCGACGGGATCTCGTCCAGGAACCGGGACGCCGGGTTGTAGGAGGGCGTCCCCCAGGCGCTGCGCACGGCCGCGCGGCTGACGTACAGCCGCTGCTCGGCGCGCGTGATGCCCACGTACGCCAGGCGCCGCTCCTCCTCCAGCTCGGTCTTGTCCCCCAGCGTTCGCGTGTGCGGAAAGACCCCGTCCTCCATACCGGTGAGGAAGACGGCCGGGAACTCCAGCCCCTTCGCCGCGTGCAGGGTCATCAGGGTGACCACCCCGCCGTCGTCGTCCTCGTCGGGGATCTGGTCGGTGTCAGCGACCAGGGAGATGCGCTCCAGGAAGTCGACCAGGGTCGGTTCGCCCGGGTCGATGCCCTGGTTCTCCTCGCCCTCCAGCTCCGCCTCGTCCTCGATGAGCGCGGCGAAGGTGTGCTCGAACTCCCGGGCGACGTCGACGAACTCCTCCAGGTTCTCCACCCGGCTCTCGTCCTGGAGGTCCTTGGACTCCGCCAGTTCCGACAGGTAGCCCGTCTTGCTGAGCACAGCCTCGACGATCTCCGCCGGGGTGCTGCCCGGGACGACCTCCGCGAGCTCGTCCAACAGTGCGGTGAAGTTGCGGATCGCCTTGGCCGAACGGGTCGCCAGGCCCGGCGCCTCGTCCACGCGGCGCAGCGCCTTCGAGAACGAGACGCGTTCCCGCGCGGCGAGGAGCTCGATGGACTCCTCCGCCCGCGCGCCGATGCCGCGTTTGGGCACATTGAGGATGCGGCGCAGGCTCACCGTGTCCTCGGGATTGGCCAGCACCCGCAGGTAGGCGAGGATGTCGCGGATCTCCTTGCGCTCGTAGAAGCGCACACCGCCGACGATCTTGTACGGCAGCCCGGTCCGGATGAACACGTCCTCGAAGACGCGGGACTGCGCGTTGGTCCGGTAGAAGACCGCGACCTGGCTCGGCTTGACCACGCCCTCGTCGGTCAGCCGGTCGATCTCGCCGACGACGAAGGCCGCCTCGTCGTGCTCGTTGTCCGCGACGTATCCGGTGATCATCGGGCCCTCGCCCTGCTCCGACCACAGGTTCTTGGCCGGACGGCCCTCGTTCCGGTCGATCACCGTGTTGGCGGCGGAGAGGATGTTCTGGGTGGAGCGGTAGTTCTGTTCCAGCAGGATGGTCCGCGCGTTAGGGAAGTCGCGCTCGAACTCCAGGATGTTGCGGATGGTCGCGCCCCGGAAGGCGTAGATCGACTGGTCGGCGTCGCCCACCACGCAGAGTTCGGCGGGCGGGACCGCGCTGGTGTCGGAGCCCTCCGCCGCGCCGACGAGTTCGCGGACGAACGCGTACTGCGCGTGGTTGGTGTCCTGGTACTCGTCGACCATGACGTGCCGGAAGCGGCGCCGGTAGTACTCGGCCACGTCCGGGAACATCTGGAACAGGTTGACCGTGATCATGATCAGGTCGTCGAAGTCCATGGCGCCCGCCTCGAGCAGGCGGCGCTGGTAGAGCTGGTAGGCCTCCGCGAGCTTCTTCTCCTGCTCGGTCTGGGCCTGCTCCGCGTACGTGTCGTAGTCGACGAGCTCGTTCTTGAGGTTGGACACCTGGAAGCTGAAGGACTTGGGCGGGAACCGCTTGGGGTCCAGGTCCATCTCCTTGCAGACCATCTGCATGAGGCGCTGGGAGTCCGCGGCGTCGTAGATGGTGAAGCTGCTCGGGTAGCCGAGCCGGTGCGCCTCCCTGCGCAGGATGCGCACGCACGCCGAGTGGAAGGTCATGGTCCACATGGTGTTGGCGGCGCGGGTGCCGAGAAGGGCCTCGATGCGCTGCTTCATCTCGGCCGCGGCCTTGTTGGTGAAGGTGATCGCGAGGATCTCCCCCGGGCGTACCCCGCGTTCGGCCATGAGGTGGGCGATGCGGTGGGTGAGGACACGGGTCTTGCCCGATCCCGCACCCGCCACGATGAGGAGCGGCGCCCCCGCGTGGGTGACCGCGTCGCGCTGGGGACCGTTCAGACCTTCGAGAAGCTGTTCTTGGGAGGACACGCCTACCAGGTTACGGCCGACCGGTGACGTGACCGTCCACCCGGGGAGGTGCCCCTCCTCCCCTCCCGTCCCATCCGTCCGTCCCCCCTCTTCCCGCGCTCCCGTCCCGTGGGCGGTCCGCCGTCAACATGCGGTGCGGCCAGCGGCTTACCCTGTTGGAGGCGTTTTCGGCGGATGTCTCCGGTCGCGTGCGTGCCTCCCGTGAGGCACGACCGGCCACGGAACCTCCGGTCACGCCCCCACACCAACCAGGTCGTCCGCCTGGCTGGTCCATGTCCTGTTCGGGGGGAGATTGGTCTTGGCTGACCAGGAGTCCATGCGTGTGTTCGTCGACTGTGACCCGGGGATCGACGACGCCGTCGCACTCGCCTACCTGGCCGCGCGGCCTGAGGTGGAGATCGTCGGTGTCGGCGCGGTGTTCGGCAACAACACGGTCGAGGTGACGGCGCTGAACGCGTTGCGCCTGCTCGACCTGTACGGCCGCCCGGACGTTCCGGTGGCCGTGGGTGCCTCCCGGCCGCTGGTGCAGGAGCCGCGGCTGGCCGGGCACGTGCACGGCGAGAACGGCCTGGGCGACGTGAAGCTTCCGGAGCCCGTGCGTGAGCCGGTGGCCGAGTCCGCCGCCGAACTCCTCGTGCGTCTGGTGCGGGAGAACCCCGGGCGGATCGACGTGCTGGCCGTGGGTCCGCTGACCAACCTGGCACTGGCGCTCGGTCTGGAGCCGCGCCTGCCCCAGCTGGTGCGGCGCCTGGTCGTGATGGGCGGCGCCGTGGAGGTGCCCGGAAACGTCTCCTCGCACGCCGAGGCCAACATCGCCAACGACCCCGAGGCCGCCGAGGCGGTGTTCGCGGCCGGGTTCGACCTGGACCTGATCGCGCTCGACATCACCATGAGGACCGTGGCCACCGGTGCGTGGCTGGACCGGCTCCAGGAGGTGCCCGGCGCGCGGGCACAGAACACCTCCGCGTTCCTGGACTTCTACGCCGAGTTCTACCGGGGCATCTTCGGGGTGCGCCAGTGCGCGATGCACGACCCGCTGGCCGCGGCGGTGCTGGTCGACCCGCACCTGGTGACCGAGGCCTTCGAGGCTCCGGTGCGGGTGGAGCTGACCGGCGGGCTGACCCGTGGGATGACCGTGGCCGACCGTCGACTCCGTCCGAGCAACGACGAGCGCCGTGCCGCGCGGGTGGTCACCGAGGTGCGGGAGAACGAGTTCCTCGACCGCATGCTCGACTCGCTGCGCTGAGCGCTCTCCGGTCGCCGGCCCCCGGTCGCCCCGGTCTCGGTCGCCGGGCGACCGGGGCCGGTGACCGGACCCCGGGCGGGCTCAGACCAGGCGGCGGGCCGTGGCCCAGCGGCTGAGCTCGTGCCGGTTGGACAGTTGGAGCTTGCGCAGCACCGAGGAGACGTGCGTCTCGACCGTCTTGACCGAGATGAACAGCTCCTTGGCGACCTCCTTGTACGCGTAGCCGCGCGCGATGTGCCGCAGGACCTCGCGTTCGCGCTGGGTGAGGCGGTCCAGCTCGGGGTCGGCCGGGGGCGCGTCCGTCGCGGAGAAGGCGTCCAGCACGAACCCCGCCAGGCGCGGCGAGAACACCGCGTCGCCGTCCGCGACCCGCACGATGGCGTTGGCGAGGTCCTTGCCGGAGATGGTCTTGGTGACGTAGCCGCGCGCGCCCCCGCGCACCACGCCGATGACGTCCTCGGCGGCGTCGGAGACCGACAGGGCGAGGAAGCGGATCTGGGGGTGCTTCGCCAGGACCCGCCGCAACACCTCGACTCCCCCGCCGCCGGGCAGGTGCACGTCGAGGAGCACGAGATCGGGCAGGGTCTCCCCGATGACGTGCACCGCGCTGTCGACGTCCCCGGCCTCACCGATGACGTTGACGGCGTCCCCGAGCTCTCCGCGCACCCCGCTGCGGAACAGCCGGTGGTCGTCCACGATCACGACGCGGGGAACCGCGTCTCCGTCACTGAAGTTCGTGCTCTCTTCTCCCACACCTGGACCCTATCCAGCGAAGTCACCCGGGAGGTAGTGGCCCGCGTCGCTTCGCCCGTCCCTGACCCGAAGCGGCCACGGCCCCGTCGCCGGGCGGTCACCGCACCGTCTCCCGGGGTCACATGTCGGGGATGCGGGGCATGCGGAGCTGCACCTCGGTGCCCTCGCCGGGCTCGGTACGGATGCGCGCGGTCCCCCCGTGCCGCTCCATGCGTCCGACGATGGACCCGCGCACGCCCATGCGGTCCTCGGGGATGTCGTCCAGGTCGAACCCTGCGCCCCGGTCCCGCACGAACACCAGGACCTCCGTCTCGTCCACCTCCCCGAACACCGAGATGGTGTCCGTTCCGGCGTACTTGGAGGCGTTGACCATGGCCTCGCGGGCGGCGCGGAGCATCGCGCTGATGCCGTCGTCGATGGGCGCGTCCCCGACGCACACCACCTCGATCGGCACGCCGTGCTCCTCCTCGACCTCGGCGGCCACCCGCTCCAGGCCCGGTGTGACGGTGGTCTCCGCGTCGGCGGGGCGCTGGTACAGCCAGCTGCGCAGGGCGCGTTCCTGCACGCGGGCCAGGCGCTGCACCTCGCGGGGGTCGTCCGCGCGGCGCTGGATGAGGGTGAGCGTGTGCAGGACGGAGTCGTGGATGTGCGCGGCGAGTTCCGCGCGTTCGGCGTTGCGGATGCGCTCACGGCGCTCGGAGTCGCGTTCCCGGATGAGCCCGATGATCCAGGGGGCGACGATCAGCGCGATCCCGGTGATGAGCGTGAACGCGAAGGTCAGCCCCGCGCGGGCCTCCTGGAGCTGCTGTTGGAACACCAGAAAGCCGATGACGCCGACCACCACGAGCAGGACACCGGCGGTGGTCCGCATGATGCTCTTGGGCCGTGTGCGGCTGACCGTGCTGTTCATCCACTCGTTGCGTTCCGCGGGGTTGGCCTGCTGCCACAGGATGGTGGCCCCGAGGGCACCGAAGATGACGAACCACAGGAGCGGGTCGAAGACCCCGCCGAACACCAGGAACAGGAGGCCGAGTCCGGCGGCGAGCCCGACGTAGGCGATGAGCTGCGAGATGTCACGGCCCTTGCGCCGGGCGTCCGCGGCAGGTTCGGTCCCGTCGGCGCCGACCTCCTCCTTGGGAACGAGGAAGTACAGGGCCGCGTAGACGGCCACGCCGATCCCGCCGACGGCGAGCGCCATGAAGGCGAGGCGGACCACGACCGGGTCCAGCCCCAGGTGCCGGGCCAGCCCGGAGGCGACGCCGCCGAGGAGTCTGCCGTCGACCGCGCGGGTGAGCCGCGGGGTCTCCACGGCCGTCGTTGGCACCGCCCGATCACCGCTTTCGTGTGTGGCGCGACGCTCGTGGCCTGACGCGCGCGTGGTTGTGGACGGTTCCAGCATGCCCTGTGTGACCCTCGTGGGACATCGGGGGCGCGGCCCTGGCCCGGCCCTGGTGTTCCGGTCAGGGTGGGTTCAGGGTCGTCCCGGATTCCCCTCGCGACGCATCAGAGGTCACGATGGTTCCATGAGGAAAGTGTGGTGAGCGTCCATGTCTGACGGAGAGACGCCGACCGGGGCGTCGGCGGGGAGCGGTCCCCTCGGGGGCGGGGCCTTCGGGCACGGCTTCTCGGAGGACGGCTCCGCGCGGACCGGGGCCGGGTCCTCCGAGGGCGTCGCCACGGAGAGCGGCCCGGGGGGTGACGCACCCGACCCGGTGACCGGCCCCGAGCTGCGCCGCGACGACCAGCGTCAGGCCCTGGCCGGGGTGTGCGCCGGGTTGGGCGCGTACACGCGGGTGGACCCCGTGGTGTGGCGCGCGGCCTTCGTGCTCACCGCGTTCGCCGGTGGCACGGGGTTGCTGCTGTACATCGCGGCGTGGATGCTCATGCGGGACCCCCAGGGCGGTCCGGCGACCTTCGAGCAACTGCTGAACCGAAGCTTTCCACCGCGGGCGGTGCTGAAACTGCTGACCCTCGGCCTGGCCGGGGCGACCGCGCTCAGCCTGGTGGGCGGGTTCGGCTGGGGAACGCTGGTGTTGGCGATCCCGCTGGTGCTGGGGTTGCTGACCGCGAGGAACCGGGGGGTGGACCTGCGGTCCTCGATGCTCGGCCTGCGTGCGGACCTGGCCACGCGGGAGCCGCCGCCCACGGGACCGCTGCCGCAGCCGGTGCCCGCCTACTACAACCCGGCCCAGCCGTGGGCCTCGGCCCCGCAGGGCCCGGTGGACCTGGCGGTGGTGTCCGAGCGCACGTCGTTGGACGCCGACGACGACGAAGACGACGCTGACGAGGACGAGGACGAGGACGACGAGGAGCGGGGGAAGGCGCCGAAGGGCGCGGGCCACCACGGCGGCTGCCGTGGCGACGGGACCGGCCACGGGTCGAAGCCGCGTTCCTCGCCTCTGGCCTCGCACGCGCTGTGGACCGTGGTCGCCATGGCGGTCCTGTGGCCGGTGGCCGCTCCGCACCTCGGTCCGCCCGTCTCCGAGGCGAGCGCCGCGCAACTGCTGGTGGGGCCGGAGCTCGGTGTCTACTTCATGGCCGCCGTGGTGGCGGTGTTCGGTCTGTACGCGCTGGTCGGGACCTGGGTGGGCAACCCCCGGGGTCTGATGGTCCTCGGCGCGCTCGCCGTTCTGGGTGCGGTCCTGGTGTCCTCGGTCGACGTCACCCGGACACGGATCGGTGACGAGCTCTGGCGGCCGACGACCGTCGCTGAGGCGCGGTCGGACGACCAGTGGCTGAACGTGGGTGCGGGGACGCTGGACCTCACGGCCCTGCCCGCCGAGCTCGGCCCGGGTGGGTCCGTGGACGTGGCGGTCCGGGTGGACGTGGGGAGCCTGGTCCTGGTGATCCCCGAGGACGCCCGCGTCCACGTGGTGTCGGAGGTGACGGCGGGTGCGATCGGGGTCGGGAGCGTGGCCCCCGACGGCGACTTCGTGGCCGGGCTGGGCCTCGCCCACGAGGAGACCTTCGACCCGTCGAAGCCCGTGCGGAGCTCGGGACCGGCCGAGGAGACGGAGCGTCGGGACGGGGCTGGCCGGGACGAGCTCCCGGTCATCAACGTGCACGCGAGCAGCAGGGCCGGGACAGTGGAGGTGCGGTATGACCAAGCGGGGAACTGACTGGGGATCGCTCGTCGCGGGAGTGCTGTTCCTGGGGCTCGCGGTCGCGTTCGCCGTCCGCGGCAGCGGTGAGTGGGAGCCGAACGTGATGTGGCTGCTGCCGGTGCTGGCGGTGGGCCTGGGCGTGGCGGCGGTGGCGCGGGCGCTGTTCCGGTCGCGCCCCCGTGAGTCGGAGGAGCTGCCGCCCACGCATCCCCCTTCGGACCAGGGCTGATCCGCCCCCGAGGGAGCGGGACGCGTGACCACGGAGAAGGGGCGCCCTCCTCGGAGGGCGCCCCTTCCGCGTGCCCGGCGACCGTCCGACGACCGGATGGGTGAATGAGGGCGACCGGTGCTCCCGGCCCCGAAGCCCTGACCGAAACCCCGGGGGCGGATCGCCGGGTTCCGGTTCCCGGTGATCCGTCGGTCCGTGGTCGGTGGGTGGTGGTCGGACGGCCGCCGCTACTCGGGGCGGTGCTCGGCGATCGCGGCGAACTCCTCGATGCCGAGGGACTCCCCGCGTGCGCTCGGCTGCACCCCGGCGGCCCGGAGCGCTGCCTCGGCCGCGGGGGCCGATCCCGCCCAGCCGGACAGGGCGGCGCGCAGGGTCTTGCGGCGCTGGGCGAAGGCCGCGTCGATCACCTTGAAGACCTCCCTGCGCGGGGCCTTCGTGCTGGGCTCCGGGCGGCGGACCAGTTCCACCAGACCGGAGTCGACGTTGGGCGCGGGCCAGAAGACGTTCCGACCGACAGCTCCGGCCCGGCGTGCGCTGGCGTACCAGGCGACCTTCGCGGAGGGCACCCCGTAGATGCGGCCGCCCGGGGTCGCGGTGATCCGGTCCGCGACCTCGGCCTGCACCATGACCAGCACCCGCTCCAGGCTCGGCAGGAGTTCGAGCAGGTGCAGCAGGACCGGCACGGAGACGTTGTAGGGCAGGTTGGCCACGAGCGCGGTGGGCGCCGGGCCGGGCAGTTCGGTGACGCGCATGGCGTCGCCGGGGACCACCGTGAGCCGGTCGACGAGGTCGGGCGCGTGGTCCGCGACGGTGCCGGGCAGCGCCTCGGCCAGTGCCGGGTCGATCTCGATCGCGGTGACCCGGCGTACGTGCGGGAGCAGGGCGAGGGTGAGCGAGCCGAGTCCGGGTCCCACCTCGACGACCACGTCGTCGGCGCCGACGCCCGCGACGCGGACGATCCGGCGGACGGTGCCGTGGTCGATGACGAAGTTCTGGCCCAGGGTCTTGGTGGGCCGGATACCGAACCGCTCAGCGAGGGCCCGCACGTCGGCGGGGGTGAGCAGGCGGGAACGGTCGGCGGGGTCGGGTTCGGGTGTCTGTGTCACCCACACATCTTGCCAGCCGCCGCCCACCCGCTCATCCACACCGAGTACGGTCGGACGCCCCCTCGCACCACCGGCCGGACCAGCCGCGTCGCGCCGTCGGATCGGGTGGCGGGTCGGGCAGCGGGTCGGGCCGATGGCTCCGGTCACTCGAAGAGGTGGACGCCGCAGTGCGGCCACTGGCTCTGCCAGTTCCCTCCGACGGAGTCGTAGAGCTGCTGGGCGCGCTGGGTCTGTTCGGCGGCGCTGGCGTCGGAGGGCAGTCCGGTGCCGCCGACCGAGGACCAGGTGCTCGGGCTGAACTGGTAGAGCCCGTAGTAGCCGCCCGCCGAGTTCACGGCGGAGGCGTCGCCTCCGGACTCGCACTGGGCCAGTCCGGCCCAGTTGAGGGCGCCCGCCGCACCGCTCGCCTCGCCGGGATCGTCCTCCTCGACCCTGGTGCCGATCTCCACGAGCCCCTCGACGGGTTCGGTGACGACCTTCTCGGAGAGTTCGTGGTCGACCTCCTCACCGTGGCGCAGGACGCGGAGGGTGGTGACCTCCTTGAGCCCGTCCTCGGGCTCGGTGACGACCTCGCGTTCGCCCTCGGGGAGGTCGGGGTTCTCGCGTTCGACCGTCTCGGCCTCGATCACCACCTCCTCGGTCCCGGGTTCACCGAGGGCGGGCAGGACGCGCACCACCATGTCGGGTTCGGCTGGCTCGTCCGGTTCCGGGGAGACGATGTCGTGCTCACCGGTCTCGACTCCGGCGGCGCTGAGGACGTCCGCGACGGTCGCGCCGGTGGTGCGGGTCTCGGAGCGGACGGTGTCGTACATGACGACCATGCGGGGCGCGCGTTCGGCGGTCACCGTGAGGCCGCCCTCGGGGATCGGGGTGTCGTGCTCCTGGGAGAGTTCGACGCCCTCGGGGTCGAGGCCGATCTGCTGGAGTGCCTCGTCGAGGGTGGCGGCGTGCACCCTGTGGCTGACTTCGTGGCCGTCGAGGTCGAGGGTGATCTCACGGGGCGAGCGGACGACCACGTGGTCGCCGCCGGTCACCTCGGTGTCCGGGGAGGGTGCGACCACGTCGTGTTCACCGAGTTCGATCCCGGCGGAGTCGAGGACGTCCTGGACGCTGTCCCCGAAGGTGCTGACCTCGTGCTCCCGCCCGTCGGCGTCGAGCAGGACGGTCTTCTCAACAGCCAGGGCGGCGCCCCCGCCCGCCAGGACCAGGACGATCGCGACGACGCCCGCCATGGCCGGCAGGGGGAGGACAAGGGACGCCCTGGGGCGCCGACGCCTGCGGGAACGGCGCTGGGATCCGTTCTTCCCGAATTCTCTGGGCATGACTTCCGAGCCCTTCTTCAAGGGGTGGTCGGTGGGAGTCCTCGGTGGTGGAGGGGCCTTCGAGGGCCGAACACGGTCACATTAACACCAGGCGAGCAAGGATTTTTTGTATGGCCCGAAAACCATTACCCTGCAAATCGCGCATTTCCTCCTATTCCTTTTCCCGGCCCCGCCCCGCGCGACGGCCTGGCGTCGGGGCGGCGTAGCCTGCACAATGAACCGAACGCCGTTCTAGTAACCCACCGTTCCCGTCAGCCGTCGTTCCGGCCCCACCGTTCCACGCACCACCCGCCCCACAGTCACCTCTCCCGACCCACGCCCCGGAGGCACCACCATGGGACCCCTCAACGGAATCCGCGTCATCGAGTTCACCGGCATCGGACCGGCGCCGATGGCCGGGATGCTCCTCGCCGACATGGGGGCCAGCGTCATCCGGATCGACCGCCCCGGGGCCGCCGAGGCCATGACCTCCGGCGCCACCGGACCGCACATGAGCGAGGGCCGCGCCGTGCTCGGCGCCGACCTCAAGTCCGAGGAGGGGATCGCCCGCGCCCGCGAGCTCGTCTCCCGCGCCGACGTCCTCCTGGAGGGCTTCCGCCCCGGCGTGATGGAACGGCTGGGCCTGGGCCCCGACGACTGCCTGGAGCTGAACCCGGGCCTGGTGTACGCGCGCGTCACCGGCTGGGGCCAGGAGGGACCGCTGGCGCACACCGCCGGGCACGACATGAACTACGTGTCCGTGAACGGCGCCCTGCACTCCATCGGACGCGCGGACGGGCCTCCGGTCCCCCCGATCAACCTGCTCGGTGACTTCGCTGGCGGCACCATGTTCGCGGTCACCGGTGTACTGGCGGCCCTCCTGGAGCGGCGGGGCTCCGGACTCGGCCAGGTCGTGGACGCGGCGATGGTGGACGGCAGCTCCCTGCTGATGTCGATGGTGCACGAGGACCGCGCGCGGGGTTCGTGGACCGACGAACGCGGCACCAACTACCTGGACACAGGGGCGCCCTGGTACGACGTCTACGAGTGCGCCGACGGCCGCCACCTGTCCGTGGCCTGCATCGAGCCGCAGTTCTACGCCGCGTTCCTCGCGGGGACGGGGCTGGACGGCGAGGAGCTGCCCGAGCAGTGGGACACCGAGGGGTGGCCCCGGCTTCGGGCACGCTTCGCGGAGGTGCTGCGCACGCGCGACCGCGACGAGTGGGGTGCGGTCTTCGAGGGGACCGACGCCTGCGTGGCGCCGATCCTGTCGCTGGCGGAGGCCCCCGACCACCCGCACGTCCGGGCCCGTGGCGCGCTCGTGCGGGAGGGCGACCGGGTCGTGGCCGGCCCCGCGCCGAGGTTCGGCCGCACCCCCGGTGAGGTCACCCGGGGGCGCCCGCTGCCCGACGCCGACGCCACCCTGAAGGAGTGGGGCCTCACCCCCTGAGCCCTGTGGCCCGGGACTCGCGCCCCGGCACTCGGCTGGCCCCGGGGCCCCGCGGCGGCCCCGGAACCTCCCCGGATCCCCCCTTCCGGAGCCCCTGACCGGAATCGCCGTTTTCCCCGCTCAGAGGCGTGTGATCACTAGGGTGGGCGACCAGTGAGGTGATCGCGATCGGGGGGACCGCCATGTCACCGAGTCGACGGCTCGGCCTGCGCTCGGAACGGTGTGCAACCGGAGGGCGTGCCCGAGAACGGCCTGGGCACCCCGGCCGACGCCCCGGCGGGCGCCTGTACGCCCTCCTGCTGGTGGTGGCGGCCCTGATCTGCACGGCCCCCGCCGCCGCGAGCTCCGCGGGCTCACCCGAACTCGACCCTGGCCGCGCCGGCCCGCCCGGCGGCCCGGTCGTGCTGGTGGGCGTGCCGGGGCTGCTCTGGGAGGACGTCACCCCCGAGCACACGCCCACGCTGTGGGAACTGGCCGAGGCCGGGGCGATCGGCAACGTGTCCATTCGCACCGCCAACTCCCGGACCTGCCCCACGGACGGCTGGCTCTCCGTCTCGGCGGGGCAGCGCTCCCTGTCCGACCGGGAGCGCTTCACCGTGTGCGAGCCCGCGCCGGAGCCGGTGGTGGACGGTTCGGGCGCGACCGTCCCGGGGTTCCGGGACTTCGCGGAGCAGAACGCGCGGTCGGTGTTCGCCGCCCCCGTGGGCCTGCTCGGGCAGACCGTGCGCGGCCAGGGCGGTCTCACCCTGGCCGCCGGGCCGGGGGCCGCCCTGGGCGCCGCCGACGAGTCGGGCCGGGTGGACCACTACGTCGACTCGGCGCGGGACCTCTCCCAGGAGCGCCTGAGTGGCGTCTCCCTCGCGGCCGTGGAGCTGCCCGAGCTCACCAGCCTCTACCCGGCCGACTCCGAGGACGGGGACGAGCCGCAGGAGGCCAACCCGGAGGACGTTCCCGAGCAGGTCCGCGAGGACACCCTGGAGACCCTCGACTCTCGGCTCTCGGCTCTGATCGGGAACCTGCCCGGCGGCGCCACCCTGATGGTGGTCGGGGTCTCCATGGACACCGGGCCCTCACAGCTGACCGTCGCCCTCACCGGGGAGGTGACCGACCAGGGACTGGTCGGTCCCGCCTCCTACCTGGCCTCGGAGTCGACGCGTCGCCCCGGGCTGGTGGCTCTGACCGACACCACCGTGACGGTGCTGGCCGAACTGGGGTTGGACGCGGGTGTGCCCACCGGCGGACGGGTGTGGCAGACCGCCGACCGCCCCCAGCCCGTGGAGGAGGCGGTGGTCCGCCTGGTGGACTTCAACACCGCCGCCGTGGTGGTCGGCGCGGCGATCCCCGGCTTCTTCAGCGGGCTGGTCGCCATCCAGCTGCTCATCTACGCGGCGGCGGCCTACGCCATGCACCGGTACTCCTGGGGCGAGCGCGGCAAGCGGGCCGTGGTGCTGTCGGTGACCCGGGTCGTGGCCCTGGCGGGCGCGGCCTTCCCCGTGGCGAGCTACCTGGCCAACCTCATCCCGTGGTGGGCGACGCAGCTCCCGCCGCTGGCGCTGCTGGCCTCGGTTCTGGCCGTGGACGCCCTGGTCGTGGCGCTGGCGGTGGCAGGACCGTGGCGCCGGACGATCCTCGGACCGATGACGGTGGTGGCGGGCGCGACCACCCTCGTGCTCTTCCTCGACCTCTGCTTCGGCGCCCACCTCCAGATGAACTCGCCCACCGGGTACTCACCGATCGTGGCGGGGCGTTTCTACGGGATAGGGAACATCGCCTTCGCGACCTTCGCGACCGGCATGCTGATGGCGGTCGCGGGCATCTCCCACTCGCTGATATCGCGGGGCAGGCGGCGCGCCGCAGTGGTCACGACCCTGCTGGTGGGTACCGCCTCGGTGCTGATCATCGGCTGGCCGGGGCTGGGCACGGACTTCGGCGGCGTGATCGCGCTGATCCCCGGCCTCGCGGTGACGACGATGATGATCGCCGGGGTGCGGATCACCGCCCTGCGCCTGGCGGCGGTGGGCGCGGTCTCGGTCACCTCGATCTCCCTGCTCGCCTGGATGGACTACCTGCGGCCGGTGGAGGACCGCAGCCACTTCGGCGCGTTCGCGGAGCAGGTGCTGAACGGGGACGCAGGGACGGTGCTGGCCCGCAAGCTGGGAGCCATGCTGGGCACCCTTGGCAACTGGCACCTCACCCTGTTGGCCGCCGGGGCCCTGGTCTTCCTGTTCGCCGTCCTCAACCGGCCGGGGAAGTGGCGGATCGGCGCGCTCCAGCGGGCCTACGAGTACGCCCCGACGCTCCGGGCCGGTCTGACGGGTTCCCTGGTGACGGCCCTGGTGGGCTTCGCGGCCAACGACTCCGGCGTGGCCATCCCCGCGCTGGCGCTGACCGTGGCGGTCCCGCTCACGCTGTCCGCGTGTGTGTGGGCGCTCCAGCAGCGGGAGCGGGAGCCCGCGGAGGTCCCGAGGGAGACCTCCTACGTCCCCAAGGCGTGACCCATACACCAGGAATCCGAGTAGCGGTCAACCGGCGGGGGCACGACCTGGCGTCGCTCCCGTCACGAAACGGCCACGGCCCTGTGGTAAAGTCCGAGGTTGGACGGCCCCGACGCCAACGCGTCCCAGCGCCCTGACGGCGCGCCGGGAGGAGTCGGGTCCGCCGGGGACCACCGGCCCAGCCACGGTCCCCGCCGCGGCCCACCGGGGAATGCCCGCCGTCGCGGGCGGGTTCTCACTGGCGGAGGGCCCGGCCCGGCCGCCGGCTCCCGCAGGATGGCCGAGCACGGGGACACCATGAACCGCGCCCTCGTCGCACGACGCAAGTCACACCGATGACACACGGCACCAGGAACGCCTGGCCCAGGCCAGGCGTTGTAGGGATGCCGTGCTTTTCCGAGCAAACCAGGCGAGAAAGGCGTTTCCTCCCCGGTTCGCAGCCCGGGGCACCACGCAAGGAACTTGATGAACCATCAGCTTGGCTCACGCGGTAACGCAACCATCGCACCGGTCACCGCACGTCCCCGGTGGGGAGACGCGCGGCCTGCCTCGACGACCCGTGGGGCACGGCCCGAGTACGCCGGAGTCGCCATGCCCGACCTGATCATTTCCTCCACCCTCCACGAGGCCGGACGAGTCCTGGCCCTGGACGGGGAGATCGACATGGCCACCGAGAACCGCTTCCAGGAGGCGGTCACGGAGGCGCTGACCACGCAGCCCTTCGGTCGCGTCGTGCTGGACTGCGCCGACCTGCGGTTCATCGACTCCAGTGGGCTGCGCGTGCTGATCCGCGCTCACAAGGCCGCCAAGGAACAGCAGGCCCTCCTGGTGATCGCCGCTCCGGTGCCGCGCGTCATGCAGACCCTGCGCGTCACCTCGCTGGACACCCGTATCCCGGTGTTCGCCTCGGTCGCCCTGGCGCTCAGCGCCCCGCAGACCGCCCAGTAGCCGCACCCGCCTCCGGGCACCACGAAGGCCCCGCGTCAGGACGCGGGGCCTGTCTTCGTGTGTGGGGCCGGTGTCCTCCGGTCAGAAGAACAGCAGCCACACGCCCAGAAGGGTGACGGCGACGTTCACCAGCAGGAACACTCCGACCCACAGGGTGCCCGGCAGTCCGGTGAGCCGGGCCAGCTGGTCCGCGTCGGAGTGCGGGGAGGGGTTGCGCACGCGCTGCGACTGGAGCTCGATGACCGGGCGCACCCCGGCGAACAGCAGGAACCAGATGAACAGGTAGGCGAAGGCCCCCTGGACCTCGTCCGGGGTGAACCAGCTGACGCCGAAGACCACCGCTCCGGTGACGACGATCGACAGCACGCCGTAGAAGTTGCGGATCATGAGCAGCATGGCGGCGAGCACGACGATGCTCAGCCACAGCAGCGCGGTGATGTAGCCCGCCTTCAGCATCATGATGCCGAGCAGGCCGATCACGCTCGGGGCGACGTAGCCCGCGAAGACCGTGAGGATCATGCCGATGCCGGTGGGCCTGCCCCGGGAGACCGTCACCCCGGACGTGTCCGAGTGCAGCCGGATCCCGGTCAGCTGACGTCCGCTGAGCAGGGCCACGAGCGCGTGCCCGCCCTCGTGGGCGATGGTGACGACGTTACGGGCCACGCGCCAGGGCGGGCCCAGCAGCACGGCCGCCAAAGCCACCACGGCGGCCGTGACGATGATCCACTGTTCCGGATCGGGCTGGCCGGTCACCACGTCCTGCCACACGTCGCCCAAGCTCGTTCCCACCACTGGTCTCCCGACTTCCCGCATCGACCGGTGCGCGCCCGCCACCGGAACTCCTGTCAGCGGGCCCGCTCACCCGGCGCCGCGGCGGCTGGGAGGCGCGGGGGAACGCGGCCCTTGCCGAACTTTAGGGCATTTCGGAGAGTGCCGTGTGTGTCGGTCGAGCACCGGCCGGACCGAAACGGGGTGCCGGTCCGGGCTTCGGTGAACTGCTCGAACGGCCGGACCGGCCCGGGGGGCGACCGCCGTCAGACCTCCTCGGCCTCGGCCACCGCCTTCAGCCGCTCCAGAGTCCGGACGATCCCCCTGGCGTTGCGCGCGGGGGATCCGCTCAGGACGTGGAAGGCGGTCTGGCCCCGCGAGTAGTCGAAGGTCTCGGTGACGAGGGTCCCGCCCTCGGGCAGTTCGCGGAGCTCGTAGCGCCAGCGGTGCGAGCCCACGTGCTTCCAGGCGATGAGCCGCCCCTCCTCGAACTCCACCACGCGGTTGGTCATCCGGTAGGGGAGGCCGAGCATCTTCATGTCCATGCCGAACTCGGAGCCCAGTTCCAGCCGCTCCGGGCCGTGCTGCGCGCCCTGGACGGTGCCGGAACCGTCGATCACGGCGTGCTGGGACGGTGTGGCGACGAGGTCGAAGATCCGCTTGGCCGGGGCGTCGACGACGACGCTCCGGGCCACCATGTGTTTGGGCATGACGGAATCATGTCACCGTCGCGGACCACTCCCCCACCGGGGCTGTCGGGCGGGGTTCACTCGCGCACCTCGTGCCGCTCGACCCCGGCCAGCTCCCCCTCCGAGGAGACGTGCACCACCCAGAACGAGCCCTTGCGCAGGCCGCGCTGCTGCGACAGTGGCGCGCCCAGCCGGGTCAGGGCCTCGGTGAGCAGGTGCGGGACCAGTTCACCGTGGGTGCACACGACCGTCGGCCGTCGCTCGTCCAGGACGCGCCCGATGACCTCCCGGGCCTCCTCCACGTCGTATCCCCCGACCTCGCTCCCCACCGTGAGGGCGCGCTCGGTCCTCAGGGGGACGTCGCACTCGACCGTCAGCGGGAGCAGGGACTCCGTGCAGCGGGCCGCCGACGAGGACACCGCGCGCAGGCTCCCGTAGGCGCCGAGCACCCGGGGCAGGGCCAGGGCGTCGGCGCGGCCGGTCGCGTCGAGCGGTCGCAGCAGGTCGCTGTCGTTCCAGGAGCGCTTCTCCCCCGCCGACAGGTGGCGCAGCAGGATGACCGGGAAGGTCCGGGCGGGCCCGACCCGGAAGTTGTCGATCACCTGGACGTCGTGGTCGTAGGTGAGGCGGGTGCGGGCCTCCTCGACGGCGACCCACTCGACCGTCTCCACCTCCTCGTTGGGTTCGTAGTCGATCACCCCGCCCGGCTGCGCCGGGGTGGCCGCCCACCACTCGACCTGCTTGGGCCAGCCGTCCTTGAGGTAGCGCTGCGGCGGGAGGCGGCGCCCCATGACGGGGGTCAGGCCGGTCTCCTCCTCGACCTCGCGGACGGCGCCGATGATGGGGTGCTCGCCGTTCTTGAGCTTGCCCTTGGGCAGGGTCCAGTCGCCCCGGTCCGGGCGCCGGATGAGGACGACCTCCCGGCCGGCGGGGCCGTCGCGCCAGAGCACGGCCCCACCCGCGCGGATGGGCTCCAGGTAGCCGCCCACCGCGGTGTCGCGCGGAGGGAAGGCGCTGGTCATGCGGATCTCGGGGTCGTTCGTGCGCGGGGGTACCGCCTCGGGGCCCCCGTGACCGGCCCCGTACTCGTGGGTGTTCACCCGTCCACCACTCTCAGGTGCCGGTCGCCTCGCAGGGTGTCCTGGAGGTCGACCAGCGGTTGGCCCTCCTCGTCGTGGGTGACCCGTTTCCACGAGCCGTCGGGTTCGAGCCGCCACGAGGAGGTGCTGTCGGACATCGCCAGGTCCATGATGCCCACCAGTCGGCGGCACTGCTCCGGGTCCGCGATCCGGACCAGCGCCTCCACGCGCCGGTCGAGGTTGCGGGGCATGAGGTCGGCGCTGCCGATCCACACCTGGGGGCGCCAGCCGTTGGCGAAGACGAACACCCTGGAGTGTTCGAGGAAGCGGCCCAGGATGCTGCGCACCCGGATGTTCTCGGACAGGCCCGGCACCCCGGCGCGCAGGACGCAGCTGCCGCGCACCCACAGGTCGACGTCCACCCCGGCCTGCGAGGCGCGGTACAGGGCGTCGATGATCTCCTCGTCGACGAGGGAGTTCACCTTGATCCGGATGTGGGCGGGCTCGCCCTTGAGACTGTTCGCCACCTCGGTCTCGATCTGCCGGAGCAGTCCCTGGCGCAGGGCGGCGGGGGCCACGAGCAGCCTGCGGTAGTGCTTCTTGCGGGAGAACCCGGTGAGGCTGTTGAAGAGGTCACTGACGTCCTCGCCCACCTCCGCGGCGGCGCTGAACAGGCCGAAGTCCTCGTAGATCCGGGCGGTGCTCGGGTTGTAGTTGCCGGTGCCGACGTGGCAGTAGCGGCGGAGCAGGCCGTCGTCGTCCTGGCGGATGACCATGGACAGCTTGCAGTGGGTCTTGAGCCCCACGACCCCGTAGACGACGTGGCAGCCCGCCTCCTCCAGTTTGCGGGCCCACTGGATGTTGTTCTGTTCGTCGAAGCGGGCCTTGACCTCGACCAGCACCACGACCTCCTTGCCCTCCCGGGCCGCCTCGATGAGCGACTCGACGATGGGTGAGTCGCCGCTGGTGCGGTAGAGGGTCTGCTTGATGGCCACGACCTGGGGGTCGGTGGAGGCCAGGGCGAGGAACCGTTCGGTGGTGGTGGCGAAGGACTCGTAGGGGTGGTGGACCAGGACCTCGCGTTCGCGGATGGTCGCGAAGAGGTCGCCGGAGGTGAGGGCACGCGGTTCGACCGGGACCATGGGCGGGTAGCGCAGGTCGGGGCGGTCGGTGTCCGCGATCTGCGCGAGTCCGGCGAGGTTGAGCGGGCCGGGGACCCGGTAGACCTCCTCGGCCTCGGCGCCGAGCTGCTGGCTGAGGATCGACAGCACCTCGTCGCTGATGGTCTCTTCGACCTCCAGGCGCACGAGGGGACCGAAGCGTCGACGCAGGAGTTCGTTCTCCAGGGACTGGACGAGGTCGTCGGTCTCGTCCTCGTCGACCTCCAGGTCGGCGTTGCGGGTGACCCGGAAGGCGTGGTGCTCGACCACCCGCATGCCCTCGAAGAGCTGGGGCAGGTGCGCGGCGATGATGTCCTCGACCGGGAGGAAGCGGCCGCCGCCGTGGGTGGTGAGCTCGATGAAGCGGGGCAGGGCGCTGGGCACCTTGACGCGGGCGAACATGTGCCGGTCGTCGCTGGTGTCGCGCACCGTGACGGCGAGGTTGAGCGAGCGGCCCGAGATGTAGGGGAAGGGGTGCGCGGAGTCGACCGCGAAGGGTGTCACCAGGGGGTAGATGGAGCGGCGGAAGTAGCCGTGCAGGTACTCGCGTTCGCGGTCGTCCAGTTCGCTCCACCGGACGATGCTGATGCCCTCCCGGGCCAGGGCGGGGGCGACGCTGTCCTCGAAGCAGGCGGTCAGACGCAGGATCTGGTCGTGCGTGAACAGGGAGATGCGCTCCAGCAGGTCCCTGGGGTGGTGTCCGCTGGGCGAGGCGACGGACAAGCCGGTGGCCAGCCGTCGTTTGAGCCCGGCCACGCGCACCATGAAGAACTCGTCGAGGTTGCTGGAGAAGATCGCGAGGAACCGCGTCCGTTCGAGCAGCGGGATGTCCTCGTCCTCCGCGAGTTCGAGGACCCGCTGGTTGAAGCGGAGCCACCCCTCCTCCCGGTCCATGAACCTGTCGGCGGGAAGGTCGGCGGCGGGCCCCGCTGGCGTTGGCGCTGATTCCGTGCTCACAGTGGGCAGACTCCCCCTTTTTCATGACCACACGGTGACCGCCCCGTGAGGGGAGAATGACCGCAACGCGACTGCTATGGAGCATCTGTACCCACATCGCGGCCCGTGTCCCTGGACACCGGGCAAGATTTCCCTCATGACGCGACCACACGCCCCACCTGACCTGGTGGGACGTGGGCTGGCGGAGCGGTGCTGCTACTGGTTGATGCCGATCTGGAGGTCGGGCGGCAGAATGAGCAGGAACATCGAGACGCGCATGAGGATGTTGAGCCAGGTGTTACGGAAGCAGGCCCACAGGTAGCCGTAGAACAGCCCCGCGGCGCCGTAGGTGAGCAGGGCCATGCCGGTGTCGTGCACGAAGTCGATCCCGGGCAGCTGGGAGACGGCGTCGTAGGGCTGGATGAACGCGTAGGTCATCGCGAACACCACCGAGGTCAGCACGATGCCGCCCCAGCGACCCAGGATCAGTTCCAGACGGCTCTGCATCATTCCCCGGAAGAAGATCTCCTCGCAGAGGGCGATGACGGTGAAGGCGACCAGCATGGCGTACAGGGTGAGCGAGGGCGGGGGCAGCCCGATGTGCGGCGTGATCAGGAACCCGATCAGCAGCACGGAGACGACCACGGGCACCAGACCGAGCCAGCGCCAGGGTTCGCTCACCTTCAGGGCGATCGAGGGCATGGCCGTACCCTTGCCGTCGACGGTCAGCCCCGAGCGGTCCAGGATGAGCAGCGGGACGGCGAACAGGAACAGCAGTCGCGAGACCAGCGCGACGGACATCGCGAGGTCCGGGGAGACGCCGGTCTGCTCCCCGTAGACGGTGAAGATCCACGACAGCATGACCATCGACAGGACCAGACCGACGAGGAGGAGGGCCATCCAGCCCAGTTCGCGGTAGACGGGGTGCCCGTCCATGGCTGCGGCGATCCGCCGGTCGAGCTCGTCCCGCCGCCCGAACGCCCGGACCAGCCCCCAGGCGATGACCATGCCGATCACCATCGGCATCCAGGAGATCAGGAACAGCACGGACGACCCACCGACGTCGTCCCGCATCGCCGGGCGGACGAGCGTCGGCCCGACGATCAGGACTACGGCGAGGGCGACGGCCCAGGCGAGCCCCCATCTTCGCACCATGGTCACAAGTGTCCCCCCTGTCTCAGAACACACATTCTGCACCAGGGAAAACTAAAAGCGACTTAATGACTACGGTATGTCGTTACCCCGTTGTCACCGCCGTCCCGACACGCGCGGTGAACCAGGAAGGGAACCCCCCGTGACCCACGCCGACTACGACGCCTTCGCCGAGGCGTACTCGGCCGAGAACGACTCCAACCTCATGAACGCCCACTACGAACGCCCCGCCATGCTGGACCTCGCGGGTGACGTCGGCGGCCGCCGCGTCCTGGACGCGGGCTGCGGCTCCGGCCCCCTCTCCCTGGAACTCCGCGACCGGGGCGCCGTGGTGACCGGGTTCGACGTCAGCGCGGAGATGGTCGGGCTGGCCAGGAAGCGCCTCGGGGACGACGCCGACCTGCGCGTGCACGACCTCGCGCGGCCGCTCCCGTACTCCGACGGCGCGTTCGACGACGTGGTCGCGTCCCTGTCGTTGCACTACCTCAGGGAGTGGGAGGGGCCGCTTCGGGAGCTGCGCCGGGTCCTGCGACCGGGGGGACGTCTCCTCGTCTCCGTGGACCACCCCACGGCCCACGTGCTCCTGCGGCCGGGCACCGACTACTTCACGGTCGCCCCCTGGCTCGCGGAGGTCGAGTTCCGGGAGAGCAGGGCCGTCCTGAACGTCTGGCACCGCCCGCTGTACTCCATGGTCAGGGACTTCACCCGGTCCGGGTTCCGCGTCGCGGACATCGACGAACCGGCCGTCGCGGAGGACACCCCCGACCACCTGCGGCCCGAGTTCCGCCACGGGCACACCCGGTTCCTCGGGTTCCTCTTCTTCGTCCTGGTGGCCGAGTAGGCGACCCGGTCGGGCGCCCGGGTCGGGCGAGAGGGACGTCGGAGCGGGGCGGGCGCGGCCCGCCCCGCTCTCGGGGCCCTTCCTAGTGTCCGTTCTCCAGGACCGACTTGAGGAAGGTCTTGGTCCGTTCCTCCTGGGGGTCCCCGAAGATCTGGTCCGGGTGCCCCGCCTCGGCGATCCGGCCCTGGTCGAACATGAGGACCCGGTGGGACACGTCCCGCGCGAAGCCCATCTCGTGGGTGACGCACAGCATCGTGATGTCGGTGGTCTCGGCCACCTCGCGCAGCACGTCCAGCACACCGGCCACCAGCTCCGGGTCCAGGGCGGAGGTGACCTCGTCCAGCAGGAGGATCTCCGGACGCATCGCCAGGGCGCGGGCGATCGCCACGCGCTGCTGCTGGCCGCCGGACAGCTGGGTCGGGTGGGCGTCGACCTTGTCGCCCAGGCCCACCAGGTCCAGCAGTTCCTCCGCCCGGGCGCTGGCCTCGTCCTTGGACAGGCCGAGGACGTGGACCGGCGCCTCCATGACGTTCTTGCGCACCGTCATGTTGGGGAACAGGTTGAACTGCTGGAACACCATGCCGATGCTCTTGCGGCGCTGCCGCAGGTAGCTCTCGCTGGCCGGGGCCAGGCCGCTGCCCTTGGGCATGTGGCTGAACGGCTCCCCGCCGATGTCGATGCGCCCCTCGGTGACCTTCTCCAGCGTCATGAGCAGGCGCAGGATGGTGGTCTTGCCCGAGCCGCTCGGCCCGATCAGGGTGACGCGCTCCCCGGCGGCCACGTCGAAGTCGAGGTGGTCGAGGACGGTGAGGTCGCCGAAGCGCTTCACCACCTGGTCGAAGACGATCAGCGGTCCGTCGGCGGCGCTGTCTCCGACACCCGGCGCCGTCGTGTTCTCAGGGGTATCAGACGGCGACATATCGCTTCTCCAGTCGTCGAATCACAATCGCGGACGGGATGCTCACCAGGAGGAAGAGGAACCCGACCATGGTGAACGTCTCCACGTAGCGGAAGTCCTTGCTGCCGACCTGCTGGGCCACGGCCAGCAGCTCGACGACTCCGATCGCGAAGAGCAGGGGCGTGTCCTTGAACATCGCGATGAGGTAGTTGCCCAGCGCCGGGATGACCCTGCGGATGGCCTGGGGCAGCACGATCGCCGTCCAGGTCCGCGAGGTCGGCAGGCTCAGCGCCCGGGACGCCTCCCACTGGCCCTTGGCCACGCCCTCGATGCCCGAGCGGTACACCTCCGCGGTGTAGGCCGCGTAGTGGACGCCGATGACGACGACGCCGATCGTGAACACCGAGATGTTGGCGGGGGACAGTGCGAAGACGAACACCAACTGGATGACCAGCGGCGTCGTCCGGATGAACTCCATCAGGAAGTGCACGAGGGTGCCGAAGACCGGCACCCGCCGGACCACCGCGATGAGCAGGCCCAGGGTCAGGGCGATGGCGTAGCCGATCACCGTCGCCTGGATGGTGACCAGCAGGCCGCTGAACAGGTCGGGCAGGACCTGGCCGGTGTACTGGAAGTCCCACAGGCCGTTCACGAACTCCATGAGGCCGTTCACTTGGCCACCCCCACCTTCGTACCGACTGTCGGGGGTCGCAGGAGCCCGAGGATCCCTCCGCCGGACGGCGGGACGCGGCCCAGCCTGCGGTTGGCCCGCCGTTCGAGGAGCCGCACACCGAAGATGAGGACCTGGGCGATCAGGTAGTAGAGCGCGAAGGCCACCAGGAAGACCGGGATGGTCTCACCCGAGAGGCGGCGCAGGTCGTCGGCGATCCACGAGAGGTCGTGCATGGAGACCAGGTAGACCACGGCGGTGGCCTTCATGAGCTCCACGACCAGGTTGCCGAACGTGGGGAGCATCTGCGCCCACGCCTGCGGCAGGACCACCAGGCGCATGCGCTGCGCCCAGGACATGTTCAGGGCGACGGTCGCCTCGACCTGTGCCCGGGGCACCGCGTTGATCGAGGAGCGCACCACCTCGGCCCCGTAGGCGCCGAGGTTGAGGCCCAGCGCGAGGATCGCGGCGAACATGTCCTCCAGCTGGAAACCGCTCAGCAGGGGCAGGGCGTAGATCAGCCAGTACATGACGACCAGCGCCGCGATGCCGCGGAACACCTCCACGTACACCGTGGCGACGGCACGCGGCAGCCAGTGCCGCATCGTGCCCATGACGCCGAACGTCATCGCCAGCACAAAGGCCAGGACGATGCCGCCGAGCGTGAGCTGGATCGTGAGCAGCGTTCCGTCGAGGAAACGCGGCCACTGTGCGATCAGGAACTCCACGCGGAATCAGCCCTCACAGAGCGCGGCGGTGGTGGTCCCGTCGGGCAGGTCGTCCTCGGTGAACCCCCACTCCTCTCCGAGTTCGAGCAGGCGACCGCTCTCAGTGAACTCGGCGACGACGCGGTTGATCTCCGAGAGGAGCTCCTCGTCCTCGGGACGGACGCACAGCCCGCCCCAGCCCTTCTCCTCGTTCCCGTCCATCACCGGGTAGAAGGGGTCGGACACGGTGTACTGGTCCTCCATGTTCCGCTCGATGAGCAGGTAGGAGTGGGACACGGCGAGCATGGACACCGCGTCCACGCGGCCGCTCTCCAGCAGCTCGAAGCCGCGGGTCTGGTCGGGGATGAGTTCGAGCTGCCCCGAGGGGACCTCGAAGTACTCGGCGTAGGTCTGCTCGACCGACCCGTTGAGCACGGCCAGCTTGAGGTCCGGGTTCTTGACGAAGTCCTCGAAGTGCTGGATCTTCTCCGGGTTGTCCTTCGCCACCAGGAACGCTTCGGGAGACGTCGCGGTGGGCTCGCTGAACGCGACCTCCTGGCAGCGTTCGGGTGTGATGAACACACCGGCCGCGATGACGTCGTAGCGGTTGGCCTGGAGTCCGGGGATCAGACCGTCCCAGGAGGTGGCCGACGCCTGGATCTCGGGGACGCCCAGCTCCTCGAAGACCGCCTTGGCCACCGCGGGCGACTGTCCCGCCGGGTTGCCGCTGGAGTCGACGAAGCCGAAGGGCACCTCGTTGGCCAGGGCGACCGCCACGAACCCCTGCTCGCGCAGGCGCTCCAGGGTGCTCTGGCCCTCCGCGTTCTGGCCGCCGCTCCCGGAGTCGACCCGACTGCACGCCGCGAGGCCCGCGACCGCCGCACCTGCTCCGGCCAGGCGGAAGGCGTCTCGACGTCCCCAGGTTCCCCGCCGACGCGCTGGTACCTGATTCTTCACGACTGCTCCTCGAAAACTCGCGGGTGCGGAGCCTTCGCCCGAAGGACGGGGCGAGGCCTCACGCGTTCGGAATGCTTGGGCGCCTCGTGTGGGCGCATCCGCGGCGCGATGGCCGCGGTCGTGACCGTTGCCCGGGTGCTCGGGACGACGGCGCTGGTACGGGGTCTCCCTCCCCGAGCCCGAGGTGCAGTAACTGAAGACGAATAGTCCGTTATGCACTGGTTATGAGTCTCTGTTCGTCGGGTGACCCGACGACACTCCTCCTCCGAGCTGGCCACCTGTGGTTCGTGACTATGGGTTCTTATGCCCGTTACCGAGTGGTTCCTACCCCTGGGAACGTGAAAGCGGGGCCCGGAACTCCGGACCCCGCTCCCTGCGGGCTTTTCGCGCCTGCGGACTAGGCGTTGACGTCCTCCTCGACGACCAGCGGGTACACGCCGTTCTCGTCGTGGACCTCACGGCCGGTGACCGGGGGGTTGAAGACGCAGAGCACGCGGAAGTCGGTCTTCGGGCGGACCGTGTGCTTCTCGTGGCCGTTGAGCAGGTAGAGGGTGCCCGGGGTGATGATGTGCTTCTCCCCGGTCTCCTCGTTGGTCAGCTCGGCCTCGCCCTCGATGCAGTGCACGAGCTCGATGTGGTTGGCGTACCAGAACGTCGACTCGGTGCCCGCGTACAGGACGGTCTCGTGGAAGGAGAAGCCGACCTTCTCCTTGGCCAGGACGATCCGACGGCTGCGCCAGTTCTCGGTCTTGATGTCAGCGTCGGTGTCGTTGACCTCGTCCATACTGCGAACGATCACTTGTGTCTCCTTCACGCTCTGATGCGCGCTGTATGCGCTGGTGGTACACGGTACGGGGCCGACCGGCACCCCGGGTAGAGGTACTGGCCGGCCCCGCGCCCGATTCGGTGGGCACGCCGGTCCGAAACGGCCCCGGCGTGTCGCTAGGCGGTCTGGGGAACCTTGACCGCCGCGCGGACGGCGTCGGCCATGATGTCCAGACCGGCGGTGAGCTCCTCCTCCGTCGTGGTGAGCGGCGGGAGGAGCTTGGCGACCTCGTCCTCGGGGCCGGAGGTCTCCAGGAGCAGGCCGCGGTCGAAGCACCCGGCGGCGACCTTCTTGGCGATGCCGCCCTCGGCGTCGAAGGCCAGACCGCGAGCCAGGCCGCGACCGCGCACGTGGGCGCCGAAGTCGGCGTGCTCGGCGGCCATCTCCGCGAGGCGCGCCTCGACAAGCTCGCCCTTGGCCAGGGTGGCCTGGGCGAAGGTGTCGTCGGACCAGAAGCGGCGCAGCGCCTCGGTGCCGGTGACCATGGCCGGGTTGAACCCGCGGAAGGTGCCGTTGTGCTCGCCCGGCTCCCAGACGTCCAGCTCGCGCTTGAACAGCGTGAGCGCCATCGGCAGGCCGTAGCCGCTGATGGACTTGGACAGGGTGACGATGTCCGGGGTGATGCCGGCCTCTTCGAAGCTGAAGAACTTGCCGGTGCGGCCGCAGCCCATCTGGATGTCGTCCAGGATCATCAGGATCCCGTACTCCTCGCAGAGCTCCGAGAGGCCGCGCAGCCACTCGGCGCTGGCGACGTTGATGCCGCCCTCGCCCTGGACCGCCTCGACGATCACGGCCGCCGGGGCGTCCAGACCGCTGCCGCTGTCCTCAAGGAGGGAGCGCAGCCACAGGAAGTCCGGGGTCTTCCCGTCGAGGTAGTTGTCGAACGGCATGGTGGCCACGTGGTCGAGCGGCACACCGGCGCCGCCGCGTTTCATGGAGTTGCCGGTGACGGCCAGGGCGCCCAGGGTCATGCCGTGGAAGCCGTTGGTGAAGTTGATGATGGTCTGGCGGCCGGTGTACTTACGAGCCAGCTTGAGCGCGGCCTCGACCGCGTTGTTCCCCGCCGGGCCGGGGAACTGGACCTTGTAGTCCAGGTTCCGGGGCGTGAGGATGACGTCGTCGAAGGTCTTCAGGAACTCGCGTTTGGCCACGCTGTACGCGTCGAGGCTGTGGACGATCCTGTCGTCGGTCAGGTACTCGATGAGCGAGGACTTCAGCTCGGGGTTGTTGTGCCCGTAGTTGAGCGATCCGGCCCCGGCGAAGAAGTCCAGGTACGGGCGGCCGGACTCGTCGTGGACGTGGCTGCCGACCGCCTTGTCGAAGACGACAGGCCAGTTCCGGCAGTATCCGCGGACTTCGGACTCGAGGCGCTGGAAGGTCTCCATCGTGATGTTCCTTGGTTCCTTTCCCCAACTTCGTGGGCTCAGGGCTGAGACGAGGGGCGGGTGGGGATCGCGTTCGATCCGGAGCGGACGGTCAGTCGGTGTCGGAGTGCGCGCCGATGGGACCGATGCGCACGAGGTCCTCGGGGTCGTGGGGTCCTTCTCCGTCCTTGGGGAAGTGCTCCGCGCCGAAGAGCGGGCTCCACACGGCCTCGGCGCCCAGGCTCCGCGCGAACGAGGAGAAGAGGGCCCGGGAGGCCTCGTTGTCGGGGGTGACGGTCGCTTCGAGGTAGCGCAGGCCCTGGTCGACGAGGCGCTCGCCGATGAAGTCGAGCATCCGGCGGGCCAGTCGCTGACCCCGGTACTCGGAGCCGACGGCCACCTGCCAGAGGAAGTACGTGTCCGGGCTGTCGGGACGGACGTAGCCGGTGACGTAGGCCGCCATCCGGCCGTCGGCGTCCCGGGCCACGACGCTGGTCGTGGCGAAGTCCCGGCACCAGAGCGTGTAGGCGTACGGGGAGTTGACGTCCATCCCCGTGTCGCCGGCCAACCGCCACATGTGCGGCCCGTCCTCCGGGGAGGGGTGCGCGAGGCGCACGACCTCACGGCCCGCGGCCTCCGTGGTCTCGGAGCTCACAGCCCCACCTTCGATTCGGTCGCGTGCTTGGAGGTTCGTTCGTTGATGTGGCACGTCGATCGAACTTAGCGAAAGAAGGTCAAAGGAGTTTCAGCGAGATTCCGCCCAGATGTTTGGGAGGATTACCAATGGGTAGGGCTTGTTTATTTAGCAGCTTGATTCCGCATGGGACGGGGTTCCCAGATGACGCTGGGTAGCGGCCGTCCTCCCCGTCCACGCCCTGTCTATCAGGGGCTTCGGCCCCTGGGGCGGACCTGCGTCGCGCGAGGTGGGAGGTGACTCGCGGGCGGGCGGTCGGCAACCGTCAGGGTCAAACATAGAGCCTCCACGGGGAATATTAAGCGTGCGTTAAGTCACATCAATTCGGTGGAAAGCTCGCGACATATCGCCCTGAGTGAGCCGCCCCGCACGTCACACGTTACGCGGGCCGCCCGCTGGAACCAGCTGTACGCAGGAATTTCCTCGGCCCGCGCGCCGAACAATCCACCGTCGGGGTCGGGCCGAAACGGCCCCGCGCCCCCGGCGCGATCGGACGCACGGAGACCGGCGCCACCGTCGGACGACCTTGATGAATCCCCGACTTTCCATCAGACTCTGTGTAGTACGACCTGATGTAGTACTACAATTAGTCGCACCGCTGAGCCGCAGCCCACGCGGGTCCGGCACCCCCGGGACGGCAGTGCGGACTCGAACTTCGTCGCCCCCGCCGTAGGAACACGGCGGGAACCACTGACCAGGGATCGGAGGCGTCCGTGAACCGCCTGTACCACGACAGCGAGGACTGGGTCGAGCAGGGGAACTGCCGTTCGTACGACCCCGAGATCTTCTTCCCGGTGAGCAGCACCGGGATCGGCCGCACCGACACGGAGCGCGCCCTGGCCGTCTGCCGCAGCTGTACTGTTCGCCCGGAATGTCTGCGGTGGGCCCTGCGCGCCGGAGAGGCTCACGGAGTCTGGGGTGGCACCACCCCCGAGCAGCGTCGCTACATGCGCCGCGAGCTGGTTCCGGCGAGCTAGGTGGAAGGCGGAGCCGCCGGACGCGAGGGTTCGCGTCCGGCGGCTCGTCGCCGTCACCGAGGGCCCCACTCCGAGACGTTCGAGCGCGTTCTCACGTCCGGAGGTCTTGCGGGCCCCTGTGGCACGGCCTAGGTTCACTATCGTGCGACCCGCTCACGGCACGCTCCGACTCACGCGCACGGCACTCCTCGCCGGCGCGTGCACCGGTCTTGCCTGGATGGGCCACAACATCGGGGCCGACAACCCCGCCGGAGCCTGGGGGTTCCTCCTGGCCACGGCCTTCCTGTACGGCCTCCTGTGGCGGTTCACCCGGATCATGCGGGGCTTCGGCGACATCTTCGCCGTGATGGCCCTCGCACAGGTCGCCCTGCACCTGATCCTCCAGCTGTCCGGCCCCGGGGTCGTCCCGATCGACCACGCCGGGCACGGATCCGCCTTCCTCGGCCTCGCGCCGGGCATGCTGTTCGCCCACCTGTGGGCGGCCCTGCTCGCCTCCGCGCTGCTGGCCCACGGCGAGTCCGCGCTCTGGTCCCTCGTGACCGCCGTCGCCCGGGCCCTCCCGCGGCCGCCGCGCCTGCCCGACCTGGCGTCCGTGGAGTCCGGGGCCGCGCCCGTCGCGCCCCCGTCCCCGACGCCCTCTCCCCCAGAGCCGTCGACGCACGGCCCCCGCGGGCCTCCCGGTTCGCCCGCGTTCCGCCCGGCCCTCCCGTAACCCCCCGGTTCCGGCGGTCGAGGCGGTCCCACCGAAGATCCCGGACGAGCACCGGTCCCCGACCCGTGCCCGCCGGGCGCGAACCGCACCCGAACGGTCTGAGAGAAGATCATGAGAAGAATCCGTACCGCGGCCCTGGTCGCCCCCTTCGCCGCCGCGCTGCTGCTGGCTCCCGCCCCCGCCTTCGCCCACGACGTGCTGATCGCCTCCGACCCGGAGGACGGCGCCGCCCTCGACGCCGCCCCCGAGGAGGTCACGCTGACCTTCAACAACGCCCCGATGGCGGGTGGCAGCGGCAGCGCGATCGTCGTGACCAGCCCCGAGGGCACGGAGATCCAGGAAGGCGAGCTGACCTTCGACGGCACCGACGTGTCCGTCGCCCTCGCGACACCCACCGAGGCGGGCGAGTACGGCCTCTCGTTCCGGGTGGTCTCCTCGGACGGCCACCCCATCCAGGACACCCTGAGCTTCTCGCTGTCCGAGGAGGCCGTCGCGGCCGCCGCCCCGGAGGAGACCGAGGAGGAGCCGGCCGCCGCCGAGGAGGAGGCCCCCGAGGAGGCCGCCGACGAGACCCCCGCCACGGAGGAGACCGCGGCCGAGGAGGGCGGGACCTCCCCGCTGATGGTCCTGGCCGGCGTGGTCGTGGCCGTCGCGGCCATCGGCGCGGTCGTGCTCGTGGTCGTGCGCTCGCGCAACCGCCCCGGCTCCGGTGAGGGCTCCCAGAAGTAGCGGAACGCCGGAGGGGCCCGCACGCTTCGGCGTGCGGGCCCCTCCGGCGGTCAACGGACCGTCACCGTCTCCTGGCCAGGAGGATGCTGATGTTGTCCTTGCCACCGGCCTCCATGGCGGCCTGCCACAGGGCGTGCACGGCGGCCTCGTCGCTGCCCGCCTCCGCGATCATCCGCTCCATCTCCTCCGGCAGCACCAGGTCCGACAGACCGTCGCTGCACATGAGCCAGGCGCTGGGGTCGGCGGCGTCGTCCCGTCCCACATGGGGGACCATCGACCCGCCGGAGCTGCCGCCCAGGGACTGGGTGATGAAGTTGGTGGTGACGGGGCGGCCGTCCTCAGAGGGAGGGAGGGCCGGGGAGTCGTCCTCGGAGAGCTGGCGCAGGTGGCGGCCCTCCAGACGGTAGGTGCGGGAGTCACCCACGTTGAACCAGAAGTTGCCGTCGCTGTTGAGCAGGACGCCGGCGACCGTGGTCCCCATGCCGGAGAACTCGGTGTGCTGAAGCGCGTGGTCCTTGATCTCCTCGTCGATGTTGGTGAGGAGCTGGGCGATCTCCTCCGGGCCGTTGAGGCGCGGCCCCATCTCGGCCATGCGGTGCACCGCGTGCTCGGAGGCGATCTCTCCGGCGGCCTGGCCGCCGATCCCGTCCGCGACCGCGAGGATGACCGGTTCACTCACCGGCAGCACGCAGCGGACCGGGGAGGTCATGTTCGCGCTGGCGACGGTGAGAGCACCCATGACCACGGAGTCCTCGTTGGCGGGGCGGATAGCGCCCCGGTGCGTGAGGGCCGTGACAATGACTTCCCCACCAGCGACACCCATACGCCCTTCCTCCCGTTTCATCGGCCGTGGCCGGTTGCCCGGCGTCTGGCGCCGGGCCTTGGTCGAGTCCCGTACATCGTCTGGATTCTGTAACCGTACCGAGCCACCGCCGGAGTCGGTCAAAATCCGCGTACATCATGGCGGAAAACACCCGGATATGCAGTTCCCGCACCGGTTTTCGCCGCCAAAAGTGTTGTGGCGGTTGATCCTGGGACGTGTGTGGTGCCGTCGTTCGGTTCGGGTCTGACAGTAGCGGTGCCGGGGACCTCCCGACAGGGCCCACCGCCAGGTTCGGCCAACCCGCAGACCAGAGGCCCCGTACGGGTCCGGTCCCACGGCTCCCCGACCCGCGCCGGGCACCCCGTGCCGTCCCGAAGGCGATCGGCGCCACGTTGTCGGTTCCGTGAGGGTCTGGCAGAATGGAGCCGTTGGGTGTCTAAGACGCAGACACACACGACCGCCCCGGGCGGTGCCCTGACCTCCTCAGGTGCCCCGGTGGCTCGAACTCCCTTTCGACGGTCGTTTGGTGTGGTCTCATGCGTACTTCCCTTCCTCTCTTCTCCTCTCCGGTCTCCACCGTCCGTGCGCGCCGCGTACGCGCGGCGCTCCGTGCCGCCCGCCATCCCCCTCCACCGGGCCCCGATCCCGGACGCGTCCTCCGCTGAACCGTCCGCCACGATCCCCCGGTCCCGCCGCCCCGTACCCGGGCGGCACCGGCGCCACCGCGGCCGCCGGCGACGGACCCACCGCGCAAGCCCCGCCCGGGAGGATTCCGACTCCCCGCTCCGGAGTCCCACCGGGCCCATCCACGACGGACACCACGGCGGTGTCCAAGGAGTCCAAAGCCCAGTGAAGATCGCCATGGTCGCCGAACACGCCAATCCCCTCCCCGCTCACCGGGGCGAACCGGCCTGCCCCGCGAGCCTGCACCTGTGTGCCCTGTCCCGCCAGCTCGCCAAGCGCGGGCACCGGGTGACCGTCTACGTCCGCCGCAGTGACCCCGACCAGCCCGACGGCCGCACCCGCATGGCGCGCGGCGTCTCGGTCGCCTACCTCGACGCGGGGCCCGCCCGTCCGCTCTCGGAGGACGAGCACGCCGAGCACACCGGCGCCTTCGGCACCGCGCTCGCCGCCGTGCTCGACGAGGACGTCCCCGACGTCCTGCACGCCATCGGCTGGACCAGCGGTCTGGCCGCACTGCACGCCCAGGCGCACAGCGAGAAGGACCAGAGCGGGACCCCGATCGTCCAGACCTTCCACTCGCTCAACGCCAGCGAGCAGCGCTCCGGCCTGCCCGACCGGCCGGACCGCGCCCGCATGGAGACGATCCTCGCCGCGCGCGCCGACCACGTGCTGGTCAACTCCACCGACCAGCAGGGGGAGCTGGCCCGCCTGCGCGTGCCCCGCCACCACGTGAGCGTCGTGCCGTTCGGCGTGGACCCCGACCACTTCAGCGTGGAGGGCAGCGCCTCCGCCGAGCCGTGGCACTCCCGCCGCGAGGAGCGTGCCCGACTGGTCTCCGTGACCTCCCTGACCGAGGCGGGGGGCGCCAGGCGTCTGGTCGAGTCGATGGTCCGCCTGCCCGAGGCCGAGTTGGCGCTCGTCTCCACGGCCGAGGACCAGGAGGTCGCCCTGGACGAGAACGCCCGCGGGATCGAGCTGCTCGCCAAGGAGCTCGGCGTGGACGACCGCGTGCACCTGACCGGTCCGCTGGAGCGCAAGGAGCTCCCGCGCCTGCTGCGCTCGGCCGACGTGTTCGTGTCGGCCGCGTCCTACGACCCCTACGGCGGCGCGGTCCTGGAGGCCATGGCCTGCGGACTGCCCGTGGTGGCCACCGCCACCGGCGCGGTCCCCGGGGCGGTCCTGCACCGCACCAGCGGGGTCCTGATGCGCTTCGGCCGTCCCGACGAGGTCGCCCGCTCGGTACGCGCCGTGCTGAACACGCCCACCATGAGCACCGCCTACGGGATCGCCGCGGTAGACCGCGCCCGTTCCCGGTTCACGTGGCAGCGGATCGCCATCGAGACGGAGCTCGCCTACGAACGTTCCCGTCCACAGCTGGCCGCGCGCGACGAGATCGAGGAGGATGAGGCGGACCTCCTCCTGTCCGGTTCCCCCAACTGAACGGTCCGCCCACACCGATGACCTTCGAACACCAGGGACTCCTCTTCCGCCATGAGAGACGGTTCCACGACGTGGCGTCGGAGCGGCTGCGATCCGCCGTCCGCGCCGACGCCCACGTCGTGCTCTCCGTCGCCGACCCGACCCCGCTCCTGAACGGGCTCGACCGGCACGAGCGAGGCAGGGTGGAGGTCATCGGGAGGGACGACCTCTACGAGGCCCCTGGGCGCACTCTGGCCGCCCTGCACCGCTTGGCCCTCCTCCACGGCCCGGGAGAGGTGAGCGTCGTGGCCGAGCCGCCACTGGCGCCGCTCGTCCACGGACCCACGATGGAGCTGCGCGAGTGGCACCGTCTGGAGTCAGTGTTGAGCACCGCGTTGGCGCCGATGCGCATGCGGATGCTGTGCGTGCACGACGAGCGCTCCCTGGGGCCGGGGGTGCGGGCCGCGATACGGGCGACGCACCCGACGCTCGTGGGCGAGGCGGGCCCGCGACCCAACCCCGCGTACCGCGGAACGGAGGCCTTCGGCCAGCGGCCGCTCGCGCCGGAACCGCTCTCCGTGCGGGGACCGGTGCACCGCCTGGAGATCGGGCAGTCGCTCCCCCGGCTGCGCGAGGAGATCGCGTCGCTCGCGAGCGCGGTCGGTCTGCCTCCGAGCCGCGTGGACAGCATGGTCGTGGCGGTGAACGAGCTCGCGGCGAACGTGCTCGAACACGGCGCGGGCAAGGGCAGCGTCCACCTGTGGCGGGCGCCGGACCGGTGGGTGTGCGACGTGTTCGACGAACACGGCGACCTCAGCGATCCGCTCGCCGGATACCGCCCGGCCGACACGCTCAGGTCGCGCGGCTACGGGCTGTGGATCACCCGGCAGACCTGCGACTTCCTGGAGATCTGCGGCAGCGGCGAGGGGTCGCTGACCCGGCTCCACTTCGTCGATCCGACGCGCGCGGACTCGGGCCGCACGGGGTGCGGCCGGAGTGCCGGGGTCAGCCCTTGAGCGTGTCCACGGCGTTGTCCGTGCTCGCGTCGATCGGGATGACCTGGTCGATACCGGCTATCACGAACAGGCGGTTCACCTGCTGCTGCGGTTCGGTGACGACGAGTCCGAGCCCGAGGTCACGGGCCTGACGGAAGGCCGAGACCAGCACCCCGATGCAGCGGGAGTCGCAGAAGCCCACCTTGGCCAGGTCCACCACCACACCGACGGGCAGGGGTGCGGACAGCACCTCGTCCAGAGCCTCCGCGAGCGCGGGCGAGGTGACCGCGTCCATCTCCCCCACGGGTGTCACGACGACGACGCCATCCTCGCGGCGGATCGAGATGTCTGACGTCACGCTCGGTTCTCCTTGTCGTTCGCGTGCACCGTGGGAGCTCGACGCACCCCGGGCGGACCGACCGCCACCGCGTACCGCGACGGCCCCGAACCCTCATCATGACGGCTCACTGTCACGCTCGGGACTCGGAGTGACCTCGACACGTAGGCGAACCCGCCGCCTCAGCGCCCGTCTGGCCTCGGACGGCGCGACCTCTGCGGTCCGGTGTTCTCCGCGACGAGGTCCCGGGCCACGTCCACGACCTTCTTCCGGTTACGCTGCGCGACCTGCCGCAGTGCCGCGAAGGCGGTGTCGGCGTCACAGCCCCGGGCGTGCATGATGATGCCCTTCGCCTGGTCGATCACGGTGCGCGCGGACATCGCGCGGCGCATGTGGGCGGACTCGCGGGCGGCGTCGGCCCGGCGGTCGGCCGTGTTCAGGGCCATCGCCGCGTGCTCGGCCAGCAGGGCGGTGAGCTGGGAGACAACCTCCTCGTCGAAGGCGTCGGCGCGCCCGGAGTGCACGCCGAACGTGAGGATGCGGTCCTCGTCACCGTCGTCCCCGGACAGCTTGCTGGGCTGGGTGACGGAGGAGCGGTCGCCGCACTGGACCGCCATGCTCGTGTACCGGGGCCAGCGGTGTTCCCGCAGCACATCCGCGACGCGGACCTGGGTCATCTCCCGGACCGCCTCCACGGTGGGGCCCTGGTCGGTCGTGTACTGGTGTTCCAGGGCCTCCGCGAGGTCGGAGTGCGAGGCGCCGTAGTCGGTGACCACGTGCCGGATGGAGCCGTCCCGGCCCACCACCTCGCGCCAGACCACCACGAGCGCGGCCGAGCAGCCGGGCACCCCGAGGGAGGCGGCCCGGCTCATCTGGTCCAGGGCGCGTTCGAGGGTGGTGTGCTCCTCCTGCCCCAACGCACCGATGTCACGGGCGAGGTGTTCGATCCACACAGTCCGAACCTCCTCCGACGATTCCCGGCTCCCCTCTCCAAAGGTAACCTTCGGGGGACCCTCGACCGGACCGGCCGGGTGTTCGGGCCCGTCGCCGGCGGGACGTCCTCGACGATGACCGGGAGATCGTGCGTGCCGGAGAAACTCGCCAGACTGCAACGGGAGATCGCCGCTCTGAGTGAGCGCATCAGCGCCCTGCGCAGTACGCACGCCATGTACCCCGACGACGCCCGGGGCACCGCCGAGGCCGCCCTGGCCGAGCTGGAGTACGCCGAACGCCTGCTGGAGTCCGCCGGGTCGGAACTGGCCCGGTCGCACAGCGAACCCCCCGAGCCACGCAGACCTGCCGACGAGGGCGACCGCGCCCTGCTGCGCGCGGTGTTCAACGAGCTCAGCGTGCCCGTGGTGCTGCTCGACCACGACGGCTACGTCCGCAGGATCAACGGGGCCGGGGCCACCCAGCTGGGCAGTGCCCCCGGCTACCTCACCGGCAAGCCCTTCACGCACTTCGTGGACCTGCGCAAGCGGGCCGCCATGCAGTCCTGGCTGGCCGCCGTCCTGCGCGGGGACGGTCCGGCGCACCTGGAGTCGAGGCTGGCCCAACGCGGCTGGGCGGAGGACGTGCACCTGACTCTCACCCGCCTGGAGCTGCCCACCGAGGCGCAGCCGCTGGTGCTGGTGGCGATGTCACCGCCCATGAGCGGGACCGAGGAGGAGGGCCCCGCCCCCCTGGAGTCCGAGGTCGAGGACCAGGTGGTCGTTCTGGCCGCGCGGCGGCTGGACGTGCTCACCCGGATGACCCGGCTGCTGCTGCGCGGCACCACCCCGACCCGGGACCTGGCCCTGACGGACGCCGCCGACCTCCTGGCCGACTCGTACGCCGACTGGGTGATCATCGACGTCTGCGACCTGCCCGAGGGTCCACGGGCGGCCCGCCGCGCGGCCGTGGTCGGCCCCGCCGACGCCCCCGAGGGGCAGCGCGAGGAGGTCGCGGGGCTCACCCCCGGCGACTCCGACATCCCCGGCGAGGTGCTGGGCCGGGGCCAGTCCCTGCTCTTCCCCCTGATCGAGGACGAGACGGTCCTGGGCCACTCGGGGAGCGGCGCGCCCCTCCTGTCGGCCCTGGGCGCGGGTTCGCTGCTGTCCGTCCCCCTGAGGGGCAGCCGTGGCGTACGCGGAGCCCTCACCCTGATCCGACGCAGCAACCGGGGCAGCTTCCGCCTCGCCGACCTCGGACTCATCGAGGAGATCGGCGAGCACATCGGGCTGGCTCTCCCGGCCCGCTAGAGGTGTTGGCTGTGCTTGTTGTGCATCTCCGCTTCGCTTCGATGCGTGTCCGGGCGCCCCGAAAGGCAGGAACCTTCGGCACCTACGGTGTGATGGCTCGTCCCTCGCAATCCCACCTCCGGCACCTCCAGAACCCTGCCGGCGCCCGAACCAAAACACCCCCCTTGTGGCCTCGGGCCCTGAGCGGGACTCCCGACTGTGGGTGGGCGTGAGTCCCGCCCGCACTCCTCCACCACAGGGGGGGTGCCCGTTCGGGCGCCGCCAGGGTTCTGCAAGACGAGTCAAGCCGCCAGCGAGGAACGAGCCAGGCACAGACGAGGATGAAGAATCCCTGGCTTCTTAGGCGCCCGAACACGCATCGAAGCGAAGCGGAGATGCAAAGAAGTGCTTCTACTCCGGCCCGTGCAGTGTGTCCACCAGGGTGGACAGCCGTGAGGCCGACCGGTCGACCCTGCGGACGGCGTCCACGAGCGGCTGGTCGACCTCCTGGTAGTTGTCGACGATGTGCTCGCGCAGGGCGGCGAGGTCGGTCTGGACCTGGCGGGAGCGCTGGGCGAGCTGTTCGGCCAGGACCCGGCCGGGTTCGCCGGTCTCCTGGTTGAGGACCCGCTGGAGCGACCTGGCCTGTTCGCGCATCTGTGCCTTGAGCTGGTGCAGCTCCACGAACACCTCGACCTTGGAGCGCAGCACCCACGGGTCGAACGGTTTGATCAGGAAGTCCACCGCGCGTGACGAGTAGCCGCGGAAGACCTGGTGCCGATCGACTTCCTGGGCGGTCAGGAAGATGATCGGCACGTCCTTGGTCTTCTCGCGCTGCTTGATGTGCGCGGCGGTCTCGTACCCGTCCATGCCCGGCATGATCACGTCGAGCAGGATGACCGCGAAGTCGGTGCCCAGAAGGTGCTTCAGCGCCTCCTCACCGGAGTTGGCCCGGACCAGGTTCTGGTCGAGGGACGTGAGGGCCGCCTCCAACGCGATGAGGTTCTCGTCGCGGTCGTCGACGAGAAGGATGTTGGCCTTCTGAGTCACTGCTGGCTACTCCGAGTCTTCGGTCGGGGCGGTACCGGTGCTGTCGGTGTCCCCGCTCGCGTCGTGGTTATCCCTGGTGTCACTGTGGTCGTCGGGGCCCGTGGCGCCATTGTGCCCGGACGGCGACCCGGCCGTCCCACCGGCCCTGAGATCGTCGCCCGCGGCACCGGCCCTGGTCTCCTCCGGGCCCGCCGTGAGCCACCGACGCATGACGTCCAGGAGGTGGTCCAGGTCCACCGGCTTGGTCACGTAGTCCGTGGCTCCCGCCGCGAGGCTGCGCTCCCGGTCACCCTGCATGGCCTTGGCCGTGAGGGAGATGATGGGCAGGTCCTCGAACTGCGGCATCTCCCGGATGCGCTGGGTGGTCTGGTTGCCGTCCAGCTCGGGCATCATCACGTCCATCAGGACGAGGGAGATGTCCTCGTTGGCCTCCAGCTTCTCGATGCCGGTGTGCCCGTTGTCAGCGTAGAGGACCTCCAGCCCCTGGGCTTCGAGAGCGCTGGTCAGGGCGAACACGTTGCGCACGTCGTCGTCGACGATCAGCACCCGCTGGCCCGCGAGCACCGCCCGACGTTCGGGGTCCGTGCGGGCCTCCACGGTCTCCTGGGCGTTCTCGGCCGACTCGGTCTCGGCCGGTTCGGGCGCCTTGAGCACCTGCACCATGGGCAGCGGTTCGGTCGTCTCGCCCGAGTCGGTCAGGGCCGCCACGACGGCGTCGAAGTCCTCGTCCGGAAGGTTGAGGTCGTCGTCGGACAGGTCCGGCAGGGAGTCGTACTCGATCCGGCTCGGCTCGATCGCGGGCACGGGCTCCAGGGCGGTGAGCTCGTCCGCGTTCTCCCCGGCGTCGTCGGGCAGGCGGACCGGGAGCAGCAGGGTGAAGGTCGACCCCTGGTTGGAGACGCTCTGGACCCGGATCTCGCCACCGAGCAGGCGGGCGAAGTTCCGGCTGATGGACAGGCCCAGGCCCGTGCCGCCGAAGCGTCGTGAGGTGCCGCCGTCACCCTGGTGGAAGGCCTCGAAGATCACCTGGAGCTTGTCCTCCGCGATCCCGATCCCGGTGTCGGCCACGGTGAACGCGATGACCTCCTCGTTCTCCACGAACATGTCGAGGTCGGCGTCCTCCAGCGCCCACGCGGGCTCGATCAGCAGCCGCACCTCGCCCTGCGGGGTGAACTTGACCGCGTTGGAGAGCAGGTTGCGCAGGATCTGCTGGAGCCGCTGCTCGTCGGTCCACAGCGTCTCCGGGATGTCCGGTGAGACGTCCACCGCGAACGCCAGCCCCTGCTCCCCGGTGACCGGCCGGAAGGTGGCCTCCACGTAGTCGACGAGCTGGGCGATGGAGACCTCGCTGGGCTGCACCTCGGCGCGGCCCGCCTCCACCTTGGACAGGTCCAGGATCTCGTCGATGAGCAGCAGCAGGTCGCTGCCGGCCTTGTGGATGGTCTGCGCGAACTCCACCTGCTTCGCGGACAGGTTCTGCTCGGCGTTGTCCGCGAGCAGGCGGGCCAGGATCAGCAGGCTGTTCAGCGGCGTACGCAGCTCGTGCGACATGTTGGCCAGGAACTCGGACTTGTACTTGGACGAGACCTGGAGCTGGTGGGCGCGCTCCTCCAGCGCGTTCCGGGAGCGCTGGATCTGCTGGTTCTGGAGTTCGATCGCGCGGTTCTGGTTGGCCAGCTGGGTGGCCTTCTGCCGCAGCTCCGCGTTCTTGCCGCGCAGCTCCTCCTGCTGGCGCTGGAGCTCGTTGGAGCGTTCGCGCAGCTGGCTGGTGAGCTGCTGGGACTGTTCGAGCAGGTGCTCGGTGCGGTTGTTGGCCAGGATGGTGTTGATGGTGGTGCCCAGCAGGGCCACCAGCTGGCGCAGGAAGTTCTTGTGGATCTCCCGGAACTCGTCGTAGGACGCGAACTCGATGACGCCGAGCGAGCGCCCCTCGGTGACGATGGGGAGGATGTACAGGTTGCGCGGCTGCGCCCCGCCCAGTGCGGACTCGACCGTCACGTAGCCGGGCGGGATGTTCGACACCTGCTGCTCGACCTGCTGGGACAGGGCCTCTCCGGCCAGCCCCACGCCCTTGCGGATGCGCTGTCGCCCCTCGGGCGGGTCGAAGCCGAACCCGGCGTAGAGGCGGAAGACACCCTCGTTGTCCTGGTCCTCGGGCAGGTAGCAGGCACCGTGCTGGGCGTGGATGAGCGGCGTCACCTCGGTCATGATCAGGCGGGCGAGCTCGTTGAGGTCGCGGTGGCCCTGGATGTGACCGGAGATGCGGGCCAGGTTGGACTTGAGCCAGTCGGCGTCGGCCTGGTCGGCGGTGGTCTCGCGCAGGTTGGACACCATCAGGTTGATGTTGTCCTTGAGCTGTTCCATCTCGCCGCGCGTGTCGACCTGGATGTTGCGGGTCAGGTCGCCCTTGGCGACGGCGTTGGCGACCTCCGCGATCGCGCGGACCTGCGTGGTGAGGTTGCCCGCCAGCCCGTTCACGCTGTCGGTCAGCTGCTTCCAGGTACCGGTCACGCCCTCGACCTTGGCCTGGCCGCCCAGCTGACCCTGGCTGCCCACCTCGTGCGCCACGCGGGTGACCTCGGTGGCGAAGGCCGACAGCTGGTCGACCATGGTGTTCACCGTCGTCTTGACCTCGAGGATCTCCCCCTGGGCGTTGACGTCGATCTTCTTGGTGAGGTCACCGGCGGCGACGGCGGTCGTGACCTCGGAGATGTTGCGCACCTGCGTGGTGAGGTTGTGCGACATCGAGTTCACGTTCTCGGTGAGGTCGTTCCAGATGCCGGAGACGCCCTTGACGCTGGCGCGACCGCCCAGCTTGCCCTCGGTGCCCACCTCGCGGGCCACCCGGGTCACCTCGTCCGCGAAGGCGGAGAGCTGGTCCACCATCACGTTGATGGTGTCCTTCAGCTCCAGCATCTCGCCCTTGGCGTTGACGGTGACCTTCTTGGTCAGGTCTCCGGCGGCGACCGCCCGCGTGACCATGGAGATCTGCCGCACCTGGTAGGTCAGGTTGTTGGCCATGGAGTTCACGTTGTCCGTGAGGTCCTTCCAGACCCCGGACACGTCGCGCACGTGGGCCTGACCGGCCAGCTTGCCCTCGGTACCCACTTCGCGGGCGACCCTGGTGACCTCGTCCGCGAACGTCGACAACTGGTCCACCATCTTGTTGATGGTGTCCTTCATGTCGAGCATCTCGCCTTGAGCGTCGACCGTGATCTTCTTGCTGAGGTCACCCTTGGCGACCGCCGTCGTGACCTGGGAGATGTTGCGGACCTGGTAGGTGAGGCTGTTGGCCATCGAGTTGACGTTGTCGGTCAGGTCCTTCCAGATGCCCGACACGCCCTTGACGTTGGCGCTGCCGCCCAGCTTGCCCTCGGTGCCGACCTCGCGGGCGACCCGGGTGACCTCCTCGGTGAAGCCGCTCATCTGGTCGGCCATCCGGTTCACGGTGTTGGCCAGGCGCAGGAGGTCGCCCTTGAGTTCGCCCCGGCGGCCCTCGGTGGAGGCCCTGCGGTTCAGTTCGCCCTCGGCCACCGAGTCCAGGACCCGGGCGACGTCGGTGACGGGTTCCGCGACCTCGTCGAGGAGGATGTTGAGGGCCCGGGCGCTGTTGCCCCACGCGCCCCGCGCCGGGTGGACGTTGACCCGCTCGTTGAGACGGCCCTCGTCGCGCACGACGTCACCGACCCGCTGGAGTTCGGTGCTGAGCTGTTCGCTGTGGTCGATCACCTCGTTGAACACCGAGGTGATCTCGCGGAGTTTGCCGCTGCCGCGCGACCTGAGCCGGACACTGAAGTCGCCGTCACGCATCCGGTACAGGGCACTCAGGATCTCGTCGAGCTGGTCGTCGGCCAGTTCCGTGACCGCCTCGGGCATGAACCCCTCCTCAATCCCGCACGTCTTCTCGGCCACCGAACGCGCACGGCCCACGGTGAAAGGGCCCCGCGCGCGTCGCGCGCACGGGACTCTGGGGGCGCACGTGCCTCACGCGCGCCCCTGGTGACATCCCGTCACGCTACCGTCGCGGAATACCACCCGAAAGAAGCGGATGTGTCGTCTTACACTAACTGCCTGAGCCAAAGCGCACAGGAGTGTTGGCCATGTTGCCCTTTCGCTCATGGCTGACCGACCCCGGGGCAGGCCCGGGCACGCCGTTCCCCTGAGGGGTCACGGAAGGTTCGGGGTGGTTCGGGGTTCCCCGGGAGGACGGCACGCGTATCGTGGCAGTGACCACCCCTCCCACACCCGCGCCCAGTGACGAAGGACACCGACGGCTTGGCAGCACAAGACGCGTTGAAGGTCGCACGACGAGAGTTCCCCCCGGCTCCCGAGACCGCGGCGGCCGCCCGAGAGTTCGTGCACGACACCCTCCTCAGCTGGGGTGTGCCCGATCCCTTCGACGACATCATCCTGCTGGTGAGCGAGCTGGTCACCAACGCCGTCATCCACGCGGACTCCGCGCTGGAGGTGACGGTGCGCCGCTCGGAGGGGTCGACCGAGGTGATGGTCACCGACTCCGCTCCCGAGCGCGCCGTCCCGCAGGCGGGGCCGCTCGCCGTGGACACCTCGCCCTCCACGGGCGACGAGCGCAGCGGGGGCCTGGGACTGGCCCTGGCGTCGGCCATCGCGTCCAGCTGGGGCGTGAGCTACGGGCGCAACGACAAGGCCGTGTGGTTCCGGATCGAGGACCGGCCGGACGACTACCCGTCGTTGGAGTCCCCTCCGGTGCGCCGTGGCCCCTCCCGCCCGGTGCGGCCGCCCGCGTGGTCCGCGCTGGACTCCGCGCTGGGCTCCCGGCTTTCCCTGCCCCAGCTGCTCGAACGCACCGTGGAGTACTCGACCACCGCGCTGAGCGGGGACGCGGCGTACGTCGCGCTGGCGACCTCCGACGAGACCATGTGGGAGGTGCGCTCCGCGGTGGGGCTCACCGGCGGCGCTCCCTGGCGTCCGCTGCGGGTGCGCTCGGAGGAGATCTTCCCGTCGGCCGCGCCCGAGCCCGGCCCCGTGATCAACGACGACATGATGATCTCCCGCACCACCCGGGGCGCCCTGGCCAGGGCCGGGATGCGTTCGCTGGTGACAGCGCCGCTGATCGTCGACGGCCGGGTGACGGGTCTGCTCGGTGTGGCCTCCACGCGGGCCCGGCACTTCGGTCCCGCGGCGGCCAAGCGGCTCCAGGAGGGCGCCGACCTGATCGCGCTGCCGGTGGAGCGGTCCCGGCTGGCCGAGGTCGAGCTGAGCCGTCGCGCCTCGCTGAGCTTCCTGGCGGAGGCCAGCGACCTGCTCGCGGGCACCCTGGACGAGCGGATGACGGGTGCGCTGGCCGCGCAGCTGATCACCTCTCGGCTGGGCCGGTGGTGCGCCATCCACACCATCAACGAGCTCGGGATCTCCAGGCTCACCCACGTGGTGCACGGCGACGAGAACCTCAACGACGTCCTGCGTTCCCTGCTGACCGCGCTGCCCCCGCGCGAGCAGCGCGAACCCGGTCCGCTGTGGTCGCACAAGGACCTGGTCCAGGAGGGTCTGGACGAGCAGATGACCGGCTCGATCGCGCGCGGCCCGGCGATCAGCATCCCGCTGGTGGCCCACGGGCGCGCGCTCGGCCGGATGACCATCGGCAAGAACGACTCGGACGACTTCACCCGCGAGGAGGCCGACGTCGCGGACGACCTCAGCCGCCGGGTGGCGTCGGCCATGGAGAACGCGCGGCTGCACGAGCGGCACACGTCGATGAGCACGGCGCTCCAGCGCAGCCTGCTGCCGCCCAAGGACAAGGAGCCGGTGATCCCCGGTGTGGACCACGCGGTCTACTACCGGCCCTCGGACGAGCGCAGCGAGGTGGGCGGGGACTTCTACGACGTGTTCTCGGCGAGCGGGCGCTGGTGCTTCGCCATCGGTGACGTGTGCGGCACCGGCCCGGAGGCCGCGGCGGTCACGGGGCTGGCCCGGCACACGCTGCGCGCCCTGGCCCGGGAGGGGTTCACCCCGGCGCACATCATGCAGCGGCTGAACCTGGCGATCCTGGACGAGAACACCTCGACCCGGTTCCTGACGATGCTCTACGGGGAGATGACCCCGGCCACCGACGAGGCTGGCGGGATGCGCGTGCGCATGGTCTCGGCCGGGCACCCGCTGCCGCTGCGCCTCAACCAGAAGGGCGAGGTCGAGCCCTTCGGCACCTCGCAGCCGCTGCTGGGCGCCTTCGAGGACGTGGGTTTCAGCACCGAGAGCGTGGACATCCGCCCCGGAGAAGTGGTGCTGGCCGTGACGGACGGCGTCACCGAGCGCCGCAGCGGCTCGGACATGCTCGGTGACGAGGGTCTGATGAAGATCTTCTCCGGCGCGGCGGGCCTCACCGCGCAGGCGGTGATCAGCCGGATCGACCGTGAGCTGGAGGAGTACGCCCCGGGCGGCAACTCCGACGACACCGCGATGCTGGTCCTGCGCTTCCTGTAGCCCGTTCCCCGGCCCTGTCGCCCCCGCCCCGCCCGGAGCGGGGGTGACGTGCGTGCGGTCAGAGCCAGCCCATGTCCTGGGCGGTGCGGATGGCGGACATGCGGTTGTCGGCACCGGTCTTCCCGATGGCGTTGGACAGGTAGTTGCGGACCGTGCCCTCGGTGAGGTGCAGGGCCGCGGCGATGCGGGCGACGGTCGCGCCGTCGGCGGCGGCGCGCAGCACCTCGGCCTCGCGGTCGGTGAGCGGGCTCTCCCCGCCGACCATCGCGGCGGCGGCCAGTTCGGTGTCGATGTAGCGTCCGCCCTCGTGGACCCTGCGGATGGCCCCGGCGAGCTGTTCGACCGGGGCGTCCTTGGCGAGGAAGCCCCGGGCCCCGGAGGTCAGGGCGCGGCGCAGGTAGCCGGGGCGGCCGAAGCTGGTGAGGATGACGACCCCGCAGTCGGGGGCGCGCCGCTTGAGTTCGGCGGCGGCCTCCAGCCCGGTGGCGCCGGGCATCTCGATGTCCAGGACGGCCACGGCGGCCCCGTGTTCGAGGACGGTGTCCACCACCTGGTCGCCCCGGCCCACCTCCGCGACGACCTCCAGGTCGTCCTCCAGTCCGAGGAGCGCGGCGATCGCTCCGCGCACCAGGTGTTCGTCGTCGGCGAGCACGAGCTTGATCACGGGTGGGGCCTTCCCTGTCGTTCCGGGTCCTGGAGGCGGGGGCGGGGTATCGTTTCGGACATTGTGGTACATGGATCCCCTGCCTTCGCGGGGGAGTACACATCGGGGCACACCGCCGACCAGGGCCGGAGCCAACTCGAAACCACGCTGTATCGGGCTCTCACCCTGTTCTAACCCACGCCCCCCAAGATGAAGCAAGTCAGTACATCGTCCCGTCAGCTGGAGGATGAGTTGCACCCGAACGACCCGAGTGAAGGTCCGGAGACCGGTGCTGGAGCCGAGCACGGCGACGCCGAGCACGGTCGCACCGGGTCCGGTGCCACGGACCAGCCCGAGACCGGTGGGGCATCCTTCGAGGGCTCCCTCCCCGAGGACGACGGCGTGACCGGTCAGGAGGCGCCGGGCGAGCCGGCCCCCGGCCCGTCCGCACCCCACTTCTCCGCGCCCGAGGGCCCCGAGCCCGGCTGGGCGACCGGCCCCAACGACACGGACCGGGCCTCCTACGTCTTCCCCGGCCCCGAGGGCCACCCGGGTACCGCTCCCGGTGCCGCACCGGAGGGCCCCCGGCCCGCCGACGGCCCCGAGCGTCCCGGCGGGGGCGGCGGTTTCGGCGCTCCGCAGGGCCCGCCCGCGGGGCACCCGGTTCCCGGGGCTCCGCCCCAGGGCCCGCCCACCGCGGCCTTCATGGCCGGGGGGCACGGCGGCCCGCAGGGGCCCGGCGGCGTCGGTGGCGGGTACCCCCGAGGTCCGCAGCAGACGGGTCCGTTCGGCCCGCCGCAGTACCAGCAGTTCGGCCCGGGGCCGTTCCCCGGTCAGCCGCAGCAGGCCGAGCGCAGGCGCGGCACCAGTCGGATCGTGGTCGTGGCGGCGGCGACCGCCCTGGTCACCAGCCTCATCGTCGGACCGGCGGCCGCTCTGGGCACCGCCTACCTGATGCCCGGTGGGGCGAGCTCACCGATCAGTTCGCTCACCGGCGAGCAGGGGTCGACCGCGACCGAGGGCGCCGTCGGTGACGTCGCGGACCAGGTCCTGCCCAGCGTGGTCTCCATCCAGACCAGCGCGGGCGGCGGCAGCGGCGTGATCATCTCCTCGGACGGCCAGATCCTGACCAACGCGCACGTGGTGGAGGCGGCCGGTGAGGGCCCCCTGCTCGTGCGGTTCAACGACGGCACCTCGGCGGAGGCGGAGCTGCTCGGGGCCGACCCGGTCTCCGACATCGCCGTGCTCAAGGCCCAGGGCCGTAACGACCTGACCCCGGCCACGCTCGGGGACTCCGACCAGGTGGGCGTCGGCGGCGACGTGGTGGCGATCGGTTCGCCGCTCGGGCTGTCCGGCACCGTGACCACGGGCGTGGTCAGCGCCCTCAACCGTCCGGTGAACACCGGTGCCACCGAGAGCGGCGACAGCCAGACCGCGACGGTGATCAACGCGATCCAGACCGACGCCGCGATCAACCCCGGCAACTCCGGCGGCCCGCTGGTGAACATGTCCGGTGAGGTGATCGGCGTCAACACCGCCATCGCCGGGCTGTCCCAGGAGAGCGGTTCGGTGGGTCTGGGGTTCGCCATCCCCATCAACCAGGTCCGGCCGATCACCGAGCAGCTGATCGAGACCGGCAGCGCCAGCTACCCGGCCATCCAGGCCACCATCGCGCCCAGCCCGGTCGGCGGCGCGCAGATCATGGACCTGACCAAGGACGGGGCCGCCGAGAAGGCGGGCCTGAAGGTCGAGGACGTGGTCGTGTCCGTGAACGGTGAGGCCGTGTCCTCGCCGGACCAGCTGATCGCCCAGATCCGTGCCCTCCGGCCCGGCGACGAGGTCACCCTGGGCGTGCTGCCCGGTGGCAGCGGCTCGGAGCAGGAGGTCACGGTGACGCTGGGCGAGCAGAGCGCCGCGGCGGCCGAGGAGGAGGCCTCGGAGATCGAGGAGGACTGACGGGGGCGTCTTCCTTCCCTTTCTCCGATCCCAGGACGGGGGCGGGCTGGCCGCGGGGGCCGGCCCGCCCCCGTCCGCTGTGCGGGGGTCGTTGGTCCCGAACCGACACTCCCCGCCCGGGGATGGTGACTTGACACACAAAGGCGGACACGGAGAGTATTCATCCCTGCGCCTTGTGCTAGGTCGCCGGTCGCCTCGGCGTCACCGGAAGGACGGCGACGGTCCATACCGGTGGACCACACTCGTGGCAGCCACACCGGACCAGAGCACGGCCCAGCCGCTCGACGCCTCCAGGAGAACCGGTATGTCCACGTCCTTCGCATCGAAGTCCCCCACCGTTCCCCGGTCTCCGGAGCAGGGACGCGGGGGGCGCCGCGTCCGGGTCCTCATCGGCACCGACACCTACCCGCCGGACGTGAACGGCGCCGCCTACTTCACCGCCCGGCTCGCCCACGGCCTGGCCGGACGCGGGGCCGAGGTGCACGTCCTGGGCCCCTCCCCCACGGGCCGCCCCTACGTGGCCGAGCGGGACGGGGTGGTGGAGCACCGGCTGCGGTCCATGCCGTCGCTGGCGCACGAGAGCGTGCGCCTGGCACTGCCGCCCGGGGTGCGCGGGCACCTGAACCGGCTCCTGGACCGGTTGCGCCCCGACACCGTGCACATCCAGAACCACTTCCTGGTCGGGCGGATGCTCACCCACGCCGCGCGTGCCCACGGAATCCCGGTGGTGGCCACCAACCACTTCATGCCCGAGAACCTCTTCGACCCCATGCGCGTACCGGAGTCCCTGCGCCCGTACGCGGCCCGGCTGGCCTGGTGGGACCTGGGTCGCGTCCTGTCCGGGGTCGAGCACGTGACCACGCCGACCCCGGCCGCCGCCGAGCTCCTGACGGACCAGGGGTTCGCCCGCCCGGTGGAGCCGGTCTCCTGCGGCATCGACCTGGTGCGTTTCCAGCCGCTGCCCGGCAGGGCCCGTGCCGCCGAGCGGAGGCGTCTGCGGGAGGGGTTCGGAATCCCCGATCTCACGACGATGCTGTTCGTGGGCCGCCTGGACGAGGAGAAGAACGCCGACGAGCTGGTCAGGGCCGTCCGTCTCCTTCCCGGGGTCCAGCTGGTGCTGGCCGGACACGGCGCGCACCGGGCGCGGCTGGAGGAGCTCGCCCGCGCGGAGGGGGTCACCGACCGGGTGCTCTTCCTCGGGTTCGTCTCCCACGAGGACCTGCCCGACGTGTACCGGTGCGCGGACGTGTTCACCATCGCGGGAACGGCCGAGCTCCAGAGCATCGCCACCCTGGAGGCCATGGCCAGCGGTCTGCCCGTGGTGGCGGCCGACGCCATGGCCCTGCCCCACCTGGTGGAGGAGGGCCGCAACGGCTACCTGTACCGGCCCGGCCACCCCGACGAGCTGGCGGAGCGGCTGCGCCTGGTGGTGGAAGACGAGGCGGCGCGAGCACGGATGGGCGAGCACAGTCGGCTGATGGCGTCCCGGCACAGTCTGGAGGACTCGCTGGAACGCTTCGAGCGGATCTACCGGGACGCGACGGTCGGCACCCGCCCCTGGTGAGGGCCGGGTCCCGAAACGTCGGTACTTCCTGGTTCGCTCTCCGGGAACGGCACTCGACCAGAGGAGCGTCCATGGGCACCTGGGGCAGCGGGAACCTCGACAACGACACGGCCGCCGACCACCTGTCCGGCGTCGTCGAACGGCTCGTCGGGGAGGTCGCCGCGGTGATGGCCGGCGACCCGGTCGAGTGGGAGGCGGACGAGTACTGGGGCGACGCCGTACCGTGCCACCTGGAGCTGCTGTACGTCCTCGCGCGTGAGGGCTACTCGGGTGGGCGGCTGCCCGCACCCGAGGTGGTCCTCGGGTGGCGGCGGGACTACATGGCGGCCTGGGAGCGGAGCATCGACGGCCTCGAACCCTCTCCCCGGTTCAGGGAGGAGCGCCGGGCCGTCCTGCTCCGCACCTTCGACCAGCTGGCCGAGCTGTCAGGCGCCCCGGGCTCCCCCTCAGGGGCCGGTCAGGGCGGGCTCCCCGGACCCGGTCGACCGGGCGGCTGACCCGGCTGACCCGGCTGACCGGGCTGACCGGGCGACGATCCCGGCGACGGCCCGAGCGGTCCGGCGGGCGGCTGCCCCTGGGGAGCCGACGGCGGAGGTCCCTGCGGGTGTCCCGGCGGAGTGGCCGGTGGCCCCTGGGGACCCGACTGAGACCCCGGCGGAGTGGCCGGTGGCCCCTGCGGCACGGGCGGCTGACCGTCCTGCGGCGGCTGGTGGAGCGGCAGCTGGAGGCCGATCACCATGCCACCGCCCTCACGGTTGCGGGCGAACACCCGGCCGCCGTGGGTCTGCGCGATCTCCCGCACCATGGCCAGGCCCAGACCCGAGCCGGGCAGGCCGCGCGCGACCGTGGCCCGGAAGAAGCGCTCGAAGAGGTGCCCGATCTCGGCCGGGTCCACCCCCGGGCCCCGGTCCAGGACCTCCACCACTCCCCCGCGGACCCGGATGACGATCGGCGCGTTCCCGTCGGGGTCGAACTTGGCGGAGTTCTCCACCGGGTTGGCCAGAGCGCGCTCCAGCGACCCCGGACGGCCCCACACCACGCTGTCGTCGGCGTCCACCAGGATCTCCCGGCCGGTGCGCCGTCGGCTGCGCGCCGCCACCCGCTCCGCGATCCCGGCGAGCGCCACCGCGCTCGGCGTCTCGTCCTCGTGGTTGCCGGTCGCCAGCCCGACCAGCTCGTTGACCAGGCCGGTGAGCTCCCGGGTCTCCCCCTGGAGGTCGTCGATCAGCCGCTGCCTGCCCTCCGGGCTCAGCCGGTCCACCCGGCCCAGCACCTGGACGTTGGTGTGCAGGCTGGTGAGCGGGGTCCTCAGTTCGTGCGCGGCGTCCTGCACGAGACGGCGCTGTTCGTCCTTGGACCGGGCCAGGCGGGCCAGCATCGCGTTGAACGCGCTGCTCAGCCGCCCCACCTCGTCGTTGCCCGGCTCCTCCGGGGCACCGACCGCGCCGACCGCGTCGGCTCGTTCCCCGGTGCCGTTACGGTTCGGGGTGACGGGGTCCAGGCGACCGGTGGAGCTCACGTACTCGGCCGCGTCGGTCAGCCGGACCAGGCGGCCGGTGATGCGGTGGCCGACCAGCCAGCCCACCGAGGCCGCGCACAGGGCGACCAGCAGCCCCACCCACAGGATCTGGACGGCCAGCCGTCCGATCATCTGCTCCACCGGCGACAGCCGTTGCAGGAGCTGGATCGCCCCGTGTCCCTCTCCCAGGGACACGGTGCCCACCCGGTACTCCTGGCCCTGGACCAGGGTCTCGCGGGTGTCCACCACCCCGGCGTCGTCGGCCCGCGCCACCTCCAGGTCCTCGCCGGTGGGACTGAAGGAGGAGAGTTCGTGCCGGTTGGCGAGCAGCTGCGCCCAGGTGCCGTCCGGGGTGAGGATCTGGGCGTCCAGGCTGCCGGGCGCCAGGAAGGTGAAGGTGCTGCCGTCCGGGGCGTCCTGGTTGTTCCTCGCGGAGATCTCCAGCTGCCGGGACAGGTTCTGCACGGCCTCGTTGAACTCGCTCTCGGCGTCAGCCCGGATGAGCGCGGCGGCGGTGCTGTAGGCCAGGGTGCCGACCAAAGCGATGGTGACCGCCGCGACCAGGGCGAACAGCACGGCGAACCGGGTGCCGAGGCGCCACTCGCCGGGGTGCAGGACGACGCTGCCGCGCGAGGCGCCGTTGGCGGCGGGAGCTCCGGTGGGGTCCGTCGTGGGTGCGTTCACGGGCCTCACCCCTGGGGACGCAGCGTGTACCCGACGCCCCGGACCGTCTGGATCAACGGCGGACCGCCGTCCTCCAGCTTGCGGCGCAGGTAGCTGATGTAGACCGCGAGGTTCTTGGACTCGGGGCCGAAGTCGTAGCCCCAGATGCGGTCGTAGATGGTGGCGTGGTCCAGCACGATCCCGGCGTTGCGCATGAGGAGTTCGAGCAGGTCGAACTCGGTCTTGGACAGCTCGATCTCCCGCTCGCCCCGCCAGACCCGGCGGGCCCGGCCGTCCAGGCGCAGCTCGCCCACCCGCAGCGGTGCGTCCCCGTCGACCTCCTCCGGCACCGGCGCGGCCCGGCGCAGCAGGGCGCGCAGCCGGGCCAGGAGCTCGTCCAGCTCGAAGGGCTTGGCGAGGTAGTCGTCGGCACCGGCGTCCAGCCCCGCCACCCGCTCCGGGGTCTCCACCCTGGCGGTGAGCATGAGGATCGGGGTGCGGTCGTGTTCCGCGCGCAGCACACGGGCCACGCCGAGCCCGTCGACCCCGGGCATCATCACGTCGAGGACGAGCAGGTCCACGGGGTCCGCGTGCACGGCGGCCAGGGCCTGGACGCCGTCCGCCGCCGTCCGCACCGTGTACCCCTCCAGTTGGAGGGCGCGTTCCAGGGACTCCCTGATGGCCCGGTCATCGTCGGCGATCAGGACGGTGGCGGTGCTTTCCATGGCCCCATGCTCTCCCACGTTGGTGAGAGGGCGGTAAGAGGCGGGCCGGAGGAAGACGAGACCGGTGGCTCAGGCGCCGGGGTCGAAGGTCCGGGTGCGGCCGAGCCCGGCGGCACGGCCCTTGCCCGCCACCACCAGCGCCATCTTGCGCGAGGCCTCGTCGAGCATCTCCTCACCGAGCATCACGGCGCCGCGCCGGTCCACGGTGGTGGCGTGCTCGTAGGCGTCCAGGATCAGCTCGGCGTGGTCGTAGTCCTCCTGGGAGGGGGCGTAGGCCTCGTTGACCGCCTCCACCTGGAGCGGGTGCAGGACCCACTTCCCGTCGAACCCGAGGGCGGCGGTGCGTCCGGCCGCCCTGCGGAGGGCGTCGACGTCACGGATCTGGAGGTAGGGGCCGTCGATGGCCTGGAGCCCGTGGGCGCGCGCCGCCACGAGGATGCGCATGAGCACGTGGTGATAGGCGTCGCCGGTGTCGTATCCGGGCGGCTGCTCCCCCACGACCAGGCTCTTCATGTTGACGGAGGCCATGAAGTCGGCGGGTCCGTAGACCAGCGTCTCCAGGCGGGGTGAGGCGGCGGCGATCCGGTCCACCTCGACCAGGCCCCGGGCGTCCTCGATCTGCGCCTCGATGCCGATCCGGCCGACCGGGAGGCGGCAGGCGCGTTCGATCTGGGTGAGCAGGGTGTCCAGCCACTGGACGTCCCGGGCCTCGGTGACCTTCGGCAGGACGAGGGTGTCGACGTGGGCGCCGGCCCCCTCGACCACGGCGATGACGTCGCGGTAGGCCCACTCGGTGGTGACGTCGTTGACGCGTACCGACCGGACCCGCCCCTCCCAGCCGCCGTCGTTGAGCGCGCGGACCACGGTGGCGCGGGCGTCCTCCTTCTCCAGCGGCGCCACGGCGTCCTCCAGGTCGAGGAAGAAGGCGTCCGTGCGCAGTCCCCGGGCCTTCTCCACGAACCGGGGGTTGGACCCCGGGACCGCGAGTACCGACCGTCGTGACCTGAGTTCGCCCATCGTCGCCCGCTCCCCTGCCCTGTGTTCCGCTGCTGTTGGCCGCACGGGTCATCATCGCACCGTGCCCGGGCGCCGCACGAGGCGCGCCCCCGTCGCTGCGTAGAGTGTGAGCTGGGACGGGGGGCCGCTCCTTCGTCCGGGGACACGCAGGGGAACACGGGAGTACACATGTCCGCGACGCTTCGCCCGACCAGCGCCCACTGGGGCAGCTACCAGGTCGAGGTCCACGACGACCGGGTGGTCGGCGCGCGCGCCAACCCGGGTGACCCGGAGGCGGCGCCCGTCATCGGCAACACGCCCGTGGCCCAGCACCACCGCACCCGGGTGGCCCGCCCTGCGGTGCGCCGCCGGTGGCTGGAGCACGGCCCCGGCCCGGACCCGCGCAGGGGCGACCCCGAGGACGCCTACGTGGAGGTGGAGTGGTCCACCGTGCTGGACCTGCTCGCCGGTGAGCTGGACCGGGTGCGCACGGAGCACGGCAACGAGGCGATCTACGGGGGTTCCTACGGCTGGGGCAGCGCGGGCCGCGTCCACCACGCGCAGAGCCAGCTGCACCGGTTCCTGAACACCGTCGGCGGGTACACGCGGTCGGTGAACACCTACAGCCACGCCGCCCTGGAGGTGCTGTTCCCGCACCTGATCGGTACGCGGGCGGCCAACCGCCTGTTCAGCCGGGTACCGTCCTGGGAACGCATCCGGGAGCACACCGAACTGCTGGTGAGCTTCGGGGGCCTGCGGGTCTCCAACACGTGGACGACCTCGGGCGGTCGGGCGGCCCAGACCGCCGGTGGCGCGATGCGCGCGGCCTCGGACGCCGGGGTGGAGTTCGTGTCGGTGTCCCCGTTGCGCGACGACACCGACGCCGGGGTGAAGTCGGCGTGGGTCTCGCTCCGGCCGGGGACGGACACCGCCGTGATGCTGGCCCTCATGCACGTGCTGTTCCGTGAGGGCCTGGCCGACACCGCCTTCCTGGACCGGTACACGGTGGGTGCCGACCGTGTGCGCGCCTACGTCCTGGGCGAGCGGGACGAGCACGGCGACCCAGGCGGGGTGGAACGCTCCCCGGAGTGGGCCGAGCGGGTGAGCGGGGTACCCGCCGCCGACCTGCGTGCCCTGGCCCGGCGGATGGCGGAGAAGCGCACCCTGGTCAACGTGGGCTGGTCGGTCCAGCGGGCACGGTACGGCGAGCAGCCGCTCTGGGCGGGGTTCGCGCTGGCCTGCGTCCTGGGCCAGGTGGGGCTGCCGGGCGCGGGTTTCGCGTCCGGGTACGGCTCCATGGGCAACTACGGGGGCGGGGCCACCCCGCTGGGGCTGCCGCGCATGCCGCAGGGGAACAACGCCGTCCGCTCGTCCATCCCCGTCGCGCTGGTCTCCGACATGCTGCTGCGCCCCGGGCAGGCCTACGACTTCAACGGGGAGAGCCGCGTCTTCCCGGACATCAGACTCGTGTACTGGGCGGGCGGCAACCCCTTCCACCACCACCAGGACCTGGCCCGGCTGACCACGGCCTTCGGGCGCCCGGACACCGTGGTGGTGCACGAGACGCACTGGACCGCCACCGCCCGGCACGCCGACATCGTGATCCCCTCGACCACCGCGCTGGAGCGGAACGACCTGGCGGCCAGCCAGGGTGACCTGGCGCTGCGCGCGATGCCGCGCGTGGTCCCGCCGCACGGGCGGGCGCGCGACGAGTACGACACCTACGCCGACCTGGCCGAACGCCTGGGTGTACGGGAGGAGTTCACCGAGGGGCGGAGCAGCGGCGAGTGGGCGCGGGTGGTCTACGAGCGGTGGCGGGCACTGCTGGCCCGCCGCGACCTGGAGGTTCCCGGCTTCGACGAGTTCTGGGAACGGGGCCGGATCGACATGCCCGCCCGTGTCGAGGACGAGACGCACCTGGGCGAGTTCCGCGAGGACCCGGAGGGCAACGCGCTGCGGACGCCGAGCGGCCGGATCGAACTGTACTCGGAGACCATCGCGTCCTTCGGCTACGAGGACTGCCCCGGGCTCCCGGTCTGGCTGCCGGGTCCCGCGGTGACCGGGCCGGGCGGCGCGGACGACGGGCCGGGCGGGCGGCACCGCGCCGTCGGCGGTGACGACCGACCGCTGGTGCTGGTCGCCAACCAGCCCGCCACCCGTCTGCACAGCCAGCAGGACATGGGCGGGTACAGCGTCTCCCGGAAGGTCCACGGCCGCGACCCGCTCCGTATGCACCCCGACGACGCCGAGCGGGCCGGGGTCCGCGACGGCGACGTGGTGCGGGTGACCGGCGCGCGCGGGTCGTGCCTGGCCGGGCTCGTGGTGAGCGACGCCCTGCGACCCGGGGTGGTCCAGCTCTCGACCGGCGCCTGGTACGACCCCTCGGGCGCCGACGTCACCTGCGTGCACGGCAACCCGAACGCCCTCACCGAGGACGTGGGGACCTCGGCCCTGTCCCAGGGCTGCACCGGCCAGCTGGTGCGGGTGCGGGTGGAGCCGTACGGGGGCACCCCGCCGAGGGTCCGCGCCTTCGACCCCCCGGTCGGTGTGGAGCCGATCGAGGGCTGACGGGGGCGCCCCGAGACGGGGACGGGCCGGTCCGGGCGGACCGGGATCCGTTCCCGCCCGGCCGGGTCAGCGGCGGATCAGGCGGTTCACCCTGGCGGGCAGGATGAATCCGACCAACCCCAGGAACGCGTACCCGACCTGGCCGGGGGCGAGCATGCCCAGGATGGCGCCGGTGTTGGCGGTGGGGGCGCGCAGGAACTCGCCCATGCGCGGGTGGGCGCGCGGCACGGCGTTGCCCACGGTGAGCAGGCTGAGCACGGCCAGGCCGGTGAGGGAGGTCCACACCAGGGTGGCGGTGTCCGCCGCTGTGAGCCAGCCGAGGAACAGCTCCACAGCCCGCACCGCGTACCCGGGGGTCCCCTCCGGCGCCGCTCCCGACACGGCCCCGGGCCCGAGGGCCAACAGCGCGGCCGCGCCCACCACGATGCCCGTGGTTCCGGCCAGGCCGATGCGGTGAGCCAGGTCCTGGGCGTTCTCGGACAGCTCCTCCTGGGAGGGGTGGCGGCGCCAGCTCCGGCCCCGTGAACGGGCCTCACCCATGGCGTTGGCCCGGCGCCAGCGGAGGAACCGCAGGGCGTCGGCCAGGGCCCCCGGGCCCTGTTTGGCGGCCATGGTGGCGGTGGCGAGCTCGTGCGCGATGGTGGTGACCGCGGTGGCGAGGGTGACCGGCAGGTCCACCCAGGACAGCGCGATCCGCCGGAAGAGCGGCGCGATGTCGGCCGGGACGCGCACCCGCAGCGCCACCGACCTTCCGTGCGCCCGGCGGCGCAGCCCCGGCAGCGGGGTGCGACCGGGCAGCGGGGGCGTGGTCTCGGCCGCCGTGGCGATCACCCGGTAGTCCATGGCCACCGCGAACAGCAGGGCGACCAGCAGCAGCCAAGGGGTGAGCGCGCCACCGCCGAACAGCGTGTGCACGAAGGTGGAGAAGCCGTCGAGGCGGGCCCCGGCGGCCCGGGCGTTGACGTCCAGGTGATCCAGGAACACCAACGAGGTGGCCAGGACCGGAAGCAGCCACAGCCAGCCCCCGTACCGGCGCCCGACGATCGCCAGGCCGAGGGTGGCGCCGATCAGCCCGGTGGCGACGGCGTGCCCGGCGTACGGTTCGGGCGCGGCCCCGCTCACCAGGCCGGTGGCGGGGTCCATCAGGGGCGCGGAGATCCCCACGAACAACCGTTCGGCCAGCTGGAACCCGGCGCCGGACGCGGCGGCGAGCAGCAGGAAGTCCACGGCGGACAGGCGGCGCACGCGGCGGCGGGCCAGCACCACCAGGAGCAGCAGCGGGACGAGTTTGCCCGCCTCCTCCACGGTGACCGCCACGTAGGTCTGGCTGAGCACGTCGTCGACGTCCCACCCGAGAGCCCCGCTGACCAGGGCCGAAAGCAGGGCCAACGGCCAGACCAGGAGGGCGCCGAGCGCGGTCGTGCGCAGGAGCGTGGCGAAGGAGACGGTCCGGGAGCGCGCGAGCACCGCCAGCTGGAACAGCAGGAGGTAGGTGAGGAAGAGGGCGGGCGGGGCCGCGCCCAGGGCGGGGACCGCGAGCGGGGCGACCAGCAGGACGCCGAGCATGAGCCAGCCCCAGGTGCCGCGCAGGGCCCGCAGGGAGCGGACGGTCCCCGGTCTGCGTTCGCGGGCGCGTTCGGCCGCCCGGGCGAGCCGTTCGGCCAGGTCGGGTCCGGGGACGCGGGTGGCGCGCGCGTGGCGGGCGCCGGGTTCGACGCAGTTGTGTTGCTGGGCCGCGCGGAGCAGGTCGGGCCGGTTGGCGGCCAGGGCCCTGGTCGCGAAGTCGGCGCGCACCCGGGGGATGTCCGGGCCGACGATCTCGCGGACGAAGTCCACCGGGCCCGAGGCGACGGTGAGTTCGCTGGCGGAGACCAGGACGGCGGCGGAGAAGTCCTCGACGCACACGAGGAAGTCGGTGGGGGTGGGCCCCCATCCCCGGATGAGGTCGATGAGGGTGTCGGTGTCGAGGGGGACCTCGGTCACCGGGTCGTAGGAGTACTCCGCGCGGGTGCGGCAGACCAGGAGCCGGTCGACGCCCAGGGCCCGTCCGGCCTCGACGACGCCCCGGATGAGGTTGCGGTCGCGCGGCACCACGAAGGGGGTGGTGACCTTGCCCCTGGCCTGGATCCACTGCTGGGAGAACTCGGTGGGACCGGCACAGACGCGCAGCACGAGGTCGCGCGCGAGCATCGCCTGTTCTTCCATGGACTTCCTCGTGCCGGGGGGCTGGGTGCGTGGGCCGGGCGTGTCCCGTGGGAGGCGCGGCCCCGCATGAGCATAACGGCGAGGGGGTCTCGTGGAACATGTGAGTTCGCGGCGATTGTTCGGTTGACGTACGTGTTCAGGCGAAAGGGTGGCTCATGACTGGTGAGTCCGGTTTCGGCCGTTCTCCGGGACGCCCGGTAGCGCTCTTGGAGGGGCGCGGACCGGCGCCGAAGGCGTCGCCGCACAGCTGCGCGAAGTGGCGCAGCACCGGCAGGGACAGCGCCCAGCCGGTCATCGCCCAGCCCAGGTTCAGGTGTTCCATGGCCCGTGCCAGGGCCGTGACACCGCTCCACCGGACCCCCTCGGCGTTCTCGTAGGTGAGTCGGTACAGCACCTCGGGGTGTTCGGCCGCGGGACGCAGGGTCAGGGCGGTCGGCCCGCGCGCGGCCAGCCAGGCGCCCACGCCACGGCAGGGGTCGCAGTCGGCCGCGACGTACAGGGTACCCCCGGTCCTCCCCGGCCACGGTCGCCAGCGCGGCAGCCACGCGCGCACGCCCGCCCGGTACGCGTCCCAGCTCTCACCGAAGGAGGCGCGCAGCTGCGCGCCCTCGTGCCAGGAGGCGAACCCGGCGCTGTAGGCCAGGGCGACGGGGACCCCCACCAGCAGCGGCGGGTGGAGCAGGCCCAGAACCAGGTAGAGGAGGGTGACGGTGAGCTGCATCGGATTGCGCACGTACGCGTAGGGTCCGCTGGTCACCAACCGTGCGGGCGGGTCGTGGGGCAACGGGGTCCCGCCGCCCACCGTCGCGAACTCCCGCGCCGCCGCCAGGCCGGGCAGGCAGACCAGGGCGAGCAGCTGCGCGCCCGCGGTCAGCGCCTCCGGGGAGGCGGACCACCGCCAGGTGAACCCGGTCGGGACCGTGGCCAGCACGTACACCGGCAGCAGCACCATCAGGCCGAGGGCGAGCACCGCCTGCGCCCACATCCGGGCGTGGACCAGCTGACCGCGCCGGGTCCAGTAGGCGAGCAGCAGCGCGGGGATCAGGCAGAGGGTGGCGCCCAGGAACTCACCGAGCAGCCAGAGCGGGCCCAGCACCACCACCGGTTCGGCCAGCGGCATGAGGAGGAGGTCGAGCCAGACCAGCACGGCCGTGACCAGCGGGACCGGCAGGAACCGGAGCATCAGGGCGGGCAGCGCGCCCCACAGCAGCACCCAGGCCAGCAGCAGGTCCACCGGTACGCCCTGCCACACCGCGCCCCGCGCGTGGAAGGACCACCAGCCCTCCCACTGAGCGATCAGGTTCAGCGGCAGCAGGGTGAGCAGGGCCCAGCCGGAAGCGACGGTCATCGCCGCGACCTCCCGCCGCCGGGGCGCCCGCCACAGGCAGAGCGCCGCGACGGCGAGCACCGGCAGGAGGAGGCCCACGCCCCGGACGACCAGGGCGGGGAGTTCGGGCGTCACCGGGCGTCACCGCCCGAGAGCGCCTGGGCCTCCCGCTGGAAGGTCCCCGCGAGGTAGTCGGCGGCCAGGTCCGTGACGTGGGACTGCACGGGACCGAAGTACCACGAGGGGTCGTAGGTGCGGGTGTACTCGATCTCCCAGGTCAGCCGGGTGCCGTCGGGTTCGCCCCGCCAGGTGGCCACCGCGCGTTCCATCCGCATCCAGTTGGCGAAGGCGGTGTCCTCGGTGACCGCGAAGACCACCCGACCGCCGTCGGCGCGGACCTCGCTCTCCACGACCTCCAGCCCCAGGTGGCGCGGGGTGGGCTCGGCGCCGGGGGCCAGGGTCCGGCGCGGGGTGAAGTGGACGACCCGGGTGTCGCCCTCCTCCAGCCCCGAGCCGACCGCCTCGACCGGTTCCGGGAAGGGGACGGCGCTCAGCAGGAGGGCGTCCGGGGCGGCGTAGGCGGGTGGGGCCGCGAGGGCGGCGGCCACGTCGGCGGGGTCGGCGCCGACCAGCACCGATCCCGTTCCGGCGTCCTCTCTTGGGAGCAGGGAGAACCCGGCGACCCCCTCCAGGGCCAGGGCGAACAGGAGCGGGACGGCCAGCAGCGCGTTGGAGTGGCGCCTGTCGGTCCGCCGGAGCGCGCCGACCACCCAGGCGACCAGGGCGACCACGCCGTAGATCAGCGGAGCGGAGATGACCAGGCAGACCATGCCCTCCCCGAGCATCGGTCCGGCCATGAGCAGACAGACCGTGGTGACGGCCATGGCGACGGCGCCGGCGCCGCGCACCCGGACGCAGAGGACCACGAGCAGGGCCAGCATGGCGGGCAGCCCGACGTAGAACAGGGCGGTCTGGTCCAGGCCGCCGAACCGGGTCACCCGGACGGCGAGCAGGGCGGCGAAGACCGCGAGGACGATCCCGGCGAGGATCCACCGGGCCGCCGTGGGCCTGGAGACTCCCTCGCCGTCCTCGGGAACGCCCCGGACGGGTTCCGGGTGGTGTTCGGCCGCGTACCGATCATCCGTCTCCCGGTCGGAGGGGCGGTCCGGTTCCTGGGGCGGCTGGGTCACAGTGGGCCTCCTCGGCCGTCGCTCTGGGTTGACGACCTGATTAAAGCACACGGTTTAATCACTCGCTTAAACCGTATGATGAAACCCGACCCGAGGGAGGACCATGTCCAGGACCGGCGGCGGAAGCCGCAAGAACAGCGCCGAGACCAGGGAGCGCCTGATCACGGCGGCCAGCGAGGTGCTGCGCGAGGAGGGGTACGCAGGAGCCTCCGCCCGGGCCGTCGCCACCCGCGCGGAGGCCAACTCGGCGCTGGTCTTCTACCACTTCGGCGGGGTCGACCAGCTGCTGCTCGCCGCGCTCGACCGCTCCAGCGCCGAACGCATGACCCTCTACCGGGAGCTCGCCGGGCAGGCACGCACCCTGGAGGAGCTGGTGGAGGTGGCCACCCGCGTCTACCGGACCGACCTGGAGCGCGGCTACATCGCGGAGTTCTCCGAACTGGTCGCGGCGGCGGTCACCAAGCCGGAGCTGCGCGCGGAGATCAACCAGCGCTCCCAACCGTGGATCGACTTCATCGCCGGCGAGTGGGATCGTGTGCTCGGGGGGTCACCCCTGGGCCGGCTGCTTCCCGCGCAGGAGGTCGCCTACGCGGCGATCACCTTCTACCTGGGCGTGAACCTGTTCTCGGTACTCGACGAGGACCGCAGCCGCACCGAGGGCGTGTTCGACCTGGCCGGGACGCTCGCACCGCGCGCCAAGCTGCTCACGCTGCGCCTGCCCCGCCGGGGGACCCCCGAGTAGGCAACCCGAGAAGGAGAGCACCGTGAACGTGGAGATCGCCGAGGGGATCGCCTTCCCCGACACCGCCGACGGCGAGCGCTGGGTCGCCGGGGCCGTGGTCGTCGACGCGCGGGGCCACGCCTTCGCCCAGCGCAGGTCGGGCACCCGCAAGGTGTTCCCGCACTGCTGGGACATCGTCGGGGGACACGTGGAGGACGGCGAGACCATGCTCCAGGCGCTGGCCCGCGAGATTCGCGAGGAGACCGGTTGGACCCTGTCCGCCGTGGTCGCGGAGCTGTACCGGCTGGACTGGGACCCGGGTGACGGGGTGACCCGACGCGAGGTCGACTACCTGGTCCGGGTGGACGGCGACCTGTCCGCCCCCGCTTTGGAGGCCGACAAGCACACCGAGTACATGTGGGTCGACGACTCCACACTGCACCTGCTGCGCGACTCCCGCGACCCCGGCGACTACTTCATCACCGACATCGTCAGGCTCGGCCTGGAGGCCGCCCGGTCGTGACCTCCGCGACCGCGAGGGGCAGCGCGTCCAGCAGGTCCGAGGCGCTGATCGGGGCACCCTCCCGGGCCAGGACCGCCGCCCGCCCGTGCAGGTAGGCGCCGCACATCGCGGCGTCCTGCCCGGACAGACCCGAGGCCAGCAGCGCCCCGGCCACCCCTGACAGCACGTCGCCCGAGCCGGCGGTGGCCAGCAGCGGGGTGCCCGTGGGGTTGACCACCGTCCGCTCACCCGGGTGGGCGATCACCGTCGTGGACCCCTTGAGCAGGACCGTCGACCGGTACAGCTTCGCGGCCCGGGTGGCCTGCTCCAACCGGTGCGCCTCGATCTCCGCGCGGTCGGTGTCCGGCAGCAGTCGGGCCAGTTCCCCCGCGTGCGGGGTGAGCAGGGTCGGCGCGCCCCGCCGGTGCACCAGCTCGGTGAGGGCGACGCTGCTCGACACCAGGTTGAGGGCGTCCGCGTCGAGCAGCACCGGGACGTCGCTCTCCAGGAGGGCGCGCAGCTCGTCCGCGTTGGCGGGGTGGGTGCCGCGGCCGGGCCCGACCACCACAGCCGAGACGCGTCCCGGACCGAGGTCGGTGCTGCTCCTCGGGTCCAGGTGCAGCCCCACGACCTCAGGCCAGCGGGCGATCACCTGGGAGAGGACGTCCTCGCCGCCCCCGTAGCGGACCATGCCCACCCCGGTGCGCAGCGCGCCGCCGACACACAGGACGGCGGCGCCCCGGTACTGGTCGGACCCGGCCCGGACGGCGAGCACGCCCCGGCGGTACTTGTCGTCCTCGGCGGAGGGAACGGGCAGGAGTCGGGCGATGTCCACAGCCTGTGGACGGACGAGGTCGGCCTCGGGCAGCTCCGGGTCCAGCCCGATGTCCACGAGGCTGACCCGCCCGGCCCGCACCGCTCCCGGGTCGACGAACAGCCCCGGCTTGTACGTGCCGAAGGTGACCGTGGCGTCCGCGCGCACCGCCTCCCCGGGGACCTCCCCGGTGTCGGCGTCCACCCCGCTCGGCAGGTCCACCGCGATGACGGCGGCGGGCGCGTCCGACGCCAGGACGGCGAGCGAGGCGTAGGGTTCGCGCAGTCCGCCGCTGCCACCGATCCCGACCAGGCCGTCGACGAGGAGGTCGGCGTCCAGGACCGCCGCCCGCGCCTCGGCGGTGATCAGCGCGCGGGGCGCACCACCCTCCCCGTGAGTCCCGAAATTCCTTTGGGCCCCAGGCGCCCCGGAGGCCGCGGCCGGGCCGTTGTCGATCATCCGACCGCCCGCCGCCCGCAGCGCGGCCAGACCCTCGGGATGGACCCGTCTGCCCGCCAGAACCGCACGCACGCACGCGCCCCGCGCCGCCAGGCTGGCCCCCGCGAAGAGGGCGTCACCGCCGTTGTCGCCGCCGCCGACCAGCAGCGTCACGCGGGAGCCGTGGACGCGGGGCAGCATGCGGGCGCAGTGGATGGCCAGGCCCATGGCGGCCCGGCGCATCAGAGCGCCTTCGGGGAGTCGGGCCATGAGCGCCTGTTCGGCCTCCCGGACGACGCTGACGACGTGGGCGGAGCGCATGGTTCACACCTTTCGAGGGGCGGTGCCTCCATCGTGGCGCACGCCCCGGAACGCGCCCGCACCGCCACGCACACGGGCCACACCAATCCCCTTGGCACCACCGGTCCGGCCGACACGGCCGCCTCGGCACGCCCACGCCGCTGAGGCACGCGCGCGGCCGCACGCGAGACGCCCACCGTGCCCGGACACACCGGCTCGGGCCGGAGGGCGTGCGAGCCGCGCCCTTGGGCGTCGGGCGAGGCGACGAGCTCGGATGGGGACGCGCCCGGACCGGATCGGACACGTGTGGTGCTCACTGGACTACTTTTTGATGTGACCGCAGGTGGCAGGGCAGGGCCACCCGATGTCCCACGGGAGGGGCCCACCATGACACCCGGCTACCGTCGCTTCGCCAAGTCCACCGGCCAACCGCTGAAGCCTCGGGAGTGGCACCGGATCGAGTTCGACCTGCGCGACGGTCGGCCTCCGACCGATCCGGCGGAACTGGCGGGGGCCGCCGAGCCCGGTGGTGCCCTGTACGACCTCGCGGTGGGAGTGACGCTCACCAACATCACCCCGGGCCGGGAGGTCCAGCTGCGCGCGGTCGAGTTCGCGCCGGACGGCTCCCTCCACCGGGAGCTGCCGGTGGAGGTCACCACCCACGCGGTAGGGCACGGGGGGTTCACCTACGCGTGGAAGGACCGCCTGGAACCGGGCCACCGCGTCGAGGTCTGGGCGGCGCAGTCCGGGGAGTCCGACGCGCACCTGGTCTCCGCCGAGGCCGTGGTGTTCCTCTGGCCCCTCTAGTCACTTGAGACACAAAAGGGACGCGCGACCCAGAAATCACTTTCTACACATATAGCCCGTTGTCACGGAATCGACACGTAGAGAAGTCCTCGCAGGGGACAATGGGTCCATGCCTCGACCAAGCAAATATGTGTCCAGGTCCGATCTGGGCTGGGGGTCCTCCCCCGCAGAGCAGGCCAACCCCCGCTCCGGTCTCGTCATCCACTACGACAGCAGCGACCAGAACCTCGCGAACAAGAACCACTCCTCCTGCGTCACCTACTGGCGCAACACCCGCAGCTTCCACACCGGCCCCTCCCGGGGCTGGGCGGACATCGGGTACAGCTGGATGGCCTGTCCCCACGGGTACGTGCTCGAAGGGCGCGGACTGTACCGGACCCAGGCCGCGCAGCCCGGCGGGAACTCCTCCCACTACTCCTGCACCCTGGCCACCGGTCCCTCCGACCCGATCACCCCCGACCAGATCAACGCGGTCCGACAGCTGCGGCAGTGGCTCATGGAGCCGGACACCTCTATCTCCGGCAAGGTGCTCGGCCACCGCGACTTCATCTCCACGTCCTGCCCAGGCGACAAGGCCTACGCGCTGGTCAAGGACGGCACCTTCGCCAAGGCTCCCGGAAACACTGAAGGAGACGACGACATGCCCTCTCACCGCAGGTTCGAGAAGGACAAGGCCCAGAAGCTGGAGCCCGGCAGCTGGGCGAGCCTGGCCTTCGACAAGCGGCACGACGGCGAGACCGGGGAGTTCTACGCCCTCGTCGGGGTCGAGGAGACCAAGGGCGCCTACTACGACATCTCCGTCGGGGTGACCCTGGAGGGGCTCGACTCCGGCGCCGAGGCGCAGATCCGCCTCACCGAGTACGAGCCGAACGGGGACGGCGGCTGGAAGGTGGCGCGCAACCGGCCGATCGACAGCCCCGTGCACGTGGGCGGCCGCGCTCACTTCACCTACTCGTGGAAGGGCAACCTGGGTGAGGGACGCCGGGTGCGCGTGCGGGTGGCGCAGTACGGCAAGGTCGAGGCCCAGGTCACGTCCGCGACCGCCGACGTCTTCTACTGGAAGCGCTGAACCGGTGGACCCGGCCCCGGGACGGGGCCGGGTACGCGGTGGTGTCCGCCAACGACTACGATGCGTCGTAGTTTGTTGGGTCCGCTGACATGGGCGGACGTGCGGAGCGGAGGCGGCGTGGTCGACTGGCTGACCATGACCATTCAGATGGTGTCGTTGGCGATGGCCGTGTGGTGTCTCGTCTCCACCTTCCGCGACCAGCCGATGCTCGTCCCCCACCTGGTGGGCATGGGCGTGCTGTGGCTGCTGGTCCTCGGACAGGTCGGCGCGGTCACCGTGGCGATGGTCGGCGGCGAACGCCCGGGGGAGACGGTCATGCTCGTCTCCTACCTCGCGACCGTCGCGCTGCTGCCGCCCGCCTGCGCCGTGTGGGGGTTCATGGAGCGCAGCAAGTGGGGTCCGGCCGTGATCGCCTTCGCCTGCCTGATCCTCCCCGTCCTCCTGGTCCGCGTCGAGCAGATCTGGAGCCCCGTTGTCTGAGGTATCCGCCGACCGCACCCTGCGCACCGGCCCCGGCCGACTGCTGGTCGCGGTGTACGCCGTCTTCGCGCTCGCGGCGACCGCGCGCGGCTCCTACCAGCTGGCCACCCGGTTCGACGAGGCCCCGCTGGCGTACGGACTCTCCGTACTCGCCGGGCTGATCTACCTGGTCGCGGCGGTGGGCCTGGCCCGTGCCGGACGCACCTCGCGCGTGGTCGCGCTGGTGTCGGTGTCCGTGGAGATGATCGGGGTCCTCGTGGTGGGCGCACTGAGTGTGCTGGCCGCCGGGGCGTTCCCGGACGACACGGTGTGGTCCCACTTCGGCAGCGGCTACCTGTTCATCCCGCTGGTGCTGCCGGCCCTGGGGCTCTGGTGGATCCTGCACGTCCACCGCATGGACCGGGACGCGGCGCGCCCCTAGGCGCGCATGACGGATGTCGTCCCTCCTGGTCGTCGGCCTCCGACGCCCCCTCTCCCCAAACCCGCCCGATCTGTGGCGAAGCCGACCCGCCCGTCCAGGCATGGACCGGCACCCTCGGGGCATGGGTGATGCCTATGGAGGCACACACCCGAACGCGCACCCCCAGTCGGACGCCCCTCACCCCTGCGGCGGTGGGCGGCCCCGTCGTCCTCGCCGTCGGCCTGGTCCTGACCCTCTCGGCCTGGGACGACGCCGTCCCCGACCCCGCCCGGCACCAGATCTTCCTCTCCCTGTGGTTCCTGGGCGCCGCCCTCCTGGCGGCCCGGCTGTTCCTCGACGGCCTGCCCTCCGCCCCGTACCTGCCCCGGAGCGCGGTGACGTTCGCGATCGGACTGGTGGGCTCGGCCTCCGTGGCCACCATGCCGTGGTCGGACCTCGGCTCGGTCTTCTGGTACCAGCTGTGGTTCTCCGTCCCGCTCCTGACCGGGTTGGCGTACGCGGCCTTCCGCCCCTCCTCGGGCCCCTCCGCCCCCGGCGCCTGACCGCAACCGTGCGTCGGGGCGCGGCGACTCTCCGACAGGTGCCCCCACTAGGCTGTCGCCATGTCCGATCAGACGCTGTCCCTGCCGGTGGCCGTTTCCGCCGCCTGGCTCCGTGACCACCGCGACGAGGTGGTCCTCGTCGACTCCCGCTGGTACCTCGACGGCCGCTCCGGCCGCGAGGCCCACCTGAACGGCCACATCCCCGGGGCCGTACACGCCGACGTGGACACCGACCTCGCCGCGCCCTCCAGCGACGAGGGCGGCCGCCACCCGCTTCCGGCCGCCGCCGACTTCGCCCGCACCCTGGGCCGTCTCGGGATCGGTGACCGCTCCTCCGTGGTCGTCTACGACGACGCGAACGGTTCCGTGGCCGCACGCCTGGTGTGGATGCTGCGGGTCCTGGGCACCCCCGCCGCCTTCCTCGACGGCGGTCTCCCCACCTGGACCGGCGACCTGGAGAAGGGTGAGGTGAGCGCCGCCCCCGCCCACCGGACCGCCCTTCCCTGGCCCGCGGACCGCATCGTCGACACCGACGCCCTCCAGAAGGAGCTGGCCGACCCCGACCAGCTGCTCCTGGACGCCCGTGTGCACGGCCGCTTCACCGGTGAGGCCCCCGCCCCGGTGGACGCCCGCGCCGGTCACATCCCCGGCGCCCGCAGTGCCGAGTGGCCCGCCAACCTGGCCCCGGACGGCCTCCTCGCCGCACCCGAGGTCCTGCGTGAACGCTTCGCGGCCCTCGGCGCGGACTCCGCCCGCACCGTCACGGCCTACTGCGGTTCCGGGGTGACGGCCTGCCACGACCTCCTGGCCCTGGAGCACGCGGGGTTCGGCGGGACCCGCCTCTACCCGGGCTCGTGGAGCCGTTGGGGAGGGGACGACGCCCTCCCCCTGGAGACCGGGGACCCCCGCCCCTGACGACGGACCGAGACCCGACCCGCCACGGGGCCCGCGCGACACGCGCGGGCCCCGTGGCGTTCCCGGCACGCTGCGTACCGGTCCCCGAGACAGACCGTAAACCACCTAGGCTGGAGGGAGTAACGGTCCGAAAAATCCGGAACGTGCTGGTCCTGCGCACTGCTGACACCCGAGACGAGTTCCCCCCAGCGCCCTCTTTCCCTGACCCGATCCGGCCAGGAGCGGAACCACACCTCCCGCACCGGCGTCACATCGCACGGGACCGCCCGGCCCCGGGAGAACCCCCAAGACGTGCTTCACCGCGAATCGAGGAACACTGGTGATCGAACTCCTCCTGCTACTGATTCTCATCGCCGGGATCGTGATCGCGGTCCTGGTATACAAGCAGCGCTCCCAGGCCCAGAAGAAGGACACTCCGCCCCCGCCTCCCCAGGACCCCTTCGCCGCCTCCGCCACGACCGACACCGCCGGTGACCCGCGCAACATCAAGGCGGGCGACATGATCGACTGGGGCAACGAGCGGACCTGGATCCGTGGCACCCTCCGTCTGTCCGAGGGCGGTTACGTCTGGTCCGAGCACTTCCTGGAGGTCGAGGGCGGCAAGCGCTGGCTCTCGGTCGAGGAGGACCCGGACGTCGAGCTGGCCCTGTGGACCGGCCGCCCGGACCTGACCATGGTCCCCCAGGGCAAGTCCATCGAGCTGGAGGGCGTCACCTACAAGCTGGAGGAGAAGGGCTCCGGCTCCTACCGCTCCGAGGGCACCACCGGCCTCAAGGCCGAGGGTGGCATGGACTACGCCGACTACGAGTCCGAGGACGGCCAGCTGCTCGCCTTCGAGCGGTTCGACCACGGCAGCTGGGAAGTCAGCACCGGAACCAAGGTCGCCCCCGGTACCTTCACGATCTTCCCCGGGAGCTGACACCCACATGCGCGCGAGCATCAGCGCCCCTTTCGTCGACACCAAGGCCGACGACCTGGTCTGGACCCTGAGCCACCCGTTGGTCGCACCCCTCGCCACCCGCGCCGTCACGGTGTCGGGCAGAGAGGTCGAGCTACGGGTGCTCGGCGCCTCGCACCAGGTGGTCCTGCGCCCCGGTCCCGACGGCGGTGAGCTGGTGGAGACGGTCGCCTGTCTGCCGGGTTCCTCCGGCGGACTACCCGGCAACGCCGAGCACCCCCTGCCTGGGGTGGGCGACTACCGCTTCGACTCGGTCGTCGAGTCGTTGTCTCGCGCGGAACTCGCCCGCCGGGTGGCGGGGGTCCACGACGTGACCTCCGAATCGCCCGGCGGGCTCCTCGTCGCCTTCCCCGGTGATCCACTCGCGATCACCGCGCTGCACCTGACCTCCGGCAGCGGGGCGTCCCTGCGCTGGCGCACCTGGCACGCCTACCCGCAGAGCGACGAACTGGTGACGACGACCACGACCCTGACCCCCTAAGAGGAGGCCGACATGGCCACGACCACGACCAGGGGAGCCCGTGCTCCCAGACACAAGCTCGCCGCGATCGGCGGGGCGACCGCCCTGCTGATCCTCCTCTCGGCCTGTTCCAGCGGCGGCAACAACGCCGACTGCGACCCGAAGGACGACCCCAGCGCGAGCACGACGAGCTCCACCAGCTCGACCACCACCGGGACCACGAACACGGCGTCCGGCCCCACTCCCAGCCCGTCCCCGACCGACGACTGCTCCAACGGCCGCAGCGGCGGTGGCGGTGGTTTCTTCTTCTTCGGCGGCTTCGGCGGCGGAGGCAACAACAACTCCAACAACAGCGGCGGCAGCGGAAGCGACAACCGCGGCGGAGGCTCCGGCTTCGGCAAGTAGTCCGCGCGTGCGGGGGGTCGGGCTGGGCTCCCAGCCCGACCCCCCGACGTCGTCCGCCCGCCCTCGTGTCCCTTCCTGAGAAAGCAGTACCTTGAGCGAGACCACGGCCCAAGCACGGCCCCGACTCCCGGTGCCGCCGCGCGCGGCCCGGTTCTTCGTTCTGCTGGCGGTGTTCATCTGCGCCGCCTGCGGCCTGGTGTACGAGCTGGCCCTCGTCGCCATCGGCAGTTACCTGCTCGGTGACACCATCACCCAGGCCTCCGTGGTCCTGTCCGTGATGGTGTTCGCCATGGGTGTGGGTTCCCTGCTCTCCAAGCGGTACCAGTCCCGTCCGGCGCTGTCGTTCGCCGTGGTGGAGGGGCTGCTGTCCCTGGTCGGCGGCCTGTCGGTCCTGTTGCTGTACGGGTCCTTCGCCTGGCTGTCGGCCTCCGCCTACCAGCCCACCCTGGTGCTCCTGGCGTTCGTGATCGGCACGCTGATCGGTATCGAGATCCCGCTGCTGATGACGCTGATCCAGCGCATCCGCAAGCAGGAGGCCTCCGAGGCGGTGGCCGACCTGTTCGCCGCCGACTACGTGGGCGGTCTGATCGGTGGTCTGGCCTTCCCCTTCCTGCTGCTCCCGCTGCTGGGGCTACCGAAGGGCGCCCTGATGGTGGGTGTGCTGAACGCGGTGATCGGCGTGGCCGTGGTGCTGTGGCTCTTCCGTACGGACCTGACCCGGCTCGCCTACGTGGGGCTGACCGTCGGGCTGACGTTCATCGTGGCGGTCCTGGGTCTGGCCTACTACTTCGCGGAGAACTTCGAGGTGGACGCCCGCCAGGCCATGTACCGCGACCCGATCGCGCACGCGGAGCGCAGCGAGTACCAGGAGATCGTGCTCACCCAGTCCCTGGACGGCCGAGACGTGCGCATGTTCCTCAACGGCGACCTCCAGTTCTCCACGCTGGACGAGTACCGGTACCACGAGTCGTTGATCCACCCGGCGATGGACGGGCCCCGCGAGGACGTGCTGGTCCTCGGCGGCGGCGACGGCCTGGCCATCCGGGAGCTCCTGCGCTACGACGACGTCGAGTCGGTGACCCTGGTGGACCTGGACCCGGCCGTGATCGAGCTGGCCTCGACGGAGCCCGTGATCCGTGACCTCAACGACGACTCCTTCCAGGATCCGCGCGTGAGGGTGGTCAACGCGGACGCCTTCCAGTGGCTGCGCGACAACCGGGACCACTTCGACGTGGTGATCGCTGACCTGCCGGACGGCACGGACGTGGGCACCTCGAAGCTGTACACGATCGAGTTCTACGCGCTGTTGGAGCAGGCCCTGGACCCGGAGGGCCGCGTGGTCGTGCAGGCCGGTTCACCGTTCTTCGCCCCGGACGCCTACTGGAGCGTGGGGCACTCGCTGGAGGAGGCCGGGCTCGCGGTCACTCCGTACAACGTGGACGTGCCGACCTTCGGGAACTGGGGCTTCTACCTGGGGGTGTCCGACGCCGAGTCGGGCGGCGCCCCCGAGCTGGGCCTGCCGGAGGACCCCCCCGAGCTGCGCTTCCTGGACGAGGACCTGCTGAGCGCGGCGCTGGTCTTCCCCATCGACCGCAGGGAGGCCGAGGTGGAGTCCTCGACGATGATGCATCCGAGGATCATCGGTTACCACCAGGACCGGCAGGCCTGGCGCGGCTACTGACCGTCGCGGGCAGCCCCCTTTTCCTTCCCTTGAACCCTCCGACGAAACTCCCTCCACAAGAACCGAAAATCTGTAGCGGTGAAGGTAGACATGCGTTCTGCTCGCTGCTAGTTTTTCTGCCACAGCCACTGAGAAACACGGCTGGACCACCGGATACTCAGGTGGAGAGCAGGTCGGCTCGACGGCGCGCACGTGCTTCAAGGCGTCGGGAGCCGGTAGGAAACGCAGGAACGCTGTAGGGCTCGACCGGCGCACGGTTGTGCGGCGTCGGGAGCCGGTAGGACGCAGTCGAAAGCAGTGCACGAAGTGAGAACGAGAGGAGTAGGTGCCATCAGGATCGCCCGAGCCGGGAGAGGTTCCGCTCGGGTACCGCAGGCCCCGATTCGGAAGAAGGTGGTCCACGGTCACACAACAGCGATCCCCGCGATCCCGATTCAGCTCGACCTCGGGAAGCGGAAGACCGGCAGCGTCCGGTAGGTGGTATTGAACTCTCGGGCCCCAGCGCCGTACGGCGCTGGGGCCCTCGACGTGCGTACAGGAGAAGAAGGACACCCACTTGCCCCGTCCCGAGACCGGTCACCGGTTCGACGATGACGACTACCCCGCCTACACGGTGGGCGCCGCGGCGGAGATGGTCGGCGCCACGCCGTCCTTCCTGCGCGCCCTCGGTCAGGCCAGGCTGATCGAGCCGCTGCGTTCCGAGGGCGGCCACCGCCGCTACTCCAGGTACCAGCTCAAGCTCGCCGCACGCGCTCGCGAACTTGTCGACGAGGGCACGCCGATCGAGTCCGCCTGCCGCATCATCATCCTGGAGGACCAACTGGAGGAGGCCCTGCGCATCAACGAGGAGCTGCGCGCCGCCGACCCGCCCAGCTGAACGCGGCCGCACCCGTCGGCTTCGTAGCGGACCCCCGTCCGACAGGGACCGGGGTCCTTCCCGTTCCTCGGGATCCCCGAGCCCGCGCCGCACCCGGTGACGGGGGACGAGCGGGACGACGACAGAATCGAGGGGTGGCCCCCGGCCTCCGCCCTGGACGGGAGCGGAGGGACACCGGTACCGGCGCGGCCACGGCAGGACGGGGCAGAACGAGCCCCGACGTCATCCCCCACAAGGAGCCCCAGGTGATCCAAGCCGAGTTCCACACACGGGACATCCCCCCGGCGGAGCGACTCGGGTACTGGCAGGAGTGCGTGGCGAGGACGCACGCCCCCCTGGTGCTCAGCAGCGACGAGCCCGACACCTTCCAGGCCCACCAGAGGCTCCTGGACCTGAACGGGGTCCTGCTCTGGCCCAGCGTCTTCCGACCCGTGGTCTTCACCAGGACACGACCCCTCATCCGGGGCTCGGACCCGGAGAACCTCCACCTGACCCTGATCTTCCGCGGTCGGCTGGACGGCGGTTTCGGCCGCACGTCGATCGACGTCGGAGCGAACGAGATCAGCGTCATCGACTCGTCCACCCCCTTCTCCATCCGCGCGTGCGGTGGACACGTGGAGCAGCACGGGATCGGCTTGGAGGTCCCCAGGGCACGGCTGCCGCTCCCCTCGAAGCTGGTGGGCCGGATCGCCGGAGCGAAGTTCTCCGCCTCCTCCGGCTACGGGGCGCTGACGAAGAGCTTTCTCAGCACGCTGGCGAACGACCCGACTCTCCACGGTCCCAGCGATGTCGACCGCCTCTCCACGGTCCTGTGCGACCTGCTCTCCGGGATGTTCGCCCAGTCGCTGGAAGCCGAGGACCTGCTGCCGCCGGAGACGCGGAGACAGACTCTCCTCCTCAGAATCAAGCGCTTCATCGACCAGCGGCTGGGCGATCCGGATCTGACCCCCTTCGCGGTGGCCTCCGCCCACCACGTCTCGGTCCGGTACCTGCACCGGATCTTCCAGGAGCAGGGCGACACCGTCACCGCGTGGATACGCGAGCGGCGACTGGCCCGGGCCCGCCACGACCTGGGCGACGAGACCCTGGCGCACGTTCCCGTCTACCTGATCGCGCGCAAGTGGGGGTTCTCCAGCGCCGCGGTGTTCAGCCGGACCTTCCGCGACGTCTACGGCGTCTCCCCCAGGGACGTGCGTCCCGGACGCACCAGCGGGTGAGACCGTGCACCGGGCCGGGACGCCGGTGGATTCCTTGACCTGGTGCGCACGGTTTCTTGACCTTCGTCGACACGGTCCCGCGAGGTGCCTAGCGTCAGCGATGACCGATGTTCCCCGACCGGAAGGCCGCTCATGCGCCGACACACCTCCCCCCGTGCCCTCACCGCTGGTCTCTCGAAGATCGGCGTGCTCGCCGCCGCACTGGCCATCCCCCTGACCCTCATGGGAGCGCCCGCCCAGGCACACGAGGTCGACTCGCCTCAGCCCCGCGTGGTCGCCGAACGTGTGGAGTCGAGCGGGACCAAGGTGACGACCTTCTCTGACGGTGGGGTCGTTCGGGACGCACCGGCAGGATCAGTGGAGGCGATGGACACCTCGTGCAGCAGTAACTCGATCTGCCTGTGGGGTGGAACCAACTACACCGGGAGAAAGGTCTCGACCAACGTGTCCCTTGGCTGCTGGACCCTGATCGGCCCCATGAACACCCGCTCCCTGAAGACCGGATCGAACCGGTCCCTGCTGGGGCTGTACTCGGGACGACAGTGCACGGGATCGGTTTCCCCCAGCTACGGGCCCGGATCCAGCGCTCCCTCGGTGTACTACGCCACGGCCTCGGCCCTGTAGGGGCTCATCGCCTGATCCACCGGATCAGCGGTCACAGGTCACGCGCGGTGGGGGCGACCCCTGGTAACACCCCCATGGCGGCCCTGGCCTCGACGGACCGGGCCTCATGAGCCCGGAAGAGCGACTGGACGTCGACTGGTCTCGGGGACACGGCGGGACGCCCAAGCGATCCGTGGAGCGACGGCCCACACCACCCGGCCGGGTTCACACCTGGGGAGGACGGACCCCACTCCACCCGGCCGGGAACCGGTGGGCATCGTCGAAACACGGCCGCTGGGGCGGCTCCCGTCGATACGGCCCCGACTCACGAACCCCCGCGGCCACGGGTCGCGGGGGTTCCTTCCTGCCTCCGACTCCCGCGGTGACGCTCGCCGTGAGGCATGGGGCGAGCGAGCCGGGACCGAGGTGTGTCGGTTTTTGTCCGGCCGGCCTGGTACAAGGGAGCGACCCACACGACACGACCGTGAAGAGACCCCCTGATGCGCCCCACCCTGCCTCCACCGCCCGAGGACGAGACCGAGCACGTGCCCGGCGCCCTGCTGGTCCGTGGCGACTGCGACGACCCCGCATGGAACGACGTGCTCGTCCGTATGGGCGAACTGCCCGGCATGGTCGCCCCCGCCCCCGGGCAGCCCCTTCCCCGGGCGCAGGGGCCCATCCCCCGGCGCCTGCTCGTGGCCCAGGGCCCCGACTGGCGGGGCGTCGTTCCCGAGGAGGTGTCCCAGACCCTGGACGGCGAGAGCGCCTGGCGTCCCGACCTGGTCCTGATCGCCGACGCCGGCACCACCCGCGATCCCGAGTTGCGCCCGCTCACGGCCTTCCTTCCCAGCGATGACGACCTCTTCCGTTTCCGTGTCACGCCCCGCCAGGCGGCCATGACCTACCTGGTCGTGCACCGCCCCAGCATCGAGGACACCCTGGATCACCACAAGGACGGCGGTTCCGCCGAGGTCGAACTCGATCCCGGTGACTCCTACGAGGACTGGTTGGACGGCGCCGACGTGATGGGCGATGTCCTGGAGACCGCTGACTCTCCGCCCCTCTACCAGTCCCCCGCCGCGCCCCTGCCCGTGATCACCCAGAACAACTGGGGGCTGCTCGTGCGCACCGACTTCGGCGACGACCGCGCCTGGGCCGCGCTCGCGGAGGACGCGGACCGTCTCGACCCCCGGATCGAGACCCCCGAGGACTACAGCCCCTACGTGCAGGTCGTGGACGACCCGGCCTTCGCGGGGGCCACACCGGAACAGGTGATGGCAATCGTCCGATCCAACGAGGACGAAGAAGAGGAGACGGGCGAGGAGGTGGTGGTGATCGCCGACCGAGCCTCCATGAGCGGATCCGACCCCACCGTCCTGGTCGTGCCCTTGGCGGACAACGTCGGCTGGTCCTTCCGTCTGTCCGTGGACAAGGTGCGGAGCATGGCGGCCAACCTCTTCGTCGGCAACAACGACATTTCGGACTGGATGAATCAGGGCTCGCAGGACGGGCCGGCGGTCATGACGGAGAAGGAGAGGAAGTCCTGGCGGGGCTGGTGACCGGGCTGGCAACACCTGTCGCGGGATCCGGCGACCCTACCGGTCGTGTGCGCTCGGTGCGGGGAGCCTCCGATACCGCCAGCTCCGAGGGTCGGACCTCACAGGTGAGCCGGTGACCGGACACCGCCTGGCCGCCTCCACGAAGCGGACGACGGCGACTCGCGACCGCTCCGGCCCGGGTGGCTCCCCCACGACCGCACGTGAACGGCGCCCGTACCGGGGGTACGGGCGCCGTTCACGTCTGACACCGCGCGACCTGGAACCTTGGGCCAGTGGGCGGCCACGCGGTGAGTCCCGAGGAGGTGGGAGGGCCGCGCGAGGGATCCGGCCACCAGCGCCGACCCCCTGCGGCCCGATGCCCATCCTCGCCCGGGCGACGCGGGCGGCACACACGCCACGCCGTCCGCATCGCCCCACATGGCAACCCTTGGCGCGAACTTACCGATCCTTGCCGGAAAGGCCCGGTATCCGGCTCGGTGTACGCGCGTGCCCGGATCACCACCGGTCACCGTCCGTCGCCCGGTTTCCCGGTCAGCTGTCGAAGCCCATGCCCACGGAGTCCAGGCCGCGCAGCCACAGGTTGCGCCGTCCCCCGTCGCGGTCGGCGGCGGCCGTCGCCCGCAGCGTGAGTTCGATGCCCAGCGAGCGGACCGGCTCGGGCGGGAACGGGAGCGGCTTCTCCCGGACCATCCGCAGCCGTGTGCGCTCGGTGTCCAGCCCGTCGAGCCGGTCCAGCACCACCTGCGCGCCGAACCGGGTGGCGCCCACACCCAGGCCCGTGTACCCGGCGGCGTAGGCGAGCCGCCCGCCGTAGGCCTCACCGAAGAACACCGAGAAGCGGCTGCACGTGTCGATCACCCCGCCCCACGTGTGCCCGAACCGGATGCCGCGCAACTGCGGGAAGGTCTCCAGGAAGTGTTCGGCCAGCTTCTGGAAGGTCTCCGGCCTCTGGTCGTACTCGGGCCGCACCCTCCCGGAGTGGTTGACCACGTCGTAGCCGCCCCAGAGGACGCGGTCGTCCGCGGTGAGCCGGTAGTAGTGGAAGAGGTTCGCGGAATCGGAGACCCCCTGGCGCCCCTCCCACCCGATCGCCGCCCGCTGCTCGCCGGTGAGGGGCTCGGTCATGAGCGCGTAGTCGTAGACCGGCGCGAGGTGGTGCCGGAGTCGACGCAGCGGACCGGGGAACGCCCCGCCGCACCAGGCCACCTTGGGCGCGTGCACGCTTCCGGTCCGGGTCTCCAGGCGCAGCCCCGCGGGAACGGAGCCGATGGCGCGAACCGGGCTGTTCTCGAAGAACCGCACCCCCAGCCCCTCGCAGGCGGCGCGTAGCCCCCACGCGAGCTTGGCGGGGTGCAGCATCGCCACTCCGTCCGGATCGTGGAGCGCCCCCACGTAGGTGGGAGAGTCGATGTGCCGCCGCGTCTCCTCAGCGTCCCACACGTGCGCGGTGCCCCCGTGGGCCCGCACCGTCTCGGCGGCCTCCTCGAACCCCTCGGCCTGCCAGGGCGCGGTGGCCACGAGGGTCTCCCCCGTGCGCTCGAACTCGCAGTCGATGCCGTACCGCCGGACGGTCTCCTCGATGGCGTCGAGGTTGGCCCTGCCCTGGCGTTCGAGTTCGTCGATCTCCTCGGGCCAGCGCTCGGCACCGTTCTCGTACCCGTGGGTCAGGCTGGCGGCGCAGAACCCGCCGTTGCGCCCCGACGCGGCCCAGCCGGTGGAGCGGGCCTCCACCACGACCACGTCGCGGTCGGGGTCGCGCTCCTTGGCGACCAGCGCCGCCCACAGTCCTCCGTACCCGGCGCCGACCACGGCCAGATCGGTGTGCACGTCCCCGACCAGCGTCGGGGCGGGTTCGGGAACCTCGTGCCCGGGAACCTCCGGGTCCAGCCAGAAGACCCGGGGGCGAGCGCCCTCCAGGGCCCGTGCCGCCGCGTCGCGCGTGGTGTCGGCCAAGGCTCTCACTCTCTCGTCGTTCGTCCGGTCCCGGGGATCGGCGGCCGGTCCCTCCAGCATGGGGTCCCCGCGGGTTCGCTCGGTGGCGCGACAGTGGGGCGGGGCGCGTCAGGGACCGATGTAGCTCATGACGTGCTTGACCCGGGTGTACTCCTCGAACGAGTACGTGGAGAGGTCCTTGCCGTAACCGGAGTGCTTGAACCCGCCGTGCGGCATCTCCGCGGTGATGGGGATGTGGGTGTTGATCCACACGCAGCCGAAGTCGAGGCGGCGCGAGACCCGCAGCGCGCGGGCGTGGTCGCGGGTCCACACGCTGGAAGCCAGACCGTACTCCACGGCGTTGGCCCAGCTCACGGCGGTGTCCTCGTCAGTGAAGCGCTGGACCGTGAGCACGGGGCCGAAGATCTCGTCGGTGACCAGTTCGTCGCCCTGGCGCAGCCCGGAGACGACCGTGGGTGCGTGGAAGAACCCCTGTTCGCCCACCCGTGAGCCGCCGGTGAGGATCTCGGCGTGGTCGGGGGTGCGCTCCAGGAAACCGGTGACCCGGGCCAGCTGGTCGGCGTTGTTGAGCGGGCCGTAGGCGGCGTCCGCGTGGTCGGGTCCGGCGGTGACGGTGCCGCGCGCCTGCTCGGTGAGGGCGGCGGCGAGGTCGTCGTGGATGCCGGGGGCCGCCAGGACACGCGTGGCGGCGGTGCAGTCCTGGCCCGCGTTGAAGAACCCGGCCTCCGCGATGCCTTCGGCGGCGCGTTCGACGTCGGCGTCGTCGAAGACGATCACCGGGGCCTTGCCGCCGAGTTCGAGGTGGAGGCGTTTGAGGTCGCGCGAACCGGCCCGGGCGACCTCCATCCCGGCCCGGGTGGAGCCGGTGAGGGAGATCAGCGCGGGGATCGGGTGGTCCACGAGGGCGCGCCCGGTGTCGCGGTCACCGCAGACCACGTTGAACACCCCGGCGGGCAGGAACTCGGCGGCGATCTCCGCGAGCAGGAGCGTGGAGACCGGGGTGGTGTCCGAGGGTTTGAGCACGATCGTGTTCCCGGCCGCCAGGGCCGGGCCGATCTTCCAGGCCGCCATGGCCATCGGGTAGTTCCACGGGGTGATCTGGCCGACCACGCCGAGGGGTTCGCGGCGGATCCAGGAGGTGTGGTCGCGCAGGTACTCGCCCGCGGCGCGGCCCTCCAGGTTGCGGGTGGCCCCGGCGAAGAACCGCAGGGCGTCCAGGACCTGCCCGATCTCCTCGGTGCGGGTGAGAGCCACGGGCTTGCCGCAGTTGCGGACCTCGGCGGCGACGAGGTCGTCGGCGCGGGCCTCGACGGCGTCCGCGAACCGGTTGAGCGCGATCTGCCGTTCGGCCGGGGTCCAGTCACGCCAGCCGTCCTCGAAGGCACGGTGCGCGGCCCGGAAGGCGGCGTCCACGTCCTCGGGCCCGGAGACCGGCGCGGTGGCGAAGACCCGTCCCGTGGCGGGGTCGACGAGTTCGCTGCGGCGGCCCTCGGCGGTGTCGGCGTGTGCGCCGTTCACGAAGTTGCGCAGGTGGTCGGTTGCGGGCCCTCGGGTCACGCTGACTCCCCGGGTTCGGCGCCGCGGATGCGCGGCTGCGTGTGGACTGGCACGCCACACTGCCACCCCCGCGAGGCGACTTCAAGGAATCTCCATGGATTCGGTTGTCGAGTGTGAGCGACTCGACGGAATACCTGACAGGGCCGGGATGATCCGACTGTTTCTGTTGACGGGGGCACGAGAACCGGAGACCCCCGGTGGCGCCGCCGGTCCGGGATCCCAGCAGGAGGCTCAAGGCCGCGACGCCGGACCTCTCACCCCCGGCCGGTCAGAGGGGGTCTGACTGGAGCGCGGTCAGGTGCCCCGGTGGCCACACCTGGTCACGAGCACGGGACGTTTTCCGCCGAACCCGGGGTGTAACCGTGGGCAGGACGGCGCATGAGTCAGGTAGTGATCCCCTCTCCCCACGGAAGGCTCCCGCCATGTACCCCCAGGCCCCACCACTCACCTTCCGCAAGTCCTCCTACAGCAACACCGCGCGGGAGTGTGTCGAGGTCGCGCACTTCCGGAGGGCCACGCACGGCGTTTGCGGTGACCACCGCGCCGAGGTCACGGACCCGCCCAGCGGCGCCGCCGTGCGTGACACCCGGAACAGGGCGCTCAGCACCCTGGCCTTCTCCTCCGCCGAATGGGCCGCGTTCCTCCGCCTCGCCTGACCCGAGGGCTCGGAAGGGGAACCTCCGCCCCCGCGAAGGTTCCCTCCCCGTCCTCGGAAAGGCCTCGTCGCACGACCAGGTCTCCGGCTCTGGAATTGCTCAGAGAGCTCCGACCCCCTCCTTCGTCTCGCGAGGGGAGACGCCGTAGAAGTCTCGGTACGCGCGGCTGAACACCGCGGGGCTGGAGAACCCCCATTTCTGGGAGACCCGGTAGATCAGCACGGAACCCAGGTCCGGATTCATCAGGTCACGGCGCGCCCCCGCCAATCGCTGCTCGCGAATCCAGGCGTTGACCGTCACACCTCTGGCGCGGAAGATGCGATGCAGGTACGACGTCGAGATGCTGTTGGCCTGGGCCACCACCTGTGGAGTCAGCCGTGCGTCACCCAGTCGGGATCTGATGAATTCCTCGACACGAAGCGCGAGAAGGTTCTCACGAGTTTCGTGGGACAGCCCATCATCCGCCTGAAGCGACTGGGAGAAGAGGCCGGAGATGAGATCACGTGTAACGGCAGCGAGGCGCTGGCCATCGTGGGGACCGTAGCAGGACGCGTCTTTGGAGAGCTGCGAGACGAACCCGAGAAGGAGTGCACCGTACCCCTTCCGCGCGGTCATCTTCCTTCCGATGAGCTCGTCCATTTCATCGACGGGAAGGTCGAGCGCCGCTTTGGGTATCTCGATGCCGATACCCACCTGTTTGGAGAGGCCCCAGGCCGACCGGATCCGGAAGGGCCGGGAGGTGTCCACGACGCTGATCTCCTGCCTTCGGACATCACTCGCCTTCCCCTGTGAGTCCACTTCGAGTCGGCCGCTTCGCACCAGACTGAGGTGGTAGCACTCCGGATCGGAGGCGCGGATCTGCTTGGCGGAGCGCTCGAAGACGACGGGCTGAAAGACCGTGGGCCACACGAGGATTCCATCCAGCATCATCAGATGCTGCCGACCCAGGAAATCCTCGGTGTGGTCGCTGGTGATGGAGATGGGCGCGTGTGTCTTCTCGATCGCTTCCCGCCAGTAGTCGAAGCGATCTTCCGGGGTGACGTCGGTGGTATCGAATCTGCTCTCGATCATCATCGCCCCTTCGACCCACGCCCGCGCCCGGCCTATTCTAGGCCGGGCCGACCATGGTCACCAGTGCTGTTCGACTGCCACGGTTTCGAGGTTGGTCACCGATCCACGGTCGATCCGCCGCCCGCCAGCCTCTCCGCGCCGGGGAGAGCACCCGCTCTTCAGGCGTTCTCCCCGGAACGCGGAGAGGGATCGAACTCCTGCCTCAGGTCCTTCCTTTTCGCGAACAAGGCGGTCCTTCCCGTCCTTCGGAAATGCCGACTGACCTTCGTCTCATCCGAAATGAGTCGGGATCAGGAGTTCCCTGATTCTGACAAGAAGGCCCTGGCGAGATCAATGACGTGGAATGAACAGCGCTTGACTCAGAGTGGACTCGGCACACCGGGGCTCGAGGCCCCTCCCCATCGTCGCCGCCCCCGACCCCCTCCCTCTCCCGTCGGAGCTGGGGCGCTCCCGCGTCTCGCCCGAGCCAGACAACGAGAGAGGGAACCCTCGCCCCCGCGAAGGTTCCCTCTTCGACTCTCCTGGACCGAGCCCTGGTCGGTCCTACTTCGAACGGCGGGCGACGGCGTAGCCGTACTGGACGGGCCAGCGGGACTCGGCGCCCAGTTCCTCGGCCGCGCGGTGGGCCCAGTAGGGCTCGCGCAGGAGCTGGCGCCCCAGGAACACGGCGTCGGCGCGGCCCGAGGCCACGATCGCCTCCGCCTGCGCGGGCTCCAGGATCAGACCGACCGCCGCGGTGGGCAGGCCGGTCTCCTGGCGCACCCGCTCCGCGAAGGGCACCTGGTAGTCGGGAGCGGCGGGAATGGGCGCGTCGTGGACCATGCCGCCGGTGGACACGTCGAGCAGGTCGACGCCCCGGGTCTGGAGTTCCTTGGCCAGGCGCACCGTGTCCTCGACGGTCCATCCTTCGCGCGTGTCCTCGGTGTTCTCGGAGATCCAGTCCGTCGCGGAGGTACGGAACAGCACGGGCAGGTGTTCGGGCCAGACCGCCCGCACGGCCTCGACGACCTCCAGCGGGAACCGCATCCGGTTCTCGAGGGTGCCCCCGTAGACGTCGGTGCGGCGGTTGGCCGCCGGGGAGAGGAACGAGTTGAGCAGGTAGCCGTGGGCTCCGTGCACCTCCACGACCTCGAACCCGGCGGCGAGGGAGCGCTCGGCCGCCGTGGCGAAGTCGCGCACGAGCTGGCCGATCTCCTCGACGGTGAGCTCCGTGGGAGCGGGGTGGTCGTGGAACGGTTCGGCGCTGGGCCCGACCGTGGCCCATCCGCCGTCGGCGGGGGCCACGGGACGGTTGCCGAGCCAGGGCTTGTCGACGGAGGCCTTGCGACCGGCGTGTGCGAGCTGGATGGCGGGCACCGAGCCGTGGGCGCGGACGGCGGCGGTGATCCGCGCGAACGCCTCCTGTTGCCGGTCGTTCCACAGGCCCAGGTCCCAGGGGCTGATCCGCCCCTCCGGGCGCACGGCGGTCGCCTCGACCATGACCAGCCCGAGGCCGCCCGCCGCACGGTCGGCCAGGTGAGCCAGGTGGAAGTCGGTCGGCACCCCGGCCTCGGGGCCCTCGGACCGTGCGGAGTACATGCACATGGGGGACATCCACGCGCGGTTGGGGATCTCCAGTCCTCGCAGCTTCAGCGGGGTGAACAGGGTGCTCACAGGCGTTCCTTCGCATAGGCGCTCTCGGGTGTCGGCGGCGACCGACCTTTGTACGGTACAAGTCGTACTACGCCGCTTGTCAAACTACGACGGTGTTCGTACATTGAGACACGAGCCGAACGGAAGGGGGTCGGAATCATGGCCAGGGCCGCCCGCGCCGCCCAGGGGCGACAGTTGGAGCACCCGGGGACCGACCAGATCCGCCTGGAGGACGTGCTCAGCGCGCTGTCCGACCCGATCCGGCTCCGCATCGTCCACGACCTGTCCCAGGGCCACGACGACATGGCCTGCATCGCCTTCGAGCTCCCGGTGAGCAAGTCCACCTCGACCCACCACTTCCGGGTCCTGCGCGAGTCCGGCGTCATCCGCCAGCACTACGAGGGCACCTCCCGCATGAGTCGCCTGCGTACCGACGACCTGGAGGAGCGTTTCCCCGGCCTGCTGTCGGCCGTGCTCCTCGCTCGGAGCATGGACGCGACGGTGCCCGGCCGAACCGTCTGATCGGTGACCCGCCGGGACGACGCTCGGGGCTCAGGCGTGACCCGTGTCGGGCGGGCGACTCACGGCCTCACCGTCCGCCCAGGTGGTCAGGCCGTGGCGATAGGCGTAGACAGCCGCCTGCACCCGGCTCTCCACCCCCAACTTGGTGAGGATCCGGGCCACGTGGACCTTGGCCGTGCCGAGGGTGATCCCCAGCTCCCCCGCGATCCGGGCGTTGCTGTGTCCCCGGGCCACCAGCACCAGCACCTCCCGTTCACGGGTTGTCAGGTCCTCCAGCAACCTTGGAGGCGTGCGCGGCGAGGTCCTGGCGAACCGGTCCACCAGTCGCGGAGTCACCTTGGGATCGATCACCCCCTGCCCGGACGCCGCCGCCCGCACCGCCTCCACGTAGAGCTCCGGGTCGCTCTCCTTGAGCAGGAATCCCACCGCCCCCGCCTGGAGCGCCCCGAACAGGTACTCGTCGGTGTCGAAGGTGGTCAGCATGACCGTCGGCGGCGCGGGCGAGAGCTTCGACAGCTCCCGGGCCGCCGCGACTCCGTCCGTTCCGGGCATGCGGATGTCGGTGAGCACGACGTCCGGCCCAAGGAGCCGCGCCATCGACACCAGCTCCCGACCGTTCGCGGCCGCCCCCACCACGTCCACGTCCTCGACCGGGCCGAACAGCAGCCGCAACCCCTCGCGTGCGGCTGGCTGGTCGTCCGCGACCAACAAGCGGATCATCGCTCCCCCGCCCCCGCCCCCGGCTCCGCGTCCCGTCCGTTCCCCGCCGCCCCGACTCCGGCCACCGCCCGCGGGCGTGCGCCCTCCACGGGAATCACGGCCCGCACCCGCCAGCCCAGCCCCGGCCGCTCTCCCGCCTCCAGGACGCCGCCCAGCTCCTCGGCGCGACGTCGCATCCCCGCCAGACCGTTCCCTCCGGGCTCCTCAGCCCCGGCGCCCACCGGCCCGCGCCCTCCGTCGTCCTCCACCGTGACCGTGAGCGTGGCCGCCGTCCGCGTCAGGCGCACCCGGACCCGTCGTGCCGACGAGTGCCGCAGCACGTTGCCCAGGGACTCCTGGACGATCCTGTACACGTCCGCCCCGGCTCTCTCGGAAAGGCCGTCCCCGGCTCCCTCCGGTATGACCAGATCCACCAGCACCCCCGTCCCCTCCAACACCGCCGTCAGGGACGGAAGGTCGGCGATCCCGGCCCCCGGCACCGCCCCGGTCAGCCTGTCCTCGCGCAACGCCTCCAACAGTTCGCGCACCTCCCGCACCGCGCGGCCGGACAGCTCCGCGACCGACCCGAGCACGGCGACCGCCTCCGGATCCCGGCCCTCCAGCGCCTGGCGACCACCCACCGCCAGCAGGCGAATCGCGCTCAGGTGGTGTCCGGCGACGTCGTGCACCTCACGGACCAGCCGCTCCCGCTCACGCAGCCGTTCACGCTCGAAGGAGTCGCGTACGGCGCGCCGGAGGCCCTCGGCGCGGTCGACCCGCAGCCGCCACACGTACCCGGCCAGGAGGGGTACGAAGGCGGGCAGTGTCCACAGGACGAAGTCCAGCCCGGCACCGACCACGGTCACGGCGGGATCAGAGGGGTCCCCCGACCATGCGACCAACGTGTTGGTTCCGGGGAAGACGACCACCTGGTAGGCGAACCACCACACGACCGACGCCACGGCCAGCAGCGGCACCGTACCGGGACGCCGGTGTGCGGCCGACCCGACGGCGACCACGGCCGCGAGGAGTGAACCGTCGTAGCCCACGGCCGCGTACGCGAGGAACACGAGCACGCCGGTGACCAGCGCGACGGTCACTGGAAACCGCCGCCGCAGCACCAACGGCGCGCAGGCGACCAGCACGACGGCGCACGGTACCCACCCCGTCTCGGCATCGGGGTCGACCGGGGGTATCCGTACCGCCAGCAGTCCCACCAGTAACGCCAACATCGTGTCGCGCACCGGGGCGGGCAGCCATCGCCACCGCCACCGAGCGACCGCCTCGCCCACCCTCGCCGCGTTCATCCGACCATGGTGGAGCACGGCGCGGCGGGACCACGTCCGCCGAAAGGCATACGGGAAGGGACCGGGCTCCTATGCCCTTCGGCGGATGCCGTGGCGACCCCCTCCTCGGAACCATGCGCTCATGGACACCAACACCAGACCACGCGGATCAGGGCGACTGCCGCTCCTGGACGTTCTGCGCGGGATCGCCATCCTCGGCACACTCGGCATGAACATCTGGCTCTTCGGCCACCCTGGATCGGTTGACTACGGACCCGTCGCCGAGGGCCTGCGTACCCTGTTCCTCAGCGGCAAGTTCTACGCGATGCTCACCCTGCTGTTCGGCGTGGGCCTGGCCATCCAGTACCGGGCCGCGAAGGAGGGCGGCCGGTCCTGGCCGGGCACACAGCCCTCGCGGGCCCTCCTCCTGCTCGTGGAAGGAGCCCTGCACGTCGTCCTCCTCTTCGCTTGGGACGTTCTCATGGGCTACGCAGTGACGGCGCTGGTGGTCGTCTACCTCCTGGGCCTGTCCGAACGGACGCGCACCGCGGTGATGTGGACGGCCCTGGGCCTGCACCTCGCCTTCGTCGGAGGGGTGACAGCGGCCATGAGCCTGCTCCTCCCCGTCGAACGCGATCCCCGGCTGACCCCGGAACAGATCGAGTGGGACCGGCTGTACCGCGAGGGGAGCTACTCGGAGCAGGTCCTCGACAGGGCGACGAGCTTCCTCCTCACCCGCACGGAGATCGTCATCGCCCTACCCATGATGGTGTTCCTCTTCCTGCTGGGGGTGCGCCTGTACCGTGCCGGAGCGTTCGGGGACGACCCGCTCGGCCGCACCATCCGGTACCGGATGGCGGTCTGGGGCCTGGGGCTGGGCCTGCCCCTCAACGCGCTGGCCGCCGCCTTCCCCGGGGACCTCGGCATGGCCGGGCGCAACGCCTTCGCCATGGTGCTGATGCTGGGGTACGTGGGGGTGGTGGGAATGGTGATGGACCGGGTACGGCGCCCCGGGCACGTGACCGCCTCACTGACCGCCGTGGGCAGGACCGCGCTGAGCTGCTACCTCCTCCAGAACCTGCTGGCCTCACTGATCTTCTACTCATGGGGGCTCGGCATGGGTCACCTGGCCGAGCACGCGGGCTGGATGGTGGCCGCCTGGGCGGTGATCAGTCTGGTGCTGGTGGTGGGGGCGCGCCTGTGGCTCTCACGGTTCCCACGAGGGCCGATGGAGACGTTCCAGGCGCGGATCCTGGCGCTGGTGCCCGAGCGGAGACCCGTCTCCGGGCCGTCCGCGGTCGAGGAGGGGCGTCCGGAGGCGCGCGGGTGACGTGGAGCGGAACCGTGTCAGAGGGCCGGGGGAGCCCCGGCCTCCACCCATCGGTTCGGGTACCGGCGGCGCCGGTGATTGCATTCCGTGGTCGCGGAGTCCAGGCTCACTGGTGAGTGACCGCAGTTCACCGCCACATCGCTTCGAGGGTGGGAGTCTCTGCCATGTCCCGTGTGAGGGTCCACAACTTCTCCGTCTCCGTCGACGGATTCGCCACCGGTGAGGGGCAGGGTCTCGACACCCCGTTCGGCCACGCCGGTTCGCGACTCCACCAGTGGTTCTTCCCGACCAGGACCTTCCAACGGATGCAGGGCAACCCGGGCGGAAGCACCGGCGTCGACGACGCCATCGCCGGGACCTGGGCCGTCGGCATCGGAGCGGAGATCATGGGCCGCAACAAGTTCGGGGCCCAGCGCGGCCCCTGGGAGGACGACGACTGGGAGGGCTGGTGGGGACCGAACCCGCCCTTCCACACACCGGTCTTCGTTCTGACCCACCACCCCCGCCCCTCGCTGGAGATGGAGGGCGGCACCACCTTCCACTTCATCGACGCCACACCACGGGACGCGCTCCGGCAGGCACGCGAGGCCGCGGGCGACCTGGACGTGCGCATCGGCGGCGGACCGACCACGGTCCGCGAGTTCCTCGCCGCGGACCTCGTCGATCACCTGCACGTCGCCGTCGTCCCGATCGTCCTGGGCCGCGGCGAGCGCCTGTGGGACGGGCTCGAAGGGCTGGAGGGGCGGTTCGAGACCGAGTCCGTGACCAGCCCCAGCGGGGTCACGCACATGACCTTCACCCGGCCGTAGCGACCGCCCGCCCCGCCGACGGCTCCGATCCGGTGAGGGCGGACGCGGCGCGGCCGCCGGACCGCCCCTGGACGGGGACCGGAACCGGGCGCACCGCTTCCGGGCCCCGCCCTCCGTCCCGGGGCGGCTCACCGCCGCCGGTACACGGCCAGGGTCCAGGGCACGAACACCACCACCAGCACCAGCGCGCACACCAGGGTCCACACCACCGAGGAGGTCACCCCGGTCCCCGCCATGAGGTCGCGCACCGCACGCGCCAGGTGCGCCACCGGGTTGACCTCGACCACCACCCGCAGCCAGTCGGGCAGGGTCCGGGCCGGAACGAACACGTCGCCCAGGAACGCCAACGGGAACAGCAGTGTGCTGGCCGCCGTCACCGACGACGCGGAACGCGCCACCAACCCCACCAGCAACCAGACCCACGTCAGGCACACGGCGAAGAGCACCAGCAGCGCCACCGCCGCCAGCGTTCCCCCCACCCCGCCCTGGGGCCGGTACCCCAGCAGCAGACCGGCGCCCAGCACGCTCGCCGCCGCCAACACGTACCGCACCACGTCACCCGCCAGCGATCCCACCAGAGGGGCCGGGCGCCAGACCACCAACGTGCGCAGCCGGTCGAACACCCCCCGCTCGATGTCGGTGTTGAGCCGCACACCCCCGGCCGCGGTGCACAGCACGACGCTCATCACCATCATCCCCGGCAGCAGGAACGACAGGTAGGTGTCGGTGGAACCGGAGATCGCCCCGCCCAGCAGGTAGGTGAACATCACCATCATCAGCACGGGAAAGATGGTCACGTCGATGAGCTGGACGGGTTCCCGCCGCAGGTGGGACAGGGCCCGGCCGCCCAGCAGGGCGGCGGAGCGCACCGCCGTGGGCCGTGTGGGCGCCGGACGCGCCATCAGTTCTCCAAGCGCCTCGGTGCGGTCCATGCGTTCCTCCCCGGTGTTCGGTGCGTACTCGGTCGTCTCGGCGTTCACGCGGCCTCCCCGTTCTCCGTCAGGGACAGGAACACCTCGTCCAGCTCGGGCGGCTGCACACCGAAGGAGCCCACCCGCACCCCGGCCCGGGCCAGGGCGTCCAGGACCCGGGCGCCGGAGCGGGCGACCGGATCCTCCCCGGCCAGGGTCGCGGTGAGGGTGTCCCCGTCCCGGAGCTCGGGGTGGTCGGCGTGCTCGGCCAGCACCCGTCGGGCCGTGTCGAGGTGGCCGCGCTCCTCCAGTCGCAGCCGCAGGCGGGGCCGTCCGTGGTCGGCGCGCAGCCGGGCGGGGGCGCCCTCGGCCAGGACACGGCCCCGACCGATGACCGCGACCCGGTCGGCCAGCTGGTCGGCCTCGGCCAGGTACTGGGTGGTCAACAGCACCGTGGTGCCCTGCTCGGCCAGGGAGCGCACCATGCGCCAGACCTGGTCGCGGCTGCGCGGGTCGAGTCCGGTGGTGGGCTCGTCCAGGAACAGCAGCCGGGGCGAGCCGAGCAGGCTCGCGGCGATGTCGAGCCGACGCCGCATACCGCCGGAGTAGGTGCGCACCGCCCGGCCCGCGGCCTCCGTCAGGTCGAACACCTCCAGCAGGCGTTCGACACGGTCACGGGCCACCACCCGGCGGTGTCCGCTCAGGCGGGCCAGCAGGGTCAGGCCGGTGCGGCCGTCCACCTCCTCGTCCAGTCCGCTCTCCTGTCCGGTGACGCCGATCAGGGTGCGCACCCGCCGGGCCTGGGCCACCACGTCCAGGCCGAGCACCCGCGCGGTGCCGCCGGTGGGTGTCAGGTGGGTGGTGAGCATGCGCACGGTGGTGGTCTTGCCCGCACCGTTGGGGCCGAGCAGCCCGAAGACGGTACCGGCCCGGACCCGCAGGTCCAGGCCCTCGACCGCCGTGGTGGTCCCGAAGGCTCGGGTCAGGCCGTGGGTCTCGATGGCCCAGGGGGGAGCAGTGACGCTCATGGTGTCCTCGCTTTCGCGCAGCACGAGCCGCGCCTCGGCCCCGTGTGGCCGAGACGGGGTGTGCCGCTGGTGTGGTGGTGGAGTGTGCCGGTGGTGGGGCGGGGGCGGGCGCGCGGTACGCGCCGGGGTCAGGCGGGCCCGGCGCCGTCGAGGAAGAGCTCGACCAGCACGCGCGCGCCCGGTTCGGTGCCGCTCAGGTCCACCGCCCGGGCCAGGTGCAGGAAGGCGTTGCACAGCAGGGCCGGGTCCCGGTCGGCCAGTGCGCCGGCGGCCACCGCGCCGCGCAGGTACTCGGTGAGCGGGTCCAGGAGCGCGGAGACGTAGGCGGTGCGCAGCGTGGTGCGCACGTCCGCCTCCAGCTGGTCCAGGGAGTCGAACAGGTACTGGTCGAAGGAGGTGTCGGCCCCGGTGGGGTCGGCCACCGCCTCGGTGATGACGGCCTCCAGCACGGCGGCCAGCTCGCCCTCGGTGGCCAGGGCCCGGGCCAGGGCCCGGCCTCGGCGTTCGATGAAGGCCAGCGCCACCTGCTGGTGGAGGGTCTCCTTGCCTCCGGGGAAGTGGTGGTAGAGCGTGGGTTTTCGGACCCCCACCTCACGGGCGACGGCCTCCAGGGAGGTCCCCCGGTAGCCGTGGGCGGCGAAGTGGGCGGCGTAGACGCTCATGGCGCGTTCTCTGGTGTCGGTGCTCATCGTGCTCCCCCTGGGGTGCCGTTCGGGTGCGTCGCGGTTGCCACACGACCACTCTACCTACCGGTAGGTAGAGAACGGGGCCGACGTGTCGTAACCCCCCTCACACGTGGAGAGGGGGGTGGATCTCGTCCGGGGGGAACCGGGCGCGCGCCGTCGCCCGGGAAGGCGCGCTAACCCAGGTACTCGGCGCGCACGGCGTAGATGGCGGCCTCCGTCCGGGAATGGACCTGGAGTTTCTCCAGGATGTTCCGGACGTGGTTCTTCACGGTGTTCTCCGTGATGAAGAGGCGCTCACCGATCTCCCTGTTGTTCAACGAACGGGCCAGCAGTTTGAGCACCTCGGTCTCACGCGGGGTGAGCTCCGGAATGGCGGGGGCGGCCTTGGGCGTGCGCTCCTGCTTGGCCAGTCCGGCGAACTCGCTGATCAGCTTGATCGCCATGGAGGGGTTGATGAAAGACCGCCCCTCGGCGATCGCCCGAACGGCGCGCGCGATGTCGGTGACGGCGATCTCCTTGAGCAGGTAGCCCGTGGCCCCCGCCTTGAGCGCCTCGAAGAGGTCCGCCTCGTCCTCGCTCATGGTGAGCATGACGAACTTGACCTCGGGCACGGCCGCGCGAATCCTCGGGCAGGCCTCGATCCCCGTGGAGTTGGGCATCATGACGTCCATCAGCACCACGTCGGGCCGTAGTTCGGTGGCGAGCACCACCGCCTCGTCGCCGTCGGCGGCCTCACTGACCACGTCGATGTCGGCCTCGTCGTTGAGGACCGAAACCAGCCCCCTGCGGAAGAGCGCGTGGTCGTCCACCACGAGGACCCTGATCGGGGCCGCCGGTGCCACCACCTCCTCCGAGGCGTAGTTCAGCCGAGCGGGTGACAGGGGGTGGGGACTCACCAGAACTCCTATTGCGCATAACCGAAATACCGGGTTTCCGGATCGGCTCGCTGACGGCGGTTCCGAGAATCCGGACAATGGGGGAGTTCACCAGCGAATCCTCCCTCAGCGAGGCTCTCTACACTGTCCCATAAGTGATCAGAGAACGGTATGTGCTTGGAATTCTCGGCCGTCTCCGGGCACGGACGGCGATCCCCCGCGATCGGCGGAGAACGAGGGCGACGTGCGCCTACTCTCCTCCCCCGCCCTCTCCGGCGTGCTCCAGGGCGGCCAGCGCCGTCACCGCCCCCAGCTCCCAGCAGGCCTCCCGGACGCCCGCGTCCGGACGGCCCGTGACGGCGACCGGCGGCCGGTGCCGGTGCCACCCCATGCCCTTGGCGATCGACTCCACCGCGCGGACCGCCCCGGAGGTGTCGTTGTCACCGTGGACGTACAGTGCGTACGGAAGCCCCTGCGTGTCGACCTGCACCGGGTAGTACACGGTGTCGAAGAAGTGCTTGAGGGCGCCGGACATGTAACCGATGTTGGCGGGGGTACCGAGTACCACCGCGTCGGCTTCGAGCAGGTCCGCGGCGTTCGCGGAGAGTGCTGCCTTGACCTGCACTCGTACGCCTTCGATATCGTCTGTACGGGCGCCGTCGAGCACCGCGTCCAGCAGTTCCCTGGTGGCGGGTGAGACCGTGTGGTGAACGATGAGCAGTCGTGCCATGCCCCCCACATTAGGCAGATCCCCCTGGCGTGGCCCGGTCACACGCTCCCGCTCACCGTGAGCACCGCGGAAGAAAGCCAAGGACCCCATGAATCAGCCTCCTCCCCACGGACAGGACCCCTATCAGGGTGGTCCTCCCTACGGATCGCCCTCCGGCGGTCAGCCCGCCATGGGCCCGCCCTCCGGGGGCCAGCCCGCGATGGGCCCGCCGCCCGGCGGCATGCCCCCCGGAGGGATGCCCCCGGGCGGGATGCCTCCCGGCGGACCGCCGCCCATGGGCCCGCCCCCGCCCGGCGGGATGCCCCCCGGCGGCCCGGGCGGCCCGGGTGGCCCCGGCGGCCCCTACGGCGGTGACCCCTACGGTGCCCCGGGCGGCCCCGGCTACGGCGGCGACCCCTACGGCGGCCAGTACGCGGGCGGCCAGTACGGCCCGCCCACCCCTCCTCCGTCCAAGGGCGGCGGCCCCTGGCTGTGGATCAGCCTGGGCTGCGGCGGTCTCTTCGTCATCGGTGTGGCCCTGGTCGTCCTCCTCGTCTTCTTCCTCGCCGACGACGGCGGTGACGACGGCTACGGCGGCGGGTCCTCCGGCGGCACCTCGGAGTCCGAGGAGTCCGAGGAGTCCGAGGGCACCGGCGGGACCTCCGGCGACACCAGCACCGGCCTCGGGAACGAGGAGCGCTCGAACCCGGACATGCCGGGGATCGGCGAGGAGGTCAGCCACAACGGCATGGTCTTCACGATCACGGAGATCGAGGTCGGCGCCGACGTCCCGGGGCACACTCCCTACGGCGAGTACGTCGTGGTGTACGTGAACGTCACTCCCGACGGCAACGAGGACATCGAGTTCTGGCGCGACGAGCAGCACCTCTACACCTACTCCGGCGAGGCCATCCAGGAGGACTACGTCGCGACGGAGGGCTTCGACTCGAACTTCACGATGGACGTCGACATCGCCCCGGGTGACTCCGAGGTCGTGCCGATCGTCTTCGACGTCGACAACCCCGCCGACATCTCCCACATGGGCCTGAGCGCCGAGTTCCTGGGCGGCGACGAGATCGAGGTCGACGTCACCGGCTGACCCGTTCCGGGCCGGGCGTACACCGGCCGCACCCCCTGACCCCGGACCGCGACCACGGTCCGGGCGGTACCGCCCGAGGGCGGCCGGGCACACCCGCCCGGCCGCCCTCGGGCGCGTGTGCGAAGGCATGAAAATCCACGCCCCGAGCACGGCGAAACCTGTCGCTTCCTCCGAATTGATTTCGCCGCACAAAGGACATTGGTAACCGTGGCCACGGGAGTGCGCACACTTCACCCGTTTCTTTTCCGTCGCCCGGATGTCGGACGTTGACCGGCCATTCCCCTCTTACCTAAGGTGCGACCTCTACAACGCGCCGGCCGCGTCCTTCGCCGCCCGCAGTCGGGGCGGCGCTCGAAGAGGAGCGAGGGAACCATGCCGCACACCGTCCGGGCCGCACTCGTACAGACCGAGTGGACCGGTGACGCCGAATCCATGATGGCCGCCCACGAGAAGTACGCACGTGACGCCGCCGCCCAGGGAGCGCGGGTCATCGGCTTCCAGGAGGTCTTCAACGCCCCCTACTTCTGCCAGGTGCAGGAGCCCGAACACCACCGCTGGGCCGAGCCCGTCCCCGACGGCCCCACCGTCACCCGGTTCGGCGCCCTGGCCAGGGAACTGAACATGGTCATGGTGCTGCCGGTCTTCGAGGTGGAGAAGCCCGGCTTCTACTACAACACCGCAGCCGTCATCGACGCGGACGGCACGTACCTCGGCAAGTACCGCAAGCACCACATCCCGCAGGTGAAGGGCTTCTGGGAGAAGTACTACTTCCGTCCCGGCAACCTGGGCTGGCCGGTCTTCGACACGGCGGTCGGGCGGATCGGCGTCTACATCTGCTACGACCGGCACTTCCCCGAGGGGTGGCGTGCACTCGGCCTGGCCGGGGCCCAGCTCGTCTACAACCCCTCCGCCACCAGCCGGGGCCTGTCCGCCTACCTGTGGAAGCTGGAGCAGCCCGCGGCGGCCGTGGCCAACGCGTACTTCGTGGCGGCGATCAACCGGGTCGGGGTCGAGGAGTACGGCGACAACGACTTCTACGGGAGCAGCTACTTCGTGGACCCGCGCGGCCGGTTCGTCGGGGACGTGGCCTCCGACACCGACGCGGAGCTGGTCGTGCGCGACCTCGACCTCGACCTGGTCGACGAGGTCCGCCAGCAGTGGGCGTTCTACCGGGACCGCAGACCGGACGCGTACGGACCGCTGGTGGAGGGGTAGGCCCATGACCCGAACCCTCATCAGCGGCGGCCTCGTCGTCACCGCCTCCGAGGAACTGGAGGCGGACGTCCTCGTCGAGGGCGGCAAGGTGGCCGCGCTCGCCCTGCGCGGCAGCGACCCGGCCCGCTCCTGGGCCGCCAGCGGCGCCCGGACCATCGACGCCACCGGCCACTACGTCGTCCCGGGCGGCGTGGACGGTCACACCCACATGGAGATGCCCTTCGGCGGCACCCGCTCCGCCGACACCTTCGAGACCGGCACCCGCGCCGCCGCGTGGGGCGGCACCACCACCATCGTCGACTTCGCGATCCAGCGGCCGGGCGAGTCCGTGCGCGCCGGGGTGGACGCGTGGATGGCCAAGGCGGACGGTGCCTGTGCCGTCGACTACGCCTTCCACGCGATCCTGTCCGACGTCAACGACTCCTCCCTCAAGGAGATGGACGCTCTCGTGGACGAGGGCATCACCTCGTTCAAGCTGTTCATGGCCTATCCGGGCGTGTTCTACAGCGACGACGGGCAGATCCTGCGGGCCATGCAGCGCGGCGCCGCCAACGGCGCGCTCACCATGATGCACGCGGAGAACGGCATCGCCATCGACGTCCTGGTGGAGCAGGCGCTGGCCGAGGGCCGGACCGACCCCCGGTACCACGGGGAGGTCCGGAAGGCCCTGCTGGAGTCCGAGGCCACCCACCGCGCCATCCAGCTGGCCCGGGTGGCGGGTGCGCCCCTGTACGTCGTGCACGTGTCCGCGACCGAGGCCGTGGCCGAGCTGGCGCGCGCACGGGACCTGGGCCTGAACGTGTTCGGGGAGACCTGCCCGCAGTACCTGTTCCTGTCCACGGACAACCTGGCCGAGCCGGGGTTCGAGGGCGCCAAGTACGTGTGCTCCACACCGCTGCGCCCCCGGGACCACCAGGAGCACCTGTGGCGGGCGCTGCGCACCAACGACCTGTCCGTGGTCTCCACCGACCACTGCCCGTTCTGCTTCGTCGGGCAGAAGGACCTGGGCGTGGGCGACTTCTCCCGGATCCCCAACGGCATGCCGGGGGTGGAGCACCGGATGGACCTGCTGCACCAGGCCGTGGTGGAGGGGCACATCAGCCGCCGCCGGTGGATCGAGCTGGCCTGCGCCACCCCGGCGCGCATGTTCGGGATGTACCCGAAGAAGGGCACCGTGGCCCCGGGAGCCGACGCCGACCTGGTGGTCTACGACCCCGGCGCCGAGCAGACCCTCTCGGCCGCCACCCACCACATGAACGTGGACTACTCCGCCTACGAGGGGAAGCGGGTGACGGGCCGGGCCCGCACCGTGCTCTCACGCGGTCGCGTGATCGTGGACGACGGTTCCTACCTGGGCTCGGCCGGTGACGGCTCCTACGTGCCCCGGTCCACCTGCCAGTACCTGGTCTGAGGAGGCTCACATGGACTTCGGACTCGTCCTCCAGACGGATCCGCCCGCCGACCTGCTGATCGAACGGATGGTCCGCGCCGAGGGGCACGGCTTCACCCACGGGTGGACGTTCGACTCCGCGGTGCTCTGGCAGGAACCCTTCGTCATCCACAGCCGGGTGCTGGACCGGACCGAACGGATGGTGGTCGGCCCGATGGTCACCAACCCGAGCACCCGCTCGTGGGAGGTGACGGCGTCGACGTTCGCCACCCTCAACGACATGCACGGCAACCGGACCGTCTGCGGGATCGGCCGGGGCGACTCCGCCCTGCGCGTGGCCGGACGCAAACCCGCCACGCTGGCCCAGCTCTCCGAGGCGATGACGGTGATCCGGGACCTCGCCGAGGGCCGCGAGGCCCGGATGGGCGAGACCGGGATGCGCATCCCCTGGGTGCGTGGGGGTTCCCTGCCCATGTGGATGGGCGCGTACGGTCCCAAGGCCCTCGACATGGTGGGGCGTGAGGCGGACGGCTTCATCCTCCAGCTCGCGGACCCCTACCTGACCGAGTGGATGGTGCGGGCCGTGCGGACGGCCGCCGAGGCCGCCGGGCGTGGGCCCGACGCGGTGCGGATCTGCGTGGCCGCGCCCGCCTACGTGACCGACGGGTCGGCCGAGGGACTGGCGCACGCCAGGAAGCAGTGCCGCTGGTTCGGGGGGATGGTCGGCAACCACGTCGCGGACCTCGTGGCCCGGTACGGCGACCAGTCCGACGTGGTGCCCCAGGAGCTCACCGACTACGTGAGGGCCCGGGAGGGCTACGACTACAGCCACCACGGTCGGGTGGACAACCCCGACACCGACTTCGTCCCCGACGCCATCGTGGACCGGTTCTGCCTCCTCGGGTCGGTCTCCGACCACGTGGAGAAGCTGGAGCGGCTCCGTGCCCTGGGGGTGGACCAGTTCGCGGTCTACGCCATGCACGACGACGTCGACGGGGTGATCGACACCTACGGCAGGGAGGTCGTCCCGGCGCTGTCCGGGGAACCCGTGGCCTGACCGCCCCTCCGCCCTCGTGGGCGGTCCCGGCCGGGACCGCCCACGAGGCGTCAGTACGACACGGATGACGTGCGAAGATATTCGATGGCCTGAAGCAGATCAGGATATTTCGGGTATGACCGGGTTCCCGCACAGGCCGCACGCGCGTGGGACCTGCGTCGCGCCCACGCACTCGCTCCCCGTCAGCACCACCGAAACACAGGTGACCCGTGTCCCACTCACCACCCGCGCCAGAGTCAACGTCCCAGGTCGTCCACCCCGACGGTCGGGTGTCGATGCCCGAGGGCACCACGCTCCCCGACGGCCCGTTCGTCAACGACGACCTCCAGCCCGTCCCCATGTCCAAGCGGACCTGGGGCACCGGGAGCTTCACCGCGCTGTGGGTGAGCATGTCGGTGAGCATCCCCGCGTGGACGCTGGCCAGCGGGCTGATCGCCGCCGGGATGGACTGGCGGCAGGCGATGGTCACCATCGTGCTGGGCAACCTGATCGTGCTGCTGCCGATGGTGCTCACCGGGCACGCGGGCGCCAAGTACGGCATCCCGTTCCCGGTGTTCGCCCGGTCCTCCTTCGGCCTGCGCGGCGCCAACCTGCCCGCCCTGCTGCGCGGCGCCGTCGCCTGCGGGTGGTTCGGCATCCAGACGTGGGTCGGCGGTCAGGGCGTGTACGTCCTGGCCGGTCGCCTGTTCGGTGACTCCTGGACCGGCGCCGCCGCGATCGGCGGGTACGCGTGGACGCTGTGGCTGTCGTTCGGCCTGTTCTGGCTGGTGCAGGTCGCGATCATCCTGTGGGGCATGGAGGGCGTGCGCAGGCTCCAGGTCTGGGCGGCGCCGCTGATGGCCGTCGGCGGTGTGGCGCTGCTGGCGTGGATGGCCTACGAGGCGGGCGGCTTCGGGCCGATGCTCAGCACGGAGGACGGCCTCGGCTGGGGTCCGTCGTTCTGGGTGCTGTTCTTCCCCTCGCTCATGGGCGTGATCGGCTACTGGGCGACCCTGACCCTGAACATCAGCGACTTCACCCGGTTCGCCTCCTCGCAGCGCTCCCAGGTCCTCGGCCAGTCGCTGGGCCTGCCCACCACGATGACGCTCTTCTCGCTGATCGCGGTCATGGTGACGGCCGGGACCTCGGTCGTCTACGGCGAGGCACTGTGGAACCCGATCGACGTCGTGAACCAGATGGGCAGCGGGATCGGCCTGCTCTTCGCGATCTTCGTGGTGCTGCTGGCGACCGTGTCCACCAACATCGCCGCGAACCTGGTGGGCCCCGCCTACGACCTGGCCAACCTGAAGCCGAACTGGTTCAGCTTCCGGGTGGGCGCGATCACCACGTCGTTCCTGGGGGTCATGATCTTCCCCTGGAAGCTCATGGAGGACGAGAACGTCTACATCTTCTCGTGGCTGGGCACGGTCGGCAGCCTGCTCGGCGCGGTGGCGGGCATCCTGCTGGCCGACTACTGGCTGCTGCGCCGCACCCGGGTGAACCTGCCCGCGCTCTACACGCGTGACTCCGAGTACTGGTACTCGCGCGGCTGGAACTGGCGCGCGCTGGTGGCCTTCGGCGTGGGCGCGCTGCTGGCCGTGGGCGGCGCCGACCTGGGCTCGGGTCCGCTCATCGGGTTCCTGGCCCCGCTGGCCGACTACGGCTGGGTGGTGGCCCTGCTCACCGCGCTGCTGCTGCACTGGGGGCTGGGCCGGTTCGTTCCGGACCGCCGCCAGCACGAGGCCGACCTCACCGCCGCGGGAAGGCCCACCGAGCCCGCCGCCTGAGCCCCGGGGCGCCAGCCCCGCGGTCCCCGACCCCGGTTTCCCGAAGTGATCACTCACGATCCGGGAACCGGGGTCGGCCCTTTTCCGCCCCCGTGTCCGACTGGCCGGTTCACGAACGCGCGGGGTCCGGGTCCGGTATGTCACGACACGCCGGGCGCGGCCCCGCTTCCCGGGCAGACCAACCGGACACAGCGTGCCGAACAGCACGGCATGTTTCGTTGTTTTCCGTGGTCAGAGGGGGGTAACGTCGAAATCTGCGTACATCCCCCGGGCATCCTTCCCGTGGGGACGACGGCCAGCGGACCTCTCAGGCACCTCACGCCACCGCGACCTCGCGGGCAACACGTCACACCGTCGTGTGAACCGGATCGTGCCCCATGCCGTCATCAATGTGGAGTTCCCGCGCGAATCGTGCGTGAACACCAGAAGAACGTCAGTACACCATCCGAGAAACCCTTCACCCCACGGGGCGTCACGGTCATCCGCGACTCGGCCTGACGTGCCACCACCGAGCACGTTGTTCCCCCAAGGTCGGGCACAGAGTTTCCACGAGTTCCACGGGAGACGAACTTGCCTGATATCACCACCCCGCGTCCCATCCCCGCCCCCGCCACCCGCACCGTGGCGGTCGTGCTGGCGGGCGGCAGCGGTCAACGCATCGGCCTCGCGACACCGAAGCAGCTGCTCAAGATCGCCGGGAAGACGATCCTGGAGCACACGCTCACCATCTTCGAGCGCGCCGAGCGAGTGGACGAGGTCATCGTGATGATGAACCCGGGCTTCGTCACCGACGCCCAGAGCATCGTCGACCGCGCCGGACTGTCCAAGGTCACCCAGGTGATCCCGGGCGGCACCTCGCGCAACGCCACGACGCAGCTGGCCCTGGACGCGCTGGCCCACCTCCCCGCGGCCACCACCAACGTCCTCTTCCACGACGCCGTGCGACCGATGCTCTCCCAGCGGATCATCGAGGACTGCGTCACCGCGCTGGAGACCCACGAGGCCGTGGACGTGGCCATCCCGTCGTCGGACACCATCATCGAGGTCGACGACGAGCTCATCACCGACGTCCCCCAGCGGTCGCGGCTGCGCCGCGGGCAGACCCCGCAGGCCTTCCGGCTCTCCACCATCCGCGACGCGTACGCGCACGCGTGGGAGGACCCCGGCTTCGAGGCCACCGACGACTGCTCCGTCGTCCTGCGCTACTCCCCCGACGTGCCCATCCACGTGGTCGCCGGTGAGGAGCAGAACATGAAGGTCACCCAGCCGGTCGACATCTTCATCGCGGACAAGCTCTTCCAACTCGCCACCTCCGCCACGCCGGAGCTCTCCGAGGACGACTACGAGCGCCAGCTCTCCGGCAGGACCGTCGTGGTCTTCGGCGGCAGCTACGGCATCGGCGCCGGTGTCGCGGACCTGGCCGAGAAGCACGGCGCCCGCGTCTTCCGCTACTCCCGCAGCGCCACCCGCACCAACGTGGCCAACCCGGACGACGTCGCCGGTGCCCTGGAGCAGGCCTACACCGCCACCGGGCGCGTGGACTTCGTGGTCAACACCGCCGGGGTGCTGCGCATCGGCCGCCTGGACCAGACTGACCCCGCCGAGATCGAGGACACCCTCCGGGTCAACTACCTGGCGCCGGTGAACATCGCCCGCGCCTCCTTCCCGTACCTGGCCCGGACCGGCGGGCAGCTGCTGCTGTACACGTCCAGCTCCTACACCCGGGGCCGCGCCGAGTACAGCCTCTACTCCTCCACCAAGGCCGCCACGGTCAACCTCACCCAGGCGCTGGCCGACGAGTGGTCGGCCGACGGGGTGCGGATCAACTGCATCAACCCCGAACGCACCCAGACACCCATGCGCACCAGGGCTTTCGGGGACGAGCCCGCAGGCAGCCTGCTCAGCTCCGACCAGGTCGCCCGCACCTCCGTCGACGTCCTCCTCTCCGACCTGACCGGCCACGTCGTCGACGTGCGCAGGGAGAGCCTCGCCCTGTCCGGAGCCCGCACGCACGAGAAGGAACGGGAAGCGGCGAAGTGAAGAACTACCTCGCGCGGATCGGGCTGGACAGCACCGCCCTGGCCGTCCTCGGGATCATGGGCCTGACCTTCCTCCTCCAGGCGATCGAGGTCGCCATGGCGCAGGTCTGGATCTTCGGCGTCCTGGCGCTGGTCCTCTACGCCACCGAGTGGCTGGTCTCCCAGCGCGTCACCGTGCTCAGCAAGGTCCTGAGCCGCATCCGGGTCGGCCTGACCGTCCGCACACTGGCCCGGCAGGCCCTGGTGCTGGCGCTCTACGTCTCCGTGGACGCGGTCGGCACCCCCGCCTACTGGTGGACCGCTGGCAGCGTGGCCGCGTTCTTCGTGCTGACCCTCGCCTACGACCTGCTCCGCCACCAGGTGTTCCGCCGGGCCAAGCTGCCGGTGAAGACCCGCAACCTGGACCTGCCCGGGCTCCGGACCCCCGAGGTTCCCGAGCCGCTGCGCTGGCTGTCCATGAGCCGTCTCCTGCTGGCCGACCTCCCGCTGGTCCTCGGCGCCGTCGGCTTCCTCGCGGGCGGCCCGGGCGTCCTGGCCGAGCTCGGCGCGGCTCTCACGGTGCTCCTGGCGCTGAGCGCGGTCCTGCTCGCGGTCCCGGTCTTCCTGGCCCACCTGCGGGCGCCGTCCGACGAGGAGGTCATCGAGGGGGTCAACCGCGCGCTGCGTGAGATCGAGCCCGAGGTGGTCCTGTACTTCACCTTCGGCGTGGGCCAGCAGAACGCCGTCTATCAGGCGAACATGTGGCTGGACGCCCTGGAGAAGGCCGACCGGCGCGCCCTGGTGATCTTCCGCGAACGCGGGAACCTGCCCCACCTGGAGCCCACCTCGCTGCCGGTGGTGTGTGTGCCGCGCGCCGACGACCTGGCCGCCCTGGACCTCTCGGCGGTGCGGGTGGCCCTGTACCCGGGCAACACCGGCAAGAACATCCACCTGATCCAGCGCGCCGAGATCAAGCACGTGTTCGTCGGCCACGGCGACAGCGACAAGCTGCCCAGCAGCAACCGCGTCAGCCGGATCTTCGACGAGATCTGGGTGGCGGGGCGCGGAGGCCGGGACCGCTACGAGCGGGTCCGGCACGCCATCGACGACCGTGACGTGGTCGAGGTGGGCCGTCCGCAGCTGGTCGAGGTACGGGGGCACCGGCCGCCCGAACAGCGCGCGGTACCGACCGTCATCTACGCGCCCACCTGGGAGGGCGTGGACGACAACAACTACCTCACCTCGGCGGACACCGCCGGGCTGGAGCTGGTGGAGCGCCTGGTCGGGGGATCCGAACCGGTCCGGGTGATCTACAAGCCGCACCCGCTGCTGGGGCGGCGCGCCCCCGCCGCCGGAGCGGCGCACCGGCGGATCATCGAGCTGATCGAGGAGGCCAACGGTCGCCTGGAGCCGGTGACTCCGGAGGCCGTCCGCGAGCTCACCGAACTGCGGGAACGGATCGACGCCTTCCGGGAGGGCGCCTCGGAGCAGCGGGTGACCGCCGAGGACCTGGTCGGCTACCGGGAGCTGCTGGAGCGCTGGCACACCCTGTACTGGACCTCGTCCGGCCCCCTGCGCCACCACGTGGTCACCGACACCCTGCCGTCGCTGTTCTCGTGCTTCAACGAGTCCGACGTGATGGTCAGTGACATCTCCAGCGTGGTCGCGGACTTCGTCGCCAGCGGGAAGCCGTACGCGATCGTGGACATGCAGGGGAGCGACGACGACGAGTTCCGTCGGCAGTTCCCGTCGGCGGGCGCGGGCTACGTGCTGCGCCCGGGTCTGGCGGGGCTGGAGACCGTCCTGGCCGCCGCCCGCGAGCCGGGGGGCGACGAGCTGGCCGGTCGTCGCGCGGTGCTCAAGCGGTATTTGCTGGGCCCGGACGAGCCGGACTCGCTGACCCGGTTCAACACGGCCGTGAACGACCTCTACGAGCGGGCGCTGCTGGACTTCCCGGTCGGCGCGACCGCCGAGCCGATCCCGGCCGACCCGTTCCGGGGCCCCGCCGGCACCCCGGTGCCCGTGGGCGACTGACCGTCCCCGAACACCACGGAAGGGCCCGCGCGAGCGTCGCGCGGGCCCTTCCGTGTGCACGTGGGGGTGTCAGGCGGCCTTCCGGTTCTCGGGCGCGGCCAGTTCCAGCTCTTCGAGGGCCTGGTTGATGTCCCGGGTGACGCGGGCGAACTCCCGGGTGGAGAGCCACAGCTTGTAGATGATGAGCATCTCGAAGGCGAGCATCATGGCGGCGGAGGCGACGATGGTCACCACCATGCCGACGGCGGAGAACATCCCGACCAGCGGGGCGACGATGAACACGCCCATCTGGAACTCGATGCCGCTGAACAGGTGCGGGCGGATACGGCTGCCGCGCAGCACGTCACGGTAGCGCCGGTACCAGGGGAACCGCTGGTGGAAGCCCTCTTGGAGGGCTGTGCTCTGAAGCGCCCGGGCCTTGCGGTTCGGGGTGAGGGCGGCAGGGGCCTCGGACCCGTCGGCGTCCTCGGACTCCTCCGACCTCGCCGCGTCGTCCGAACGGCTCCCAGCGCGGGCGGCGGGGGCGGGGGCGTTGACCTGCTCGTCCCGGCCGATGGTGACGCCGTCGTCGTCGCCCGCGTCGTCGTCGAACTCCGCGGCCGCACGGCGCACGCCGCTGGTGTCCTGGTCCTGGGCGTGCTCCTCGACCTCGCGGATGGCCTGCGCGATGTGACGGCGCATGGCCGAGCGGACCTTGGCCATCTGCGGTGAGTTCAGGTACCGGAACATGTCGGTGAAGACGATGCCGAGCAGGACCCACAGGAAGAGCGGGTCCCCCGTGAGGGCGAACTGGCCGCCCATGAGGGCGATACCGCAGATCAGCACACGGATGCGGTCGAAGACGTAGTCCAGCCAGCTACCGAAGACCGAGCCGTTGCCCTTGAGCCGGGCGACCTTGCCGTCCATGCAGTCGAGCACGAAGCTCAGGTGGAAGAGGACCGCTCCGGTGAGCAGCCAGTACCAGTCGCCGAGCCAGAAGCAGAGCGCCGCGAGCAGGCCGAGGAACAGGGCCGCCAGCGTGAGCTGGTTGGGGGTGATCGAGGTGCGGTTGGCGGTGAAGCGCACCAGGCGGGACGCGAGGGGATCGACCAACCAGACCGTCCACCACGAGTCACGCGGTTTGTAGGTCTGTTCCCGTACGTCTTGGAGGGTGAAGGATGACATTCCAGTGACTCCAGAGCATGTTCTGGGGGTGCCGCCGCGCGAGGCGGCGGAGGGCAACTCGCGTCACGGGGTTAGCGGGACCCGTGACGCGCAGCCGTCGTCGGAGGTTGCCTGGGGGATGTCGGTGCCAGCATTCGCAGGGGGGGACCGAAGACCGGGGTCCGACGCGGTCAGGGCCGCACTCCGGGGCATCTCTCATGTGTTCGTCAGCCGAAGGAAGACGCCGAAGTGAACGAAGGGGTTCACACGAACCAACATCGGGACACATCGTGATGAACGCCAGGGGGCGCGTTCCCCACCGAGTTCCGGGAGCGACGTAGCCCGCGCGGGAGGCGCCACCGCTGCCCATGTGATCCGTCGCACACGTTCTCCCTGTTCAGGGATACGCATTCACACAGATTCCATCTCGACTCGACAACAGCCCCCGTCCCTCACACAGGACACACCCCGGTGCTGCTGATACTGGACCGGCAGGGCGTCTCCCTCAGCCCCCACCGCGTGCCCGGCACCCCGTCGCCCGAACGGCCCGGCTGGCCCCTGCCCTCACCTCCTTCGAGCCCGAGGCAGACCCGTGTCCGTTTCCGCCCTGAACCGCGCCCACGACCCCGTCACACCCCACGTGACCCGCCGCCGCCCCGACATCGAGGGGCTGCGCGCCGTCGCCGCCCTGCTGATCGCCGTCTACCACATCTGGTTCGGCACGGTCTCCGGCGGAGTCGACGTCTTCCTGCTGCTCACCGGCTTCCTCATCACCGGGTCGCTGGTCCGGGCCATGGAACGCGACGGGCGCGTCGACGTCGCCGCCTTCTGGACCAAGCTGGTCAAGCGGCTCTTCCCCGCGGGCGCGGTCGTGCTCGCCGCCGTCCTGGTGACGGCCCACGCGTACTTCCCGCGTTCCCAGTGGACGACCGTCATCGAGGACGTGTGGGCGGCCGCCCTCTACTACGGGAACTGGCACCTGGCGCTGGGATCGGTCGACTACATGGCGGAGAACTCCGCCGCCAGCCCCGTCCAGCACTTCTGGTCCCTGGCCGTGCAGGGGCAGTTCTACCTGCTGTGGCCGGTCCTGATCGGCGTCGCCGCGCTGGTCGCCGTCCGGCTGGGCCGGTCGGTCCGCCGGGGCGCCGCCGTGGCGGTGGGCGCGGTCTTCGCCGGTTCCTTCGCCTACTCGTTGTGGATCACCTCGACCGAGCCGGTGTGGGCCTACTTCGACACCGGTGCCCGCCTGTGGGAACTGGCCCTGGGCGGTCTGCTCGCGCTCTTCGTGCACCGGGTGGACCTGCCCGGCTGGGCGCGGACGGCCGCCGGGTGGCTCGGGCTGGTCGCGCTGGTCCTGTGCGGGTTCGTGATCGGCGACTCCCTGCCCTATCCGGGCTACGCCTCCCTGTGGCCCACCCTGGCGGCCCTGCTGATCATCCTCGCGGGCGCGGGCCGGGCGGAGAACGGCCGACTGTCCGCCAACCGGCTCCTGGGCGCCCGCCCGCTGACCTGGCTGGGCGGGCACGCCTACACCCTGTTCCTGTGGCACTGGCCGGTGCTCGTCCTGCACCTGGAGCTGACCGGCCTGGACCGTCCCACCCCCGGCGGCGGCCTCCTCGTCCTGGCGGTGTCCCTCGCGGCGGCGCTGGCCACCAGCTGGCTGGTGGACGGCGGCGTGAACCGGGCCACCCGCGGGCTCCGCACCCCGGTGTGGTCGCTGGCGGCCGGAGTGCTCTTCGTCGTCCCCGTGCTGGTGGCGGGCTCCCTGTGGGGGCAGTCGATCGAACGCGACCGGCAGCTGCGCACCGAGCTCAGCTCGAACCCGCTCGCCTACCCGGGCGCCGCGGTCCACCTCGATCAGGACCTGGCGCGGAACCTGCCCGCGTTGCCGATCTACCCGGACACGACCACGGTCGCCCGGGACACCATCGACCAGACCCGTGAGTGCAACGCGCTGAGCAACCAGCCGGAGGTGGTCACCTGCGAGTTCGGGGACGTGCGCTCCGACTACACGATCGCCCTGGTGGGCAGCTCCCACGTCCGGCACTGGTTCCAGGCTTTGGAGACCCTGGCCGACCAGCACGGGTGGCGACTGGTCACCATGACCAAGAACGCCTGCCAGTTCAGCGCCGAGGAGCAGTGGTACCGGGGGTCGGAGTTCCCCGAGTGCACCCAGTGGAACGACAACGTCATGGCCGCGCTGGACGAACTGGAGCCGGACACGGTCTTCACCCTGGCCTCGCTGACGAGCGTGCGCACCGGCCCCGACGAGCACGTCCCCGCGGGCTTCGTGGAGCGTTGGCGCCAGCTCGACGAGCGGGGCGTGGACGTCGTCGCGGTCCGGGACACCCCCCGGTTCTCCTTCCGGGTCCCCGACTGCACCGACCGCAACCACCGGTCGGAGTGCGCGGAGCCGAGGTCCCACTCGATGGCGGCGGAGGCCCCCTACGAGGAGCTCACCGACGTCCCGGCCAACACCCGCTTCCTGGACATGACCAACTACCTGTGCCAGGAGGAGGTGTGCCACGGAGTGATCGGGAACCAGCTGGTGTACTACGACACCAACCACTTCTCGTACTCCTTCTCCCAGTCCCTGGCGATGGTCATGGAGCCCTATCTGCTGGCCGCCGCGAACCGGGCGCCCGAGGCGGAGCTGACCCTCGCGGAGGCCGCCCTGCCGCTCCAGGAGGCAGCCGCCGAGGAGGGCGGCAACCAGTCCTGACGGGCCTCAGCCGAGCTCGCCCCGGAGCCTGCGCCCGTGCAGCACGCGCAGGCGGTCCACCCAGTCGTCGTGCTCGGGCGCGTGGAAGTGGTTCTGCTCGCCCCACTCCCGGCTGGGCCGCCGGAACCGGGTGGCACGCAGGTCCGCCAGGGTGCCGAACAGGCCGCTGCCCTCGAAGACCGCGTTGCCCGCCCCCGGACCGACCCCGAAGTCGGTGAGGACCAGGGTGGGCACCCGGTGCGCGAGGGCCTCGACCACCGCGGCGGAACCGACCGCCACCAGACCGCGCGCCCGGTCGAGCTGGTCGGACAGACGCCCCGACCGGAAGACCAGGGTGTGGTCCTCCGTTAGGTCGGCGCGGACCAGGGAGCGCCAGGACTCCACGAACGGGAGGCGGTCTCCCGGATCCCGTCCGAGGTGGACGACGACCTCCAGGTCGGGTCGGCTCTCCGCCAGCTCGGTGAGGGCCAGCAGGACGCTCCGGCGCCCGCGTTCGGTGTCCGGCGCCCCGGGGTGGGCGGCGTACACGATCCGGTCACGCCGGGCGCCCCGGTCCTCGCTCCGCCGCCCGAGCGGCAGGCTGCCCAGCCCCACCTCACCCCGGACGCCGAGGCTCTCCCCCAGGGCGGTGTACTCCGCGACCTCGCGGCGGCTGTGCGCCACGAGCAGGTCGACCCTGGAACGGTGCAGCCACTCCCCCTCCGCCGCGGGCAGCGAGAGCGCCGGAAGCGCGGACACCACCACCGGCCGGTACCGGCGGACCACGGACCTCAGGGAGCAGGACAGCGTCTCCACCAGCGGACCTGAGCAGTTGAGCAGCACGACGTCGGGCCGGTGGCGTCGGACCAGGGAGCGGACCTGGCGCGCGGTGAGCACCGGGACGCGCAGCCCGGCCTGCCGACTGCCCTCGGTCTCGTCACGGATCCGGGCCGGGGAGGGGGTCCGGTCGGTGCGGGCCACCGCGAGCCCGACCGTGGTTCCGGCTCCGGAGAGCCGGTCGAGCATGGCGACGGTGAGACCGACCCGCTCCGACGAGTCGGACACCGCCAGGATCGTGGGCGCCCCGACCCGGGTAGCGGGGCGGCTCCCAGTGGGAATGAGGGTCACGAAGCCGCCTCCTTGGCGTTCCGGATGGAGCTCCCAGGCTACACACGGAGAGTGACCACTCGGGAACGCATGGTTGGGAGAAGGCGAACGGCGGCCGCCCCTCGGGGACGGCCGCCGGGTGTGCGGGCGCTACTCGCCCTTCCAGACGGGGTCGCGCTTCTCGGCGAACGCGATCGCCCCCTCCATGGCGTCCTGGCTGACGAACACGGGGCCCGCCAGTTCGTTCTGCCGGTCCCACATCTGGTCCGAGGACCAGTCGTCCGAGGCCTGGATGATCTGCTTGGAGACCTTCAGGGCCAGCGGGCCGTTGGGGGTGATCCGGGCCGCCAGGGCGCGGGCACCCTCCAGGGCGCCTCCGCTCTCGGTGACCTGGTTGACCAGACCGAGCTCGGCCAGGCGTCCCGCGCCGACGAAGTCACCGGTCAGGGCGAACTCCATCGCGATGTTGCGTGGGATGCGGTGCTGGAGGCGGAGGAGCCCACCGGCTCCGGCGACCAGGCCGCGCTTGACCTCGGGGATGCCGAACTTCGCGTCGTCCGCCGCCACGACCAGGTCGCAGGCGAGCACCGCCTCGAACCCGCCCGCGAGGGCGTACCCCTCGACCGCCGCGATGAGGGGCTTCTTGGGGCCGCGCTCGGCGAAGCCGCCGAACCCGCGTCCCTCGACCACCGGGACCTCGCCCTTCATGAAGGCCTTGAGGTCCATCCCGGCGCAGAAGGTGCCACCGGCGCCGGTGATGATCGCGACGTTGACGTCCTTGCGGGCGTCCACGTCGTCCAGGGCCTCCGCGATGCGCGTCGCGACCGCCGCGTTCACGGCGTTCTTCGCCTTGGGACGGTTGATGGTGATGACGGCGACGCCGTCCTCAGCCGTGTAGAGAACCTCGTCGGACACGGTGTCCTCCTACTTCGGGGGCATGCGGAGGCCGCCGTCGATCCGGACGACCTCCCCGTTGACGTAGCTGACCTCCAGCAGGGTCCGGGCCAGCTTGCCGAACTCGGCGGCGGTGCCCAGGCGCTTGGGGAAGGGGACCGGGGCGGCGAGGCGCTGCTTGAACTCCTCCGAGCCCGGGCCGTCGCCGTAGATGGGCGTCTCCAGGATGCCGGGGGCGATGGTGTTCACGGTGACGCCGATGGCCGCGAGGTCGCGCGCCGCAGGGAGGGTCATACCGATCACGCCGCCCTTGGAGGAGGAGTAGGCGATCTGACCGATCTGGCCCTCGATGCCCGCGAGGGAGGCGGTGTTGAGGATGGAGCCGCGCTCGCCGTCCTCGTTGACCGGTTCGGTCTTCGCGATCTCGGCCGCCGACAGGCGCAGCACGTTGAAGGTGCCGATGAGGTTGACCTGGATGACCTTCTGGTAGCTGTCCAGGTCGTGGGGGTTGCCGTTCCGGTCCACCGTGCGGGTCGCCCAGCCGATCCCGGCGCAGGAGACCGCGACCCGGAAGGGTTTTCCGGTGTCGACGGCGGCCTGGACGGCCGCCTTGACCTGGTCCTCCTGGGAGACGTCGGTGGAGACGAAGACGCCACCGATCTCCTTGGCGACCGCCTCGCCGCGCTCGGCGTTGAGGTCGGCGATGACGACGGTGGCTCCGGCGGAGGCGAGTTCCTTGGCGGTGGCCTCACCGAGGCCGCTGGCGCCGCCCGAGACGAGGGCGGAGATTTCGTTGAGATCCATGGCCGCACTCTACAGAGAATGTGACCCGCGCACTAGAACCGGGTTCGGTTAATCACGGGTAACGCCCTGACCAGCGCCGTTGGAACCCACTGGAGCGGGTATGAGCAAGGCACGTTCTTCTGTCGTCACTCAGCGCTACCTTCCTGTCATGCGAAGAACAGCGACACTAGAGTGGCCCCAGGAATCGACCCAGGAGGATTCGATGGCCGAGCCGCTCCCCGACTGGTTCCTCACCCCGCCCGGGGGCTGGACCGCTGATGACATGGACCGACTTCCTCCGGGGGTACCCCGGATGGAACTCATCGACGGAGCGCTCGTCTTGCTTTCCCCCCAGACCCGTTTTCACTCGCACGTCATGATCAACCTGGCACACGAACTCCAGGACATGGCACCCAAGTGCGTCGATGTCCTCGCCGAGATGACGATGAAGCTGGGCAAGTACCAGCGGCCCGAACCCGACATCCTCGTCTACGAGTTCGAGGAGGGGAGGGACGACCACCTCGACTGGTACCAGGCCACCCACGTCCCGCCCGAGGACGTCCTCATCGCGATCGAGATCGTCTCCCCGGAGTCCCGGGAGCGGGACCGCACCACCAAACCGATGAAGTACGCGGCAGCCGGAATCCCGCACTTCTGGCGGATCGAACCGGAGGAGACGGGGCCCGCGATCCACGTGTACGAACTCGACGGGGGCCGTGATCCCCGCTACGTCCCGACCACCATCGCCCGGGAGCGGCTCAAGCTGGACGTGCCCTTCCCGATCGACGTCGACGTGCGGGCGCTGGCCCCTCGGCGCTGACCCTCACCACCGGGCCCTGCCCAGGCGCTGCTGGCGGCGGCGTCCGCGACCCCTCGGCAGGGCCTCGCGCGCGAGGTCTGCGGCGCCCACCAGTCCCGCCTCGTTGCCCAGGGCCGCGGCGACCACACGGGCCTCCGGCCGGTAACCCCGGCCGGTCAGACTCCTCGCGAAGGCGCTCCGGGCCGGGCCGAGCAGCAACTCACCCACCTCGGACACTCCACCGCCGATCACGAACAGCTCCGGGTCGAAGGCCGCCGCCAGGTTGGCCAACCCCACACCGAGCCACCCGCCCGCTTCCTCCAGGAGCTCACGACAGGCGCGGTCCCCCTTCCGCGCGAGCTCGCTCACCAGCGGCCCCGTGATCAGCGCCGGGTCCCCGCCCACGGCCTGCCACAGCACCTCCGCCACCGGGGACTCCGCCGACACCAGCTCGCGGGCCTCACGGGTGAGCGCGTTCCCGCTCGCGTACTGCTCCCAGCAACCCCGGTTACCGCACTCACAGCGGTGCCCGCCCGGCACCACCGTCATGTGACCGAACTCGCCCGCCAACCCGTAGCGTCCGCGTCTGAGCTCCCCGCCCAGGACGATCGCGCCACCGATCCCCGTGCCCAGGTTGACCACCACGACGTCGTCCACGCCCCGCGCGGCGCCTGCCCGCACCTCGGCCCAGGCCGAGGCGTTCGCGTCGTTCTCGACCACCATGGGCAGCCCGAGACGCACGGAGAGCGCGTCCCTGAGCGGCTCCTCACGCCAGGACAGGTGCGGGGCGAACAGCACCCGGGAACGGCGCTCGTCGACGAACCCCGCCGCGCCCACGCCCACGGCACGCACCCGGTACTCCCGACGCAGCTCGGACACGACCGACACGATCGTGTCCTCCACCACCGTGGCGCTCCGGCTCCGCGCCGGGGTCTCGGTGCGCAGCCGCGCCAGCACCCGGCCGCCGGGGGTGACCACCCCGGCCGCGACTTTGGTCCCCCCGATGTCCACACCGACGGTGAGGGAGTGCCCGTACCGCGCGTTCGTCATCATGCCGCTCCGCTCCACCCGCCGGGGACCAGTGGCCCCCGGTCATCCGACCCTAGGCAGCGGCCCGCCGGGGGCCGCCCCACCACACCGCACACACACGAGAACGCGCACCCGGGCCGACGTGTGCCCGGATGCGCGCTCGAATCGTGGGAGGAACGCCCTACGCGAGGGCGGTGCGCACCACCCCGGCCAGACGCTCGGCCACGGCCGTGGCCTGCTCCAGCTCGGGGGCCTCCACCATCACCCGCACCTTCGGCTCGGTCCCGCTCGGGCGGATCAACACCCGCCCGGTCTCGCCCAGCTCCGCCTCGGCCTCGCGGACGGCGGCGGCCAGCTCCTCGGACTCCGCCGCCCGGGAACGGTCCACGTCGGGGACGTTGATGAGCACCTGCGGCAGGCGGGTCATCACCTTGGCCAGCTCGGCCAGGCCCTGGCCCCGGTGCGCCATCGCGGCCAGCAGGTGAAGGCCGGTCAGCAGACCGTCGCCGGTGGTGGCGTGGTCGAGCAGGATCACGTGGCCGGACTGCTCGCCGCCCAGACCGAACCCGCCGCGCTTCATCTCCTCCAGCACGTACCGGTCACCGACCGCGGTCTCCACCACGGTGACGCCCTCGCGCGCCATCGCCAGTTTCAGGCCGAGGTTCGACATGACCGTCACCACGAGGGTGTCCTTCTCCAGACGCCCGGCGTCCTTGGCCTCCGTGGCCAGGATCGCCAGGATCTGGTCGCCGTCCACCACGTTGCCCTCGGAGTCCACGGCCAGGCAGCGGTCGGCGTCGCCGTCGTTGGCGATACCGGCGTCGGCGCCGTGCAGCCGCACCGCCTCCTGGAGGGCCGCCAGGCTGGTGGACCCGCACCCCTGGTTGATGTTGTGGCCGTCGGGCTGGTCACCGATCGCGATGACCTCCGCGCCCGCTCGGCGCAGCGCCTCGGGGGCGACCGTGCTGGCCGCTCCGTGGGCGCAGTCCATGACCACCTTGAGCCCGTTCAGGGCGTGCGGGAGCGAGTCCAGGACGTGCTGGGTGTACCGCTCGGCGCCGTCGTGGGACTCCGTGACCCGGCCGACCGCGTCGCCCACGGCGGGGGTCGAGGGGACGCCGAGCATGCCCTCGATCTCCTCCTCCAGGGCGTCCTCCAGCTTCTGGCCTCCCCGGGCGAAGAACTTGATCCCGTTGTCCGGAGCCGGGTTGTGGCTGGCCGAGAGCATCACACCGAAGTCGGCGCCCAGGGCACCCGTGAGATAGGCCACGGCCGGTGTGGGCAGCACGCCGACCTTCACGACGTCCACACCGGTGCTCGCCAGGCCCGCGACGACCGCGGCCTCCAGGAACTCACCGGACGCGCGGGGATCGCGGCCGACCACCGCGAGCGGTCGCCGCTCCCCCTCGGCACGGGCCAGGACCCTCGCCGCCGCGATGGACAGTTCCAGGGTGAGCGAAGCGGTCAGGTCGCGTCCCGCGAGACCGCGTACACCATCGGTTCCGAACAGCCGAGCCACAGGCGACAGCCCCTTTCGAAAGCGGCGCCGGAGAGAGCCGGCGCCGGTGAATTTCAGCGTGGCCGAGAAAGCCACCGGAAAAACCAAAAGCCCGTACGCCGTCCCCGACAGAGGGAACGACGTACGGGCGAAAGCTCAGCCGAGCAGGAGCCGGCGCATGAGCATTAGCGCTTGGAGAACTGCGGAGCCTTGCGCGCCTTCTTGAGACCGGCCTTCTTCCGCTCGACCTCACGGTCGTCACGGGTGAGGAAGCCGGCCTTCTTCAGGGTCGGACGGTTGTTCTCGGCGTCCAGGGTCGCCAGCGCACGGGCGATGCCGTGACGCAGGGCGCCGGCCTGGCCGCTGGTGCCGCCGCCGTCAAGACGGGCGAAGACGTCGTAGGCGCCGTCGAACCCGAGGGAGACGAAGGGGTCCTTGACCGTCTGCTGGTGGACCTTGTCCGGGAAGTAGACATCAAGCGGCTTGCCGTTGATCTTCCACTCGCCCGAACCGGGGGCGATGCGGACGCGGGCGACGGCCTGCTTACGACGACCGGTACCGGCGCTGGGGCCGGACGCGGTGGGGACGTAGGCGGCGGTCGTCTCGTCCGACTCGCTCGTGTACTCGGAGGGGAAGTCCTCCGGGTTCTCGGCGATTTCCTGCTCGACGTCTTCGATGCCGGTGGGCTCGACCACGGTTATCCTCGTGCTTCCTGTAAAAGTCTGCGAACGCCTAGGCGGGCTGCTCGATCTTCTTGATTTCGAACGGAACCGGCTGCTGGGCCTGGTGCGGGTGCTCCGCACCGGCGTACACCTTGAGCTTCTTGCCCATCTGACGGCCGAGGGAGCCCTTGGGGAGCATGCCCTTGACGGCCTTCTCGATGGCCCGCTCGGGGTTCTTCTCCAGCAGGTCGGCGTACGCGATCGAACGCAGACCGCCGGGGTAACCGGAGTGCCGGTAGGCACGCTTCTGGTCCAGCTTCTTGCCGGTCAGGGCGACCTTCTCGGCGTTCACGACGATGACGAAGTCGCCGGTGTCGATGTGGGGCGCGTAGTAGGGCTTGTGCTTGCCCCGAAGCAGCGTGGCGACCTGGCTCGCCATACGCCCGAGCACGAGATCGGTAGCGTCGACAACGTGCCACTGACGCTGGACATCGCTTGGTTTGGGGCTGTATGTGCGCACGATCGTTCGCCTTCGCTCTTCAGTCGGCTGCCCCATCCCGAACGGGATGGTGGACTCGTATTACGGAACACCCCTACGGGTGCGGGGCCGGGAACAGCCGCCGCGGGTGCGGGGCTGTTACTTGGCCGGATGTCCCATGTCCAATCAGGACGACCCGGTCGTGAGTGCGCAGACGATGGTGCGTGGATCGGCACCCAGCTTCGGGAGTTTGGGGCCCACGGCAACTCAACGCACAACGACGAAATATCCTACCTGTCCACCCTAACGCAGGTCAAAGCGAGCGTCGGGCCGACCGATGGGATACGTCTGGCGGGAAAGCGCCGGGACGGGTTCACATCCGTGACCTCTCCGCCTTTTATTATGCCTGTCGCCGGGAGTGCTTCGTCCTGCTCTCGCCCACGCGTTGGTTACCCTTGCACCAAAAGGCCGGTATCCGCCCGGTACCACGGGCGGCGCGCCGCACCTTGGAGACGCCCGTCACGATCGCCGAACGTCCGCTGAAGCAGTACGGAAGCCCCAGCGCGGACACAGGCCACGGGCCCGGCGAACCGCGGCCCAGTCCCACTCTCAGAGCCTTCGGAGACTCCCATCAGTACCCATCCGAACCCGCCTCAGTACGGCCCAGACGGACGACCTCTCCAGCCGGAGGCAGGCGACGGTCGGGACCTGCTCGGTGCGCCCTCCCAGCCTGAGGGCCAGCATTCCACATCCGGGCCGCAGTTCCCGCCGCACGCGGGCCCCTCGGGTCCGCAGTTCCCGGCGCACGCCGGGCACTCCGGCCCGCAGCCGCCGCAGCCCGCTCCGGGCCTCCCCCCGCACGGCCAGTTCCCGCAGCCGCCCCAGGGCGGCACCGGGCCGCAGGGTGTTCCCGGTGCGCACAGCGGCCCCCAGCTCCCGCCGCACGCCGGCCCGAGCGGCCCGCAGGCACCGCCCCACCCGGGCGGCCCACAGCAGGGCGGACCCCGTCCCGGCGGTCCCGGTGCCCCCACCGGCGGCCACCCCGGAATGGGACATCTCACTCAGAGCGGGCCGAACGTTCCCCCCGGCGCCCCCCACGGCGGCCCTCCCGGCCCCGGACGGCCGGTCACCGGACCGCAGGCTCCCGGCCACCCCCACCCGGGCCCGCCCCTTCCTCCCGGGGCACCGCACCCCGGTCAGGGCGGGCCGATGCCTCCGCACGCCCAGGGCCGTCCACCGCAGCCGCCCCACGGCCAGCCCGGCCCGCCCCAGGGCCCTCCCGGCAGCGGCCCCCAGATTCCGCCCGGCGGCCCCCAGGCGATGCCCACCGGCGGCCAGCCGTCGATGCGCGGACCGATCCCGCCCCCGCCCAACTCCCTTCCGCCGGGCCCGCCCGGAGGCCCCGGAGCCCCGGGGATGCCCCCGCACGGCGCGCCCTCCGGTGGTCGGCCGCCGTCGTACCCCGTCCAGCCGCCGGAGCCGCCCCGGCCCTCCGAGGAGCCTGTCTTCCCGGCCGACGCCATGGGAGCGACCCAGAACCTGAGAGCGGTCCCGGCCGCTCCCTCCGGGGGTGCCCGTCCGCTCTACCGGGACGAGGTTCCCGAGGACGCCGGTGCGGACACCGCCCAGTTCGACGTCCAGAGCGTGCGGGACGACTACGACGACTACGACGATTACGAGGACTACGACGACGGGCCCGCGCGGAAGCGCCCCCGGAGCCAGCTCGTCCTCATGGGCGCGGGTTTCGTCGCCCTGCTGGCGATCGCTGGCGGCGGCGCCTTCTACTTCGGCTCCGGCGGCACCGGCGCGGCCACGGTCTCCGACGAGGGCGCCGACTCGGGAGCCCTCTCCGCGGACGGCCTCTTCCCCGAGGAGATCGAGATCGAAGGCCAGGGCACGTTCAGCCGCGTGGCCGTGGATGACAGCGAGGACTGCGCCTCGGGCACCCACGGCGACTACGGCCAGGTGCTCACCGACAACGACTGCCGTCAGCTGGTGCGCGCGTCCTACCTGAGCGAGGACCAGAACCACGCGGTCACGGTCGGGGTCGCCGCCCTGCCCAGCGACGCGGAGGCCGAGACGGCCCTGGGAGCCCAGGACCTGGTCGGCGCCGCGTGGTTCGCCGGGCTGCCCGGCGAGGAGGGCACCCCGGCCGAGCGCCTCGGTTACTCGGGCGGCCACGGCAGCAGCGGCCAGTGGGGCCGCTACCTCCTCTTCTCCCTGTCCGCCAACAGCGACGGCAGCGACGAGGGCACCGAGGACGGCGCCGACGCCACCGAGCTGCGCGACATCGGCGAGGGGTTCATCGAGAGCGCCCACTCGGCGCTGGCCGACGACCGCGCCTGACCACACGAGGCGGCGCCACCCCGGTTGTCCACAGCCCAGTGGACCAGGGTGGCGCCGTCCCGTGTTTCCAGCTCTACTTGTCCTCATGGGGGAGCTCAGGGCTCCGCCCGCACAGGCCTGCCCTCTGAGCCCCACGCGCCCCGGAAGCCCCACGGTCAGGCGCCGCACCCCGCACGCCCTCACACGGGCTCACAGGGGCTCCGGGACGCACGCGCGCACGGGCTCAGACACGCACGCGCGCACGAGGCCCCTCCCGGTCTGCGCCCCGTCTACTCCGCGTGCCCCTTGCAGGGCAGCTCACGCACGCGACGGGTGAGGCTCGCCCGCCCGGCCAGCTCCTCGTCGGCCGGGTAGCGCACCTCCTCCAGGCTCAGCCCCTGCGGACCCACCACGTGCACCGACGAGTCGCGCACGGCCGCGCCCAGAACCCGTCCGGGCCACTCGACCCCTCGACGCCCGTCCCCCACCGCCAGGAGCGTCCCCACGAGGGCGCGCACCATGTTGTGGCAGAACGCGTCGGCCTGGATCGTCCCCGCGATCAGGTACTGCTCCTCCCGCACCCACTCCAGACGCAGGAGCTCGCGGATGGTCGTGGCCCCCTCACGCTTCTTGCAGAAGGCCGCGAAGTCGTGCTCGCCCACCAGCAGCGCGGCGGCCTCGTTCATCCGGTCCACGTCCACCGGGTGCCGGTGCCACAGCACGTCCCGGCGGCGCAGCGGCTCCACGCCGTACGGAGCGTCGCTGACGCGGTACACGTAGCGCCGGAACAGGGGCGAGAAGCGTGCGTCGAAACCCGGAGGGGCCACCCGGACGGCGTTGACACGCACGTCCCGGGGCAGCACGCCGGCCAGCCTGCGCAGCACCCGCTCCCCCTCGCTCTCCCAGGTCGCGACCGGCACGTCCACCTGCGCCACCTGGCCGCGCGCGTGCACCCCGGCGTCCGTGCGCCCGGCGCACGTCACCGAGGCCGACGGCAGCCGGAGCACCTTCGCCAGCGCGGACTCCAGCTCGCCCTGCACGGTGCGCCGGGTCGGCTGGGTCGCCCACCCGGAGAAGTCGGTGCCGTCGTAGGCGATGTCCAGTCGCAGCCGGACGGTCGTCTCGTTCTCGTCCATCCCCACCCCGCATCCGGGCGCGCCCCTCGGAGCGCGCCCCCATGAAAAGAAGAAGTGCCCGACCCCCGCGAGGGTCGGGCACTCGACGAGCCTGGCACGCGGGCCCGGAGGCCCCACGCACGTCAGCCCTACTTGCTCTCGGAGCTCTCCTCGGTGGCCTCGGGGGCCTCCGTGGTGGTCTCCTCGGTCGCGGCGGTCTCCTCGACGGGAGCGGCGGCCGGAGCGGCGGGCGCGTTCAGCGCCTCGACCAGCTCGATGATGGCCATCGGGGCGTTGTCGCCCTTCCGCGGACCGATCTTGGTGATACGGGTGTAACCACCGGGGCGGTTCTCGAAGCGCGGACCGATCTCGGTGAAGAGCTCGTGCACCACGGACTTGTCCGTGATCTTGGTCAGCACCTGACGACGGGCGTGCAGGTCACCGCGCTTGCCGAGCGTGATGAGCTTCTCGGCGTACGGACGCAGGCGCTTGGCCTTGGCCTCCGTGGTGCGGATACGGCCGTGCTGGAACAGCGAGGTGGCGAGGTTCGCCAGGATGTGCCGCTCGTGAGCGGGCCCGGAACCCAGACGGGCGCCCTTGGTAGGCGTGGGCATGGTGTCGTTCTCCTAGTGATGCGGTCCACGGCCGCACTCGGCCGGGGACCTTGGGGCGACGAAGGTTAGTACTGCTCCGTCTCGACGAAGGACTCACCCTCGTCGTCCTCGGAGCCGTAGGAGTCGGCCGCGGTGCTGGGGTCGAATCCGGGCGGGGAGTCCTTCAGGGACAGGCCCATGTCGATGAGCTTCTGCTTGACCTCATCGATGGACTTGGCACCGAAGTTACGGATGTCCAACAGGTCCTGCTCGGAGCGGGCAACCAGCTCACCAACGCTGTGGATGCCCTCACGCTTGAGGCAGTTGTAGGACCGGACCGTGAGGTTGAGGTCCTCGATCGGCAGCGCCAGGTCCGCCGCGAGCGCGGCGTCCGTGGGCGACGGGCCCATGTCGATGCCCTCGGCGTCGACGTTGAGCTCACGCGCCAGACCGAACAGCTCGACCAGGGTCTTGCCCGCGCTGGCCACGGCGTCACGGGGACGGATGGCCGGCTTGGTCTCGATGTCGACGATCAGGCGGTCGAAGTCGGTGCGCTGCTCGACTCGGGTGGCCTCGACCTTGTAGGTCACACGCAGCACCGGCGAGTAGATGGAGTCGATCGGGATCCGACCGATCTCCTGGCCCTGCTGCTTGTTCTGCGTCGCGGAGACGTAACCGCGGCCGCGCTCGACCGTCAGCTCCATCTCCAGCTTGCCCTTGCCGTTCAGCGTGGCGATGTGCAGGTCGGGGTTGTGCACCTCGACACCGGCCGGCGGAGCGATGTCCGCGGCGGTCACCACACCGGGGCCCTGCTTGCGCAGGTACATCAGCACCGGCTCGTCGTGCTCGGAGCTGACGACCAGACCCTTGAGGTTGAGGATCATCTCGGTGACGTCCTCCTTGACTCCGGGCACGGTGGTGAACTCGTGCTCGACGCCCTCGATGCGGATGCTGGTGACAGCGGCACCGGGGATGGAGGACAGCAGCGTGCGCCGGAGAGAGTTACCGATCGTGTAGCCGAAACCCGGCTCCAGCGGCTCGATGACAAACCTCGAACGCAGGTCCGAGACGACTTCCTCGGTGAGCGTGGGACGCTGTGCGATCAACATGGTCCGTGACTTCCCTTCCACATGGCCGACCGCTATTTGACGGCCACCGGACGGACACCACCGGAGTGGTGGTGTCCCCTGTTCGGATTCCTACCCGGTCCGCGCCGCCTCCGCACGGGAGACGGTCACGGACCACACCACGGGGTGCCCGCGCGGCAGGAGGCGCGGGCACCGGTGCCAATCAGACGCGGCGGCGCTTCGGCGGACGGCAGCCGTTGTGCGGAACCGGGGTGACGTCCTGGATGGAGCCGACCTCGAGACCGGTCGCCTGAAGCGAACGGATCGCGGTCTCCCGGCCGGAGCCCGGGCCCTTCACGAAGACGTCGACCTTGCGGACACCGTGCTCCTGGGCACGGCGGGCCGCGGCCTCGGCGGCCATCTGCGCGGCGTAGGGGGTGGACTTACGCGACCCCTTGAAGCCGACCTGACCCGAGCTGGCCCAGGCGATCACCGCACCGGTGGGGTCGGTGATGCTCACGATCGTGTTGTTGAACGTGCTCTTGATGTGAGCGTGCCCGTGGGCGATGTTCTTCTTTTCCTTGCGGCGCACCTTGCGCGCGGCACCCTGACGGCCCTTAGGCGGCATGAGCGAAACTCCCAGAGATCATCGGTCCGTGTGTATCTTCTCGGACGCGGTTGAAAGGTCCGAGGCGGACTACTTCTTGCCGGCCTTCTTCTTGCCGGCCACGGTCTTCTTCTTGCCCTTGCGGGTACGGGCGTTGGTCTGCGTGCGCTGACCGCGGACCGGAAGGCCACGACGGTGGCGAATGCCCTGGTAGCTGCCGATCTCCATCTTGCGACGGATGTCGGCCTGGACCTCGCGACGCAGGTCACCCTCGACCTGGTAGTTGGCGTCGATCCACTCGCGCAGCTTGACCAGGTCCTCTTCGGACAGCTGGTAGACGCGGGTGTTCCCGTCGACACCGGTGTTCTTCAGGGTTTCGAGGGCGCGGGTACGGCCAACCCCGAAGACGTAAGTGAGAGCGATCTCCACCCGCTTGTCGCGGGGGAGGTCAACGCCGGCAATACGTGCCATGTGGGCGAGACTCCATCCATGCATATGCGGAGGTCTGACCCGTTCCATCCTCTCGTCGCCCAATCGACGAGGCCCCGGCCTCCGACCGGGGGTTCTCCCCCGCGCGTCCTCGACGGCGGGAGATCGGAACAGGTTTTCGTTGTTTCACTGCCCGGCGGGGGGATCCTCCCCCTACCGGGTCCTCGCTGTGCGGAAGCCGCGGCGAGCGAACCGGGGGTACTAGCCCTGGCGCTGCTTGTGACGCGGGTCCGAGCAAATGACCATGATCCGACGGTTACGACGGATCACGCGGCACTTCGCGCAGATCTTCTTCACGCTCGGCTTGACCTTCATGGTGACTCCGAACTCATCACATCACCAGTCTTGGGCCGTCGGCCCCTGACGGGCTACTTGTAGCGGTAAACGATGCGCCCGCGCGTGAGGTCGTACGGGCTCAGCTCCACGACGACGCGGTCGTCGGGGAGAATACGGATGTAGTTCATCCGCATCTTGCCGCTGATGTGGGCAAGGACCGTGTGCTTGTTGTCGAGCTCTACCTTGAACATAGCGTTGGGTAGCGACTCGACAACGGAACCCTCGATCTCGATGGCGCCGTCTTTCTTCGCCATGTCCTCCACGCCTCGCTCATCAATTGGTTGATCATGACAACCCGACGCGACCCCAGTGGCCTCGCATGACGCGACAGCCCGGACGACCGGAGGATTCCTGGTCGCCAGAGCCTGAACACACTGGAAGCTCGGGCCAACTGCGAGAGAGCGTACGTCGAGTGGAATGACGTGGCACAAAGAAGGCAGACTGACCCAACAGCCCGCGTATGGGCAGTGACAGTCTATCCCCTTCGGGCAAGTACTCCTAACCGAAGGGCACAGAACCCTACACCGTACGCCCCACGGGGCGAACCGGCGCGCGGAGCGCCCTGTTCCCGCCACCGGGGGCCGCCCGGACGGTGCCCGGCGGATCCGGCGGTTCCTAGTCCTCGCCCTGCCCGCGCTGCGCGGCGAGCACCCCGAACGTCACGACGGACATCATGATCCCCCACGGGCCCAGGACCCACAGGAACCAGGGGTAGCTGGCCTCGGTGGTGAAGAACAGGATCAGCCAGATGAAGAAGCAGAGGAGGTTCACTCCACCGTAGAGGACCCACGGCACCATCAGGGCGGGGTCCCTCAGCCGCAGCGGCGGAGCCGCGGCGTCGGCCAGCGGAGCCCGGCCGACGTCGGCGAGATCGCGCTCGGGGAGGTCGCGGGTGACCAGGGCCAGTTCGTCCACGGTCCGGGACCGGTACACCTGGCTGAGGCGTTCGGTGAACTCCTCGTGGTCCAGACGCCCCTGGGCGAAGTGCTCCTGGAGGAGCCCCGCCACGCGGTCGCGTTCGGAGTCGGACGATCGCATCGAAGACACCGGGTCGGACATCGCGCGTACCTCGCCTCTCACCCGTGGGGGTGGTCGCCACCCCCGCCGCTCCGACTGATCGCCGGAGGGCGTCGGGGGGTGGGCCCGCCGTCACCAGGTCGGCTGGACGAGCCCCATCTGGGAGATTTTATCGCGGTTCGACTCACGCGCGGTCAGCACCATCGGGCCGTCCGCCGTGATCGCCACGGTGTGCTCGAAGTGGGCGGCGCGGCCACCGTCCCGGGTGACGACCGTCCAGCCGTCGTCCAGCTCCACCACGTCGTGCGAGCCGAGCGTGGTCATCGGCTCGATCGCCAGGCACATGCCCTCGACCAGCTTCTGACCACGGCCCTTCTTGCCGTAGTTGAGAACGTGCGGATCCATGTGCATCTCGGTGCCGATGCCGTGACCGCCGTACTCGCGCACGTTGCCGTAGCCGCCGTTGGCCGAGATGTGGCCGCCGATCGCGAAACCGATGTCGCCCAGGCGTTTGCCCGGCCGCATCTGCGCGATCCCCAGCCACATGGACTCCTCGCAGACCTCCATCATCGCGAGATCCTCGGGCCGGGCCTCCCCGACAGCGATGGTCACCGCGGAGTCGCCGTGCCAGCCGTCGAGGATGGCGCCGCAGTCGACGGAGATGATGTCCCCGTCCGCCAGGACGCGCTCGGCGGTCGGGATGCCGTGCACGACCTCCTCGTTCACCGAGGCGCAGATCGAGCCCGGGAAGCCGTGGTAGCCCTTGAAGGACGGAACGGCCCCGGCGTCCCGGATGACCTTCTCGGCCACCGAGTCGAGTTCGAGGGTGGACACTCCGGGCCGCACCGCGGCCCGGAGGGTGTCCAGGGCGCGGGCCACGACCTGACCCGCCGCCCTCATCTTGGCGATCTGTTCCGGCGTCTTGATCTGCACGCCCGAGCCACCTCTGGGAGACATCAGACCGCCGACCGCTTCTCCTCGATGGCGGCCTTCGCGCGGGCCGTCACCTCCGCCACGGGGCCCGTGGCGGCGATGGTGGCCAGCAGGCCCTCACCGGTGTAGAACTCGACCAGCGGAGCCGTCTGCTCGCGGTAGACCTTCAGGCGGTGCCTGATGGTCTCCTCACGGTCGTCCTCACGCTGGTACAGCGCGGCACCCTCGTTGTCGCACGTGCCCTCGACCTTCGGGGCGTCGTACTCCACGTGGTACACGCGGCCGCACTCGGGGCAGGAACGACGACCCGAGAGGCGCTTGACGACCTCCTCCTCGTCGACCCGCAGCTCCAGGACGACGTCCAGCTGGGTCCCGAGGTCCGCGAGCATGCCCTGGAGCGTCTCGGCCTGGGGGACGTTGCGGGGGAACCCGTCCAGCAGGAAACCACCCGCCGCGTCGTCCTGGGCCAGCCGGTCCTTGACCATGGCGTTGGTGACCTCGTCGGGGACGAGGTCGCCGCGGTCCATGAACTCCTTGGCCTTCTTGCCGAGTTCGGTACCACCGCTGACGTTGGCCCGGAAGATGTCACCGGTGGACACCTTCGGGATCGACAGCTCTTCCGCGAGGATCTGGGCCTGGGTGCCCTTGCCGGCCCCAGGCGGCCCCACCAATACTGCACGCATTTATCGCAGAAAACCTTCGTAGTTCCTCTGCTGGAGGTGACTCTCGATCTGCTTCACCGTGTCCAGCCCGACACCCACCATGATCAGGATGCTCGTCCCGCCGAAGGGGAAGTTCATGTCGGCACCGGTGGCGCCGAGAGCGACCATGGGCAGGAGAGCGATCACACCCAGGTACAGCGAACCGGGGGTCGTCAGACGAGTCAGGACGTAGTCCAGGTACTCGGCGGTCGGACGCCCCGGACGGATACCCGGGATGAACCCACCGTACTTCTTCATGTTGTCGGCGACTTCAGTGGGGTTGAACGTAATCGCCACGTAGAAGAACGCGAAGCCGACGATCATGACGAAGAAGGTCGCCATGTAGACGGGGTGGGTGCCCGTGAGGAAGTAGGTCTGGAAGAACTGCGCCACCGGGTGGGTGGAGTCCTGTCCGATCAGACCGACGACCAGCTGGGGGAGGTACAGCAGGGAGGAGGCGAAGATCACGGGGATGATGCCCGCCTGGTTGACCTTCAGGGGGATGTAGGTCGAGCTGCCGCCGTACATACGACGACCCACCATGCGCTTCGCGTACTGCACCGGGATACGGCGCTGCGCCTGCTCCATGAACACCACGGCGGTGATCAGGGCCAGACCGGCGAGGCAGATGATGATGAAGATCCAGACCGACCGCTCCTCGTAGAGGCCCATGATCGAGGAGGGGAACATCGCGATGACCTGGGTGAAGATCAGCAGCGACATACCGTTGCCGACACCGCGCTCGGTGATCAGCTCACCCATCCACATGATGATCGCGGTGCCCGCGGTCATCACGAAGACGATCGTCACCATGGTGAGGATGTCCTGGTTGGGCATGTAGACCGACGGGTCGATCGAGTTCTGGAAGAGGGCGCCGGTGCGGGCCATGGCCACGATGGAGGTGGCCTGGAGCACGGCGAGCATGAGGGTCAGATAGCGGGTGTACTGCGTGATCTTGCTCTGTCCGGCCTGGCCCTCCTTCTTGAGGGCCTCCAGACGCGGGATCACGACGGTGAGCAGGTTGATGATGATGCTCGCGGTGATGTACGGCATGACCCCGAGCGCGAACACCGCCAGCTGAAGCAGGGCGCCGCCACTGAACAGGTTCACCAACGCGTAGACACCGGACTGGTCCTGCGCGGTGATGAAGTCCATCTGCTCCCGGATCGCCGCCGAGTCGATGCCCGGAGCGGGAATCACCGAGCCCAGCCGGAAGATCGTCAGGATGAACAGTGTGAACAGCAGCTTATTGCGCAGGTCGGGCGTGCGGAATGCACGAACGAACGCACCTAGCACGTCTCCTCCTGCGCGGCTTCGGCGGCGGAACGGGTTCCAGACATCGCGGCCGATCCTGAATCGTCGTAGAACGTCAGCGCCGGGCCTGTCGCCCGGAGCTCGGAAGTACTCACATTACGTCAAGCGGGGAGCTCAAACAGATGGCACTGTAACAGTCATCACCTGACGCGAGGTGTCGTGAGTCATAACGATCAACACTCACAACACGTGAGGGCGCCCGCCAACAGGACCTTTCGGACCTGCCGGGCGGGCGCCCCCAGTACGCATCGTAGGGAAACCCCTACAGCTCGGTGACAGTGCCACCGGCGGCGGTGATCTTCTCCTTCGCGGAGCCGGAGAACGCGTTGGCGCTCACCTGCACGGCGACGGTGATCTCACCCGTACCCAGCACCTTGACGAGCTGGTTCTTGCGAACCGCGCCCTTGGCGACCAGGCCCTCGACGGTGACCTCGCCACCCTCGGGGTAGAGCTCGCTCAGCTTGTCCAGGTTGACGACCTGGTAGGTCGTCTTGAACCGGGCGTTGCTGAAGCCCTTGAGCTTCGGGATCCGGCGGATGAGGGGCATCTGCCCACCCTCGAAGCCGGGACGAACGGTGTTACGAGCCTTGGTGCCCTTGGTACCGCGACCAGCGGTCTTACCCTTGGAAGCCTCGCCGCGACCCTTGCGGATCTTGGCCTTGTTGCTACCCGGGGCGGGACGCAGGTGGTGCAGCTTGAGCAGCTCGTCGGGGTTGTAGTCGCTCATTCTGCGACCTCCTCGACAGTGACGAGGTGCGAGACGATCGTGATCTGCCCGCGAACCTCGGGGCGGTCCTCGCGCACGGTGGACTTACCGATCCGGCCCAGGCCCAGCGACTGGAGAGCAGCGTGCTGCTTCTCCTTGCCGCCGATCTTGGAGCGGGTCTGCGTGATCTTGATCTTGGCCATGATCAGGCTCCTGCCTTCGCCTCAGAGCGAGCGCGCAGCATGGCAGCCGGGGCCACATCCTCGATCGGCAGACCACGGCGGGCCGCGATCTCCTCGGGCTGGTTGAGACCCTTGAGCGCCGCCACCGTGGCGTGCACGATGTTCAGCGGGTTGGACGAACCGAGCGACTTGCTCAGGACGTCGTGGATGCCGGCGCACTCCAGGACGGCGCGCACGGGGCCACCGGCGATGACGCCGGTACCCGGGGCGGCCGGACGGAGCAGGACGACGCCAGCGGCTTCCTCGCCCTGGACCCGGTGCACGATGGTGCCCTGGATGCGGGGGACGCGGAAGAAGTTCCTCTTCGCGGCCTCCACGCCCTTGGCGATCGCGGCCGGAACTTCCTTGGCCTTGCCGTAACCGACGCCCACCATGCCGTTGCCGTCACCGACGACGACGAGAGCGGTGAAGGAGAAGCGACGGCCGCCCTTGACGACCTTCGCGACCCGGTTGATGGTCACGACCTTCTCGATGTAGGAGACACCCTTGTCTGCGGCGCCGCCGCGGCGATCGTCACGGCGATCACGCCGCTCGCCACCGGCGCCGCGCCGCGGTGCTGCAGCCATCAGTGATTCCTCTTCTCGTGCTTGTTCTTGGCCAGTACAGAGGTCATCGAACTAGAACTCCAGCCCGCCCTCGCGCGCCGCGTCGGCGAGCTTGGCGATACGACCGGCGTACCGGTTACCACCGCGGTCGAAGACGACCTGGGTGATACCGGCGTCCTTCGCGCGCTGCGCGACGAGCTCACCGACCTTGACGGACTTGTCGGACTTCGTGCCCTCGGCACCCCGCACGTCGGTCTCGACGCTGGAGGCGGCGACCAGGGTGTGACCCTTGGAGTCGTCGATCACCTGCGCGACGATGTGCTTGGAGGAGCGGAACACGGCCAGACGCGGACGCTCACTGGTGCCCACGACCTTCTTGCGGACCCGGAACTGCCGGCGCTTGCGGGAGGTGGTCGCCTTCGCGGTGCGCTTACGGCTCACGGTGATGCCCATGCCTACTTACCAGCCTTTCCGGCCTTGCGGCGGATGTGCTCACCCTTGTACCGCACGCCCTTGGCCTTGTACGGGTCAGGCTTGCGCAGACCACGGATGTTCGCGGCGACCTGGCCCACCAGCTGCTTGTCGATGCCCTCGACGTGGAGGATGGTCGGCTTCTCCACGCGGAAGGTGATGCCCTCGGGGGGCTCGATGACCACCGGGTGGCTGAAGCCCAGCGAGAACTCCAGGTTGGAGCCGCGGGCCTGGACGCGGTAACCCACGCCGTGGATCTCCAGCGTCTTGGCGTAGCCCTTGGAGACACCCTCGACGAGGTTGGCGATCAGCGCACGGGTCAGACCGTGCAGCGACCGGTTCTCCGGCTTGTCGTCAGGACGAGCGACCGTGACGATACCGTCCTCGAAGGAGACGGTGATCGGCTCGGCGATCGTGTGCTTGAGTTCGCCCTTCGGCCCCTTGACAGTGACGTCTTGCCCGTTAATCGTGACTTCGACGCCCTTGGGGACCGAGAGCGGCAGTCGACCGATTCGCGACATGCTTCAGTCTCTCCCTATTACCAGACGTAAGCGAGGACTTCGCCGCCCACGCCACGCTTCTTGGCCTGCTTGTCAGTCATCAGGCCACCGGACGTCGAAATGATCGCCACACCGAGGCCACCCAGCACGCGCGGAAGGTTCTCCTTCTTCGCGTACACCCGGAGACCGGGCTTGGACACCCGGCGGATTCCCGCGATGGAACGCTCACGGGTGGGGCCGTACTTCAGGTCGAGGACGAGGCTCTGGCCCACGGGGGCCTCCTCGGTCCGCCAGCCCTGAATGAAGCCCTCCTGCTGGAGGATCTCGGCGATGTGCGCCTTGATCTTGGAATACGGCATCGTCACGGTGTCGTGGTACGCCGAGTTCGCGTTACGCAGACGCGTCAGCATGTCTGCGATCGGGTCGGTCATCGTCATGGCCGACTGGCCCTTCCTCACCGCGGTTTCCGAGTGCGGGCTTTCCCAGAGCCTGCCTCTCGTCGGGGTTGCCCCCGGAGAGTGCACAAACGGACCTTCGGCGTGGTCGTGGGCACCGCGGTCCCTCCCGGGACTGCCGTGCCCTGTTGAATGGATGTAGCTGGTCCGTGCTCCGCCAGGAGGCGGCCACGGGCACTGCTTCGTACCACCGTCAGGTGGCGTTTCGGGGGGCCGACCGCGCTAGCGCGCAGGGTCGGCCCCACCGGAAACTACCAGCTCGACTTGGTGATACCGGGCAGCTCGCCCTTGTGGGCCATCTCGCGGAAGCAGATACGGCACAGGCCGAACTTCCGGAAGACGGCGCGGGGGCGGCCGCACCGCGAGCATCGAGTATACGCACGAACGCCGAACTTCGGCTTCCGCTGCGCCTTGGCGATCAGGGACTTCTTAGCCATCTGTGGTAACCCCTCAGGCTTCCTTGAACGGGAAACCGAGCCGCTTGAGCAGGCTGCGGCCGTGTTCGTCGGTGGTCGCCGTCGTGACAACCGTGATGTCCATCCCACGCTGGCGGTCGACCTTGTCCGGGTCGACCTCGTGGAACATGACCTGCTCGGTCAGACCGAAGGTGTAGTTGCCGTTCCCGTCGAACTGCTTCGGGGAAAGGCCACGGAAGTCCCTGATCCGGGGCAGGGCCAGCGAGAGCAGCCGGTCGAGGAACTCCCACATCCGGTCGCCGCGCAGCGTGACGCTGGCGCCGATCGGCTGACCCTCGCGCAGCTTGAACTGCGCGATGGAGTTCCGGGCACGGTTGATCTTCGGCTTCTGACCGGTGATCGCCGTAAGGTCGGCGATCGCGCCCTGGATCAGCTTCGCGTCACGAGCCGCCTCGCCCACGCCCATGTTGACCACGATCTTCGTGAGACCGGGGATCTGCATGACGTTGGCGATGTCGAACTCGTCCTTGAGGCCCGCAGCGATCTCGTTGCGGTACTTCTCCTTGAGCCGCGGCATCGGAGGGGCGGTGATGTCGTTGGTAACCGTCATCAGATGTCCTTACCGGTGCGGCGGGAGACCCGAACCTTGGTTCCGTCTTCCTCGAAGCGGTAGCCGACCCGAGTGGCCTTGCCGTCCTCCGCGAGCGAAACGTTGCTCACGTGGATGGGGGCCTCCTTCGTGACGACCTCGCCCTGCTGGCCGCCCGCCGGGTTGGCCTTCCTGTGCTTCTTGACCAGGTTGACGCCCTCGACGATGACACGGTCTTCCTTCGGCAGGGCCTTGACGACCTTGCCGGTGGCACCCTTGTCCTTGCCGGCGAGAACGATGACCTCGTCGCCAGATTTGATCTTCATCGCTTAGAGCACCTCCGGCGCCAGCGAAATGATGCGCATGTACTTCTTGTCACGCAGCTCACGGCCGACCGGGCCGAAGATGCGGGTGCCTCGCGGGTCCCCACCGTCCTTGATGAGCACGGCAGCGTTCTCATCGAAGCGGATGTAGGAGCCGTCGGGCCGGCGGCGCTCCTTGACGGTGCGCACGACAACGGCCTTGACGACGTCGCCCTTCTTGACTCCAGCGCCAGGCAGGGCGTCCTTCACCGTGGCGACGATCGTGTCGCCGATCCCGGCGTAGCGCCGACCCGAGCCACCGAGAACACGGATGGTAAGGATCTCCTTGGCACCCGTGTTGTCGGCGACCTTGAGTCGCGACTCCTGCTGAATCACGTCTGCTCCTGATGTGATGCGTGCGGTCCACTGCCGCACGGCTAGGTGGTCTCACCCCTCTGGTCGGCGGCCGGCAACGAGTGCCGGCCGCCAACAGGCTGGGGTTACTTAGCCTTCTCCAGGATCTCCACGACGCGCCAACGCTTCGTCGCGGAGAGCGGCCGGGTCTCCATCATGCGGACCCGGTCGCCGACGCCAGCGGAGTTCGCCTCGTCGTGCGCCTTGTACTTGGTCGTCCGACGGATGACCTTGCCGTACAGGGCGTGCTTGACGCGGTCCTCGACCTCGACAACGACGGTCTTGTCCATCTTGTCGCTGACGACGTAGCCCTCGCGCACCTTGCGGTAGTTGCGCGTCGCGGTCTGGTTCTCACTCATTCGGCTGCTTCCTTCGTCTCCTCAGCCGACTCACCAGACAGCGGGACGATGCCCAGCTCGTGCTCGCGCAGGACCGTGTAGATCCTGGCGATCTCGCGCTTGACAGTGCGCAGACGGCTGTGGTTGTCGAGCTGGCCGGTGGCGGCCTGGAAGCGGAGGTTGAAGAGCTCTTCCTTGGCTTCCTTGAGCTTCGTGACCAGGTCCTCGACGGACTGGTCGCGCAGCTCGTGGGCAGTCACGGACTTCGCCACTACTCCCACACCTCCCGCTTAACAAACTTGCACTTCATCGGGAGCTTGTGCATCGCACGGCGCAGGGCCTCCTTGGCCACGGCCTCGGGCACGCCCGACAGCTCGAACATCACGCGCCCCGGCTTGACCGGCGCGACCCACCACTCGGGCGAACCCTTACCGGAGCCCATGCGGACCTCGGCGGGCTTCTTCGTCAGCGGACGGTCCGGGAAGATGTTGATCCACACCTTGCCGCCACGCTTGATGTGACGCGTCATGGCGATACGAGCGGACTCGATCTGACGGTTCGTCACGTAGGCCGACTCCAGGGCCTGGATACCGAACTCGCCGAAGGCGACCGTGGTACCACGCTGAGCCTTGCCACGAAGGTCCGGGTGGTGCTGCTTCCGGTACTTGACCTTACGAGGAATAAGCATCGGTTAGCTCCCCTCGGTCTTCGGGGCCTCGGCCGAAGCACCAGCCTTGGCGTCGGTGCCCGGGGCGCCAGCGGCACCGCCACGACGGCGGCGCTGCGGACGCTCACGGCGCTGACCGCCACCGGCGGTGCGCTGGGCGGCCTGGGCCGCCTCGCGCTCGGCGCGGGTCACAGGGGCGTCGCCCTTGTAGATCCACACCTTGACGCCGATGCGACCGAACGTCGTACGGGCCTCGAAGAAGCCGTAGTCGATGTCGGCGCGCAGCGTGTGCAGCGGGACGCGACCCTCGCGGTAGAACTCCGAGCGGGACATCTCAGCCCCACCCAGACGACCACCGCACTGGATACGAATACCCTTGGCGCCACTCTTCATGGCGCTCTGCATGGCCTTGCGCATCGCGCGGCGGAACGCCACGCGGCTGCTCAGCTGCTCAGCGACGCCCTGGGCGACGAGCTGCGCGTCGATCTCGGGGTTCTTGACCTCGAAGACGTTCAGCTGCACCTGCTTGCCGGTGAGCTTCTCCAGGTCCGTACGGATCCGGTCGGCCTCGACGCCGCGACGGCCGATGACGATGCCCGGCCGGGCGGTGTAGACGTCCACGCGGACACGGTCACGGGTGCGCTCGATCTCGACCTTGGAGATGCCCGCGCGCTCCATGCCACGGGTCAGCATCCGACGGATCGCGACGTCTTCCTTGACGTAGTCCTTGTAGGACTTGTCGGCGTACCAGCGGCTCTTGAAGTCGGTGGTGATGCCGAGGCGGAACCCGTGCGGGTTTACCTTCTGTCCCACTATCGGGTCCTTTCCTTGGTCTTGGACGAGGCGCCCGCGCCCTCAGCGACGACCACGGTGATGTGGCTCGTGCGCTTGGTGACCCGGAAAGCCCGGCCGAAGCCGCGGGGACGAATGCGCTTCAGGGTCGGACCCTCGTCCACCCAGACGCGCTCGACCACCAGGGACTCACGGTCCAGCTTGTCGTTGTGCTCAGCGTTGGCGATGGCGCTAGCCAGCACCTTGCCAACGGGCTCGCTCGCCGACTGGGGCGCGAACCGGAGCACCGCCTGTGCCTCGTCAGCGGGCAACCCGCGAATAAGGTCCGCCACCCGGCGAGCCTTTCGGGGCGTAACGCGGACGAACCGCGCCTGTGCCCTCGTTCCCATCGCTTTTCCCTCGCTCACGGAAATTCCTTCCCCACTCACCGTGGAGAAAATGGTTCTTACAACTGCTGCAACCGCTAGCGGCGGCTGCGGCGGTCGTCCTTGACGTGGCTACGGAAAGTACGCGTGGGAGCGAACTCACCGAGCTTGTGGCCGACCATCGACTCCGACACGAACACCGGAACGTGCTTGCGGCCGTCGTGGACGGCGATCGTGTGACCGATCATCTCCGGGACGATCATGGATCGCCGGGACCACGTCTTGATGACGTTCTTGGTCCCCTTCTCGTTCTGGACTTCCACCTTCTTGATGAGGTGGTCGTCGACGAAGGGACCCTTCTTAAGGCTACGTGGCATCAGACGTGCTCCTTACCGCTTCTTCTTACCGCTACGCCGACGCCGCACGATCAGCTTGTCGCTGGCCTTGTTCTTGGCCCTGGTCCGGCCTTCCTTCTTGCCCCAGGGGCTGACCGGGTGACGACCACCGGAGGTCTTGCCCTCACCACCACCGTGCGGGTGGTCGACCGGGTTCATGACCACACCACGGACGGTCGGGCGCTTGCCCTTCCACCGCGAGCGGCCGGCCTTACCCCAGTTGATGTTGGACTGCTCGGCGTTGCCGACCTGACCAACCGTGGCGCGGCAGGAGATCTCGACCATGCGCATCTCACCGGAGGGCATACGCAGCGTGGCGTAACGGCCCTCCTTGGCGAGGAGCTGGATCTGCGACCCCGCGGAACGACCCAGCTTGGCACCGCCACCGGGCTTCAGCTCGACCGCGTGCACGAACGTACCCGTGGGGATGTTGCGCAGCGGGAGGCAGTTGCCCGGCTTGATGTCGGACTGGGGGCCGTTCTCGATCTTGTCGCCCTGCTTGAGGCCGGCGGGCGCCAGAATGTAGCGCTTCTCACCGTCCACGTAGTGGAGCAGAGCGATGCGAGCGGTGCGGTTGGGGTCGTACTCGATGTGAGCGACCTTGGCCGGCACGCCGTCCTTGTCGTGACGACGGAAGTCGATCACGCGGTAGGCGCGCTTGTGGCCACCACCCTGGTGACGAGCGGTGATCCGGCCGTGGCCGTTACGACCGCCCTTGGAGTGAAGCGGACGGACCAGGGACTTCTCCGGCTCCGAACGCGTGATCTCGACGAAGTCGCTCACGCTGGAGCCGCGACGACCCGGCGTCGTCGGCTTGTACTTACGAATGCCCATCTTCTTCGCGCATTCCTTTACGTGTTGCTTGACATGTAGCGGTCAGACCCGGGAGAGGTCAGACACCGAAGATGTCGATCCGCTGGCCGTCGGCCACGCTGACGATCGCGCGCTTGGTGTCGGGACGCTTCCCGAAGCCGAAACGGGTGCGCTTGCGCTTACCCTTCCGGTTGATCGTGTTCACGCTCGTGACCTTCACTTCGAAGATCTTCTCGATCGCGATCTTGATCTGGGTCTTGTTGGCGTCCGGGCGAACGATGAACGTGTACTTGTTCTCGTCCATGAGCCCGTAGCTCTTCTCGGAGATCACCGGCTCGACGATGATGTCCCGGTGGTCGGCGATCCTCACTGGTCGTCCTCCTCGGACTCAGCGGCCTTCGAGGTACCGGCCGCGTGGGCCAGGAACTCGGCGTAGCCCGCCTCGGTGAAGACCACGTCGTCCGAGTAGAGGACGTCGTAGGTGTTCACCTGGTCCGCGTCGAGGATGTGGACCTCTTCGAGGTTGCGCAGGGCGCGCCGGTTGTGCTCGTCCTCGCGGGCCAGGACGACGAGGACCTTGTCGGACTCGGTGACCTGACGCAGCGACTTCAGAGCGGTCTGCGTGAACTTGTTCTCCGCGTCCTCAGCGACGAAGGTGCTGATGACGTGGATACGGCCGTGGTTGGCCCGGTCCGAGAGGGCGCCACGCAGGGCGGCGGCCTTCATCTTCTTCGGGGTCCGCTGGCTGTAGTCACGCGGCTGGGGACCGTGAACGGTGCCACCACCGGTGTACTGCGGGGCGCGGATCGAGCCCTGACGGGCACGACCGGTTCCCTTCTGGCGGTAGGGCTTCTTGCCACCGCCGCGGACCTCGCCGCGGGTCTTGGTGGCGTGCGTGCCCTGCCGGCCGGCGGCCAGCTGGCCGTTCACGACCTGGTGGATCAGCGGGATGCTGACCTGCTGGGCGAAGACGGACTCGGGAAGCTCGACGCTGCCCTTGGAGCCGCCCTCGGGGTTCTTGACCTCGATCTGGGCCATGACTTACTTGTCCCCCTTCACAGCGGTGCGGACGAGCACCAGACCGCCGTTGGGACCGGGGACAGCACCCTTGACCAGGATGAGGCCCTTCTCCGCGTCCACAGAGTGAACGGTCAGGTTCTGGACGGTCTTGCGCACGTTGCCCATGCGCCCGGCCATCCGCATGCCCTTGAAAACGCGGCCGGGCGTGGCGCAGCCGCCGATGGAGCCGGGAGAGCGGTGCTTGCGCTGGGTGCCGTGCGAGGCGGAGAGACCACGGAAACCGTGGCGCTTCATCACACCGGCGAAACCCTTGCCCTTGCTCTTGCCCGTGACGTCGACCTTCTGGCCGCTCTCGAACGCGGCGGCGTCGACTTCCTGGCCGAGCGTGTACTCGGAGGCGTCGGTGGTGCGCACCTCGACGTAGTGACGGCGCGGGGTCAGGTCGTTCGCGCGCAGGTAGTCGCCCAGGGGCTTGTTGACCTTGCGCGGGTTGATCTGCCCGTAGCCGAGCTGGATGGCGGAGTAGCCATCGGTGTCAGGGGTCCGGATGCGGCTCACGACGCACGGACCGGCCTTCAGGACGGTCACGGGCACCATCTTGCCCGCGTCGTCGAAGACCTGGGTCATGCCGAGCTTTTCGCCCAGAACTCCCTTGATCTGCTTGGTGGCCATGTCTGTGCGTCCTTAAAGCTTGATCTCGATGTCAACGCCAGCCGGGAGGTCGAGTCGCATGAGCGAGTCCACCGTCTTCGGCGTGGGGTCGATGATGTCGATCAGCCGCTTGTGGGTGCGCATCTCGAAGTGCTCGCGCGAGTCCTTGTACTTGTGCGGCGATCGGATGACGCAGTAAACGTTCTTCTCCGTCGGCAGCGGCACCGGGCCCGCGACCTGTGCGCCAGTTCGCGTCACAGTCTCAACGATCTTGCGCGCCGAGCTGTCGATGACCTCGTGGTCATAGGCCTTTAGCCGAATGCGGATCTTCTGTCCCGCCATGTGGCCTGTTCGTCCTTCGCTTCAGTGTCCGTAACGGTGAGCTGTCCGGTCACAGACGCCCAGGCCCGTCGGCGAATCCGCCGGCGTGTTGGCCGTGAGCCCCTATTCCCTTGAGAAACCGCAACAGGGCTTGCCCCTGCGGTGCGTCACCGTCACAGAGCCCGATGACGTCTTGTCAGTGTGGTGGGCGGGCCGCCGTGAAGCGGCCCACCCACCACGTCGGGGCGGCTCCGGAAGGGGCCACCCCAACGTGTGTGCTACTTGAGGATCTTCGTGACGCGACCCGCGCCCACGGTCCGGCCACCCTCACGGATGGCGAACTTGAGGCCCTCTTCCATCGCGACCGGCTGGATCAGGTTGACGGTCATCTCGGTGTTGTCACCGGGCATGACCATCTCCGTGCCCTCCGGCAGCGTCACGACGCCGGTGACGTCGGTGGTGCGGAAGTAGAACTGCGGGCGGTAGTTGTTGAAGAACGGCGTGTGGCGGCCACCCTCGTCCTTGGACAGGATGACGACCTGGCCCTCGAACTCGGTGTGCGGGGTGGTCGTGCCGGGCTTGATCACGACCTGGCCGCGCTCGACGTCCTCGCGCTTGATGCCGCGCAGGAGCAGACCGACGTTGTCGCCAGCCTGACCGTTGTCGAGCAGCTTGCGGAACATCTCAACACCGGTGACGGTGGTGGTCTGCTTCTCTTCCTTGATGCCGACGATGTCAACGGTCTCGTTGACGTTGACGACGCCGCGCTCGATACGACCGGTGACGACGGTGCCGCGACCGGTGATCGAGAAGACGTCCTCGATCGGCATGAGGAAGGGCTTCTCGGTGTCACGCTCGGGCTCGGGAATGAAGCTGTCCACGGTGCCCATGAGCTCCAGGACGGCCTTGCCCCACTCCGCGTCGCCCTCGAGGGCCTTGAGAGCCGAGACCTTGGTGACGGGGATGTCGTCGCCGGGGAACTCGTACTCGCTGAGGAGCTCACGCACCTCGAGCTCGACGAGCTCGAAGATCTCCTCGTCGTCCACCATGTCGGCCTTGTTCAGGGCGACGACGATGGCGGGGACGCCGACCTGGCGGGCCAGGAGCACGTGCTCCTTGGTCTGCGGCATCGGGCCGTCGGTGGCGGCCACGACCAGGATCGCGCCGTCCATCTGCGCGGCACCCGTGATCATGTTCTTCACGTAGTCAGCGTGACCGGGGCAGTCGACGTGGGCGTAGTGACGCGCCTCGGTCTGGTACTCGACGTGAGCGACGGAGATGGTGATGCCGCGCTCGCGCTCCTCAGGAGCGTTGTCGATGTCCTCGAACGGGGTGAACGGGTTCAGCGCCGGGTACGCGTCGTGCAGCACCTTGGTGATGGCCGCGGTCAGCGTGGTCTTGCCGTGGTCGATGTGACCGATGGTGCCGATGTTGACGTGCGGCTTGGTCCGCTCGAACTTTTCCTTCGCCACTGGAAGTCTCCTAGACGTACAGATCTATCTGACTGTGGTCCAACCCCGCGGATGCGGGGTACAGCCGGGTTGCTTGCTCGCGACTATTCGCCGCGAACCTTCGCCACGATTTCCGTGGCGACAGCGGACGGAACCTCCGCGTAGGAGTCGAACACCATCGAGTAGTTGGCTCGACCCTGGGTACGGCTGCGCAGGTCACCCACGTAGCCGAACATTTCCGAAAGGGGCACCTGGGCCTTGACGAGACGGACACCGGAACGCTCGTCCATGGACTGAATCTGTCCACGGCGGGAGTTCAGGTCACCGATCACGTCACCCATGTACTCCTCAGGGGTGGTGACCTCGACGGCCATGACCGGCTCGAGAAGAGTCGGCTTCGCCAGGCGGACGGCCTCCTTGAAGGCCATCGAACCGGCGGTCTTGAACGCCATCTCGGACGAGTCGACGTCGTGGTACTGACCGTCCGTCAGGCTCACCTTGATGCCGACGAGCGGGTAGTGCGCGAGCACGCCCAGCTCAGCGGCCTCCTGGCAGCCGGCGTCGACCGAGGGGATGTACTCCCGCGGGATGCGGCCACCGGTGACGGCGTTGACGAACTCGTACCCGGACGCGTCGCCGTCCTCGGACGTGAGCGGCTCAAGGTCGATCTTGACCTTGGCGAACTGGCCCGACCCACCGGTCTGCTTCTTGTGGGTGTAGACGTGGCCTTCGACCTTCTTGCGAATGGTCTCACGGTAGGCCACCTGGGGCTTACCGATGTTCGCCTCGACCTTGAACTCGTCGCGCATGCGGTTGACCAGCACCTCGAGGTGCAGCTCGCCCATGCCGGAGATCACGGTCTGACCGGTCTGCTCGTCGGAGGCCACCTGGAAGGAGGGGTCCTCGTCCGCCAGACGCTGGATCGCGATGCCCAGCTTCTCCTGGTCGCTCTTGGTCTTCGGCTCGATGGCCACCTCGATGACCGGAGCCGGGAAGGTCATGGACTCCAGGACGATCGGAGCACCCTGCTCGCAGAGCGTCTCGCCGGTCGTGGTGTCCTTCAGACCCATGACCGCGACGATGTCGCCCGCACCAGCGGCGGGGATCTCCTCGCGCTTGTTGGAGTGCATCCGGTAGACCTTGCCGATGCGCTCCTTGCGGCCCTTGAGGCTGTTCAGCACCTGGGTGCCGGCCTCGAGGACGCCGGAGTAGATCCGCACGTAGGACAGCTTGCCCAGGTGGGGGTCGCTGACGATCTTGAAGACCAGGGCCGAGAACGGCTCCTCCACGCTCGGCTTGCGCTCGAGCTTGGTCTGCTCGGTCTCGTCCTTGGGGTCGTGACCGTCGATGGCCTCGACGTCCAGGGGCGAGGGGAGGTAGTCGACGACCGCGTCGAGCAGGGGCTGGACGCCCTTGTTCTTGAAGGCGGTACCGCAGACGACCGGGATGGCCGTACCGGCGATGGTGGCGCGACGGATCGCGGGCACCAGCTGCTCGACGGTGGGCTCCTGGCCCTCGAGGTACATCTCCATGATCTCGTCGTCGGCCTCGGCCAACGTCTCGAGGAAGAAGTCGCGCGCCTCACGAGCCGCGTCCGCGTGGGACTCGGGGATCTCGATGGTGTCGTACATCTCGCCGAGCGCGGCCTCGTCGTTCCAGACGTAGGCCTTCATGCGGACGAGGTCGATGACGCCCTTGAAGTCGCTCTCGGCACCGATCGGCAGCTGGATCGGCATGGCGTTCGCGCCGAGGCGCTCACGGAACATGTCGACACAGCGCTGGAACTCGGCGCCGATCTTGTCCATCTTGTTGACGAAGCAGATACGCGGCACGTTGTACCGGTCGGCCTGACGCCAGACCTGCTCCGACTGGGGCTCGACGCCTTCCTTGGCGTCGAACACCGCGACGGCGCCGTCAAGGACACGCAGCGACCGCTCGACCTCGACCGTGAAGTCGACGTGGCCGGGCGTGTCGATGATGTTGATCGTGGTGTCGTTCCAACTGGTGGTGATCGCAGCCGAGGTAATGGTGATACCCCGCTCCTGCTCTTCCTTCATCCAGTCCATCGTCGAGGCGCCGTCGTGCGTCTCGCCGAGCTTGTGGTTGACACCCGTGTAGTAGAGGATCCGCTCGGTCGTCGTGGTCTTGCCCGCGTCGATGTGGGCCATGATGCCGATGTTGCGGACCTTGGCCAGGTCAAGCAAAGTCTTAGCCATGTGGCTCGTCTTCCCTAGGTCTCAAGGAATCGATTCGCCGCGGGGTTACCAGCGGTAGTGGGCGAAGGCCTTGTTCGACTCGGCCATCTTGTGCGTGTCCTCACGCTTCTTGACCGCCGCGCCCAGACCGTTGCTGGCGTCCACCAGCTCGTTCATCAGACGCTCGGTCATGGTCTTCTCACGACGCTGACGCGAGTAGGAGACCAGCCAGCGCAGGGCCAGCGTGGTGGACCGGGAGGCGCGAACCTCGACCGGCACCTGGTAGGTCGCGCCACCGACACGGCGGCTGCGGACCTCCAGCGCGGGCTTGACGTTGTCCAGGGCTCGCTTGAGAACGACGAGCGGGTCCTGACCGGACTTCTCCCGAGCACCTTCCAGGGCGTCGTAAACGACGGCCTGGGCGATGGAGCGCTTGCCGTCGAGGAGCACCTTGTTGATCAGTGCGGTGACGAGCGGCGAGCCGTAGACCGGGTCGGTGATGAGCTGGCGCTTCGGCGCCGGGCCCTTGCGCGGCATGCTTACTTCTCCTTCTTGGCGCCGTAGTGGCTACGGGCCTGCTTGCGGCCTCGGACACCCTGGGTGTCGAGCGAACCGCGGACAATTCGGTAGCGAACGCCCGGCAGGTCCTTCACACGACCGCCACGAACCAGCACGATGCTGTGCTCCTGGAGGTTGTGACCAATGCCGGGGATGTAGGCCGTGACCTCGATGCCGCTGCTCAGCTTGACGCGAGCGACCTTACGCAGAGCGGAGTTCGGCTTCTTCGGCGTAGTGGTGTAGACACGCGTGCACACACCACGACGCTGCGGACTCCCCTTCAGCGCCGGGGTCTTGTTCTTTGCGACCTTGTCCTGTCGGCCCTTGCGGACCAGCTGCTGGATGGTGGGCACCGCGTCTCCGTCTTCCTCGTGACCTACGCCGGTTCTCGTAGCCGATATCGCTATTGACCTGCTGAATTCCCCGAACCTCCCCGACCCCCGTGGTCGGGCGTGTCGCCCTCGTTCCCACGCATGGCGAACGGATGCACACCCGGTCGGAGACCGATTCACAGGAGGGGGTTCACCTGCGCCGCGCGCCCCGTGTCCGTCCTCTGGAGGACTGGGGCGCCGCACACGCACGTGTGACCCGTCGACTCACGGGCACAATCACACAGGCTACCGCTAACCGAACATGCGGTCAAAACGGTGTGCGACATGGCGAGACAAGCGGAACCGGATCTCGCGTAGCCGTGGGTCTCGACCAGTCTACGTGCTTCCCGACGCGCTTCGCCCCGGGTTTCCCAACGAAGGGCCGACAAAGAGAGCGGCCGTTCCCGGAGGACCCATTGTCCCCCGGAAACGGCCGGGATTCTACAGAACGAAGAAGATCGCCAGGGAGATCACCGTCACCAGGATGCCGATGACCGCGAAGACCGTACCCGTGGTGATCAGGCCCAGTCCGTCGAGGGTGCCCCGCGACTCGCGGATCGCCCTCTTCGCCCTGGGTCCGGTGACGAACAACGCGAGGATCGCGGTGATCACACCGACGACCGGCAGCAACGAGGCCACACCCAGCCACAGGGTGACGTTGGCCCCGGGTTCGGTGTCGGCCAGGAAGTCGATGCTGTCGTAGCCCGGGTAGTCCCCGTCGTCCCTGGCCTCGTCGAAGCCAGGGAAGTCCTCCGCGATCCGGTCGCGACGGCGCTTCGCCTGCTTGGGCCGCTCCGGCATCCCGTAGTCGGCCGGGGTGAAGTCGTCCTCGTAGTCCGTCTCCGCCCGGTCGTCCCGGTCAAGCCGGTCGTCCCGCTCGTCCTCGTACTCCCCCTGCCGAGCCGCGTCGGACTCGGAGTCGAAGGAGGGCGGCGTGAACATCTGGGTGGCGCCCTCGCCACCGCGCCAGGAGTCGTCGCCCTCCTCGGGCGTCTCGTCCCACCGCTGGTCCTCCGGGCCGTCCCAGGGACGGTCGTCCTCGTCGTCCAGGGGGTCCTTGGACCTGGCGCGCGACTGCATGTCCGCGATGGCGGCCAGGGGGTCCTCGGAACCGGGGACGGCGGCGGACAGCGTGCCGGTGTCCGGATCGGCCGGCGCGTCCTCACTCCCCCAGTCCGCGTACGCGGGCTCCGGGGGCGACTCGCGGCGGCGGCGTTCGGCGTCGCGGACGACGTCGGGCAGACGCGGGTCGTTGCGGTCGAAGGCCCAGGTGTTACCGGTCCCGCCCTGTTCGGGCGCGGGAGAGAGCTCGTCACGGTACCGGTCGGCGGGCTCCTCCGCGGGACGCGGGGACAGCTCGTCGTCGTACCGGTCGGCGGGCTCCTCCCCGAGACGCGGGGACAACTCGTCGTCGTACCGGTCACCGCCGTACGAGGGGGCCTGGTGGTCGGACCACGGCCGTTCGGTCTGCTCCGCCCACGGCTCGGTGGTGCCCGAACCCTTCCAGGTGTCCCCGGTGTCCTCGGCGGGGCTCCAGCTGTCCAGGCCGCCGGTGCCGCGCCACTCGCCCGGCTGTTCCCGTCCGGACCCGGACTTCCAGAGTTCCTCGCCGGGGCCCGACGCGGACCACGGGGTGTCCGGGTCCAGCGGGTCGCGCGCGTCCGCGGTGAAGCCAGGGTCATCCGAGGAACCGGAGTCCCGCGAACCCCAGGAATCGGGGTTACCGGGAGACCCCGCTGAACGGGGGCCCTCGGGGTCCCACGGTTCGCCCCCCAGGTCGGAGCCGCGCTGGTCCGACGCGGGAGCGGAGTCATCCGAGTAGCCGGAGCTCCATGGGTCATCGTTCGCCGAAGCCGACGCCTGCGGCGTCAACGGGTCCCGGCCGAGCCCGGAGTCCGGGCCGCCCGGAGCCTCCGGGTCCCACGGCTGGCGGCCGGGATCGGGGAACGAGTCCGGACCGGAGGCCGACGCGTACGGCATCCGGGAGTCCGGAGCATCACCCAGGGCGGCATCGGGTTCCCACGGCTGGTGGCCCGGAGCGGAGTACTCCTGCGAGCGGAGCGGATCGGACGTGAGCGCGGAGTCATCCGAGGACCAGGGGACCGGCGTGGTTCCCGGCACCTGGGAGTCCTCGGAAGCCGGGTACCCGGAGTTCCACGGCTCCTGACCGGAACCGGAGAACTCCTGCGAGCCACGCGCGTCCGAGGCGAAGGGAGCGGGATCGTCCGAGGACCAGAGGCTCCCCGCACCACCGGGCAGACGAGACTCCCCGGAGGCCGCCGGGTCCCACGGCTGACCGCCGGAATCGACGAGGGGGTCCAGGCCGGAGGCGGCGGAGGCAGAGGAGTCGTCCCCCTGGGGAGACCACGGAGCGGCCTCGGCGGAACCCCCGGAACCCCACGCGTCGCCGGAGGCCGACGGCCGCGGCGACCGCGAGTCAGGACCGCCCAGAGCAGACCCCTCCGGTTCCCATGGCTCTCGACCCGAAGCCGGGAACGGGTCCGGACCGGAGGCCGACGCGTACGGCGTCCGGGAGTCCGGCGCACCGGCCTCGGGGTCCCACGGCTCCTGACCGGAGCCGGAGAACGCGTCACGTGCGCCGTGCGCGTCCGGTGAGAAGGCGGGGGTGTCGTCCGGGGACCAAAGCTCCCCCGTACCACCGGGCGGACGAGCGTCCCCCGAAGCGGCCGGGTCCCACGGCTCACGACCGGAGTCGGAGGAACCCTCGGAAGCCCACGAGTCACCGGAGGCCGACGCGAGCGGCGACCGCTCGTCAGTCCCCTCCGGAGCCCACGGCTCCTGGCCGGGGCGGAAGGACGGGTCGGGCTCGGAAGCACTCTGAGGGGACCACGGGGCGGGGTCGGACGGCCCCTCGGAGTCCCACGCGCCGGAGGACGACGCCTGCGGGCGCAGCGGGTCCCGGTCGGAACCCGCGTCGCTCCGAGCGGCCCAGGAGTCCCGGAAGGGGCCCTGGGCGGTGGGCTGGCCCGACCCGTGCACGGGCTCCTCCGGAGGAAGCGGGACCTCGGCACTGGCCGCGATGCCCGGGTAGCCGCCGACGGCGGGAGCCTCGGGCTCCCGCGCGGCCAACGGGTCCTCTCCCGGGAAGCGCGTCACGGGCTCGTAGGCCGACGTGCCCGCGCCCGGGTACGAGATACCCGGTGCCGACGGCGGCCCGCCCAGGGCGTCCGGGTAGGGCTCCACCATCGCCGGACGCGAGGCGCTCAGCCCCGCGTAGCCGCCGCTGTCAGGGAAGACGGCGCCGTCCTCCCCCGGGTTCGACGCCGCGTCCTCCTCCAGGGGGTCCTGGTACTCCGACTGTGTGCGGTAGCGGTTCTCGCTGGGCTTGAACCAGGAGTCCCCGTCCGCGTCGGACGCTCGGTTGCCCGGCGTCCCGCCCCCGTTATCAGTCACTTGCCTGCTCTCCCGACAGCGCCGTAGCGCCCTCTCCCCGTCCGCACCGCAGTGTACGAACCGACAACGACGAAACGGCGGCGGGGCCACCCCCGGTGATGGGGGTGGCTGACCACCGCCGTCAGCTCAACCAACGTCCAGATCGGACTTACCGGTTGTACGGACCGAAGTCGTACTCCTCCAGGGGAACGGCCTCGCCCGAACCCTGCCCGAAGGTGTACTCACTGGGCTCCTCGTAACCGGAGACCGAGTACATCGAGGCCTTGGCCTCCTCGGTCGGCTCGACCCGGATGTTGCGGTACTGCGGAATACCGGTACCGGCCGGGATGAGCTTACCGATGATGACGTTCTCCTTGAGGCCCAGCAGCGGGTCACTCTTACCGTGGATCGCGTTCTCGGTCAGCACGCGGGTGGTCTCCTGGAAGGAGGCCGCCGACAGCCAGGACTCCGTGGCCAGCGAGGCCTTGGTGATACCCAGCAGCACCGGACGTCCGGCGGCCGGCTGGCCGCCCTCGGACACGACGCGTCGGTTGATCCGCTCGAACTTCGGCCGCTCGACCATCTCACCGGGCAGGAGCTCGGTGTCACCGGACTCCAGGATGTTCACCCGCTTGAGCATCTGGCGGACGATGATCTCGATGTGCTTGTCGTGGATGGACACACCCTGCGACTTGTACACCTCCTGGACCTCCGACACGAGGTGCTGCTGCACCGCGCGCGGGCCCTGGATGCGCAGGACCTCGTGCGGGTTGATCGCACCCTGGATGAGCTGCTGGCCGACCTTGACGTGGTCGCCGTCGCTCACCAGGAGCTGCGCACGCATCGGGACCGGGTAGGCGATCTCGTCCGTGCCGTCGTCCGGAATGACGACGATCTTGCGGCTCTTCTCGGTGTCGTCGACCCTGATCCGGCCCTCCATCTCGGAGATCGGGGCCACACCCTTGGGGATGCGGGCCTCGAAGAGCTCCTGGACACGGGGCAGACCGTGGGTGATGTCCTGACCGGCGGAACCACCCATGTGGAAGGTACGCATGGTCAGCTGGGTACCGGGCTCACCGATGGACTGGGCCGCGATGATGCCGATCGCCTCACCGACGTCCACCGGCTTGCCGGTCGCCATGGAGCGGCCGTAGCAGGTGGTGCAGACGCCGATCTTCGCCTCGCAGGTCAGCGACGAGCGGATGCGCACGCGGGTGACCCCGGCGGCGACCAGCTTGTCGATGTTCTGCTCGGAGGTGTCGGACAGCGCCGGGAGGACGAGCTTGCCCTCCGGGTCCAGCGTGTCCTCCGCGATGGTCCGACCGAAACCGGTGTTCTCGACGTTGTGCTTGCGCACGACGACACCGGCGGCGTTCTTCTCACCGATCTCGTGCCAGAGCGAACGGTCCGTGCCGCAGTCGATCTCGCGGACGATGACGTCCTGCGCGACGTCCACCAGACGACGGGTCAGGTAACCCGAGTCGGCGGTACGCAGGGCGGTGTCGGCCAGACCCTTGCGCTGACCGTGCGTGGAGATGAAGTACTCCAGCACGGACAGGCCCTCACGGTAGGAGGACTTGATCGGACGCGGGATGGTCTCACCCTTGGTGTTGGAGACCAGACCACGGATACCGGCGATCTGACGCACCTGCATCGGGTTACCACGCGCACCGGACTGGACCATCATCCACACCGGGTTGTCGGCGGGGAAGTTGTCCTCCATGTCCTTCGCGACCTCGGCCGTGGCCTGGGTCCACACCTCGGTGAGCTCCTGACGGCGCTCGTCGTCGGTGATCAGACCGCGGTCGTACTCGCGCTGGATCTTGTCGGCCTTGCGGTCGTAGCCGCCGAGGATCTCCGCCTTGCGCGGAGGCGCGACGACGTCCTCGATGCCGATGGTCAGGCCGGACCGGGTGGCCCAGCGGTAACCGGCGTCCTTCAGGGCGTCCAGGGTCGTGGCGACCTGGACCTTGGGGTAGTTCTCGGCGAGGTCGTTGACCAGGACCGAGACCTGCTTCTTGCCCACCTGGAAGTTGACGTACGGGTAGTCCACCGGGGTGGCCTCGTTGAAGAGGTACCGGCCCAGGGTGGTCTCCAGGACGTAGACGTCGCCCTGCTCCCAGCCCTCCGGCGGCGTCCAGTCCTTGGGCGCGGGAGCGCCGTCGGCGATACGCAGCCGGATCTTGGCCTGGAGGTCCAGGTCGCCCAGGTCGTAGGCCATGATGGCCTCGGCCGGGGAACGGAAGGCACGACCCTCGCCCGCGGCACCCGCGCGCTCCGTCGTCAGGTAGTACAGGCCGATGATCATGTCCTGGGTGGGCATGGTCACGGGCTTGCCGTCGGACGGCTTGAGGATGTTGTTGGTGGCGAGCATCAGCAGCCGCGCCTCGGCCTGGGCCTCGGCGGACAGCGGCAGGTGCACGGCCATCTGGTCACCGTCGAAGTCCGCGTTGAACGCGGTGCACACGAGCGGGTGGATCTGGATGGCCTTGCCCTCGACCAGCTGCGGCTCGAAGGCCTGGATGCCCAGGCGGTGCAGCGTCGGAGCACGGTTCAGCAGCACCGGGTGCTCGGTGATGACCTCTTCGAGGACGTCCCACACCACGGGGCGGGACCGCTCCACCATGCGCTTGGCGCTCTTGATGTTCTGCGCGTGGTTCAGGTCCACCAGGCGCTTCATCACGAACGGCTTGAAGAGCTCCAGGGCCATCTGCTTGGGCAGACCGCACTGGTGCAGCTTCAGCTGCGGGCCGACGACGATGACCGAACGGCCGGAGTAGTCGACGCGCTTGCCGAGCAGGTTCTGACGGAAACGGCCCTGCTTGCCCTTGAGCATGTCGGACAGCGACTTGAGCGGACGGTTACCGGGACCGGTGACCGGGCGTCCACGGCGGCCGTTGTCGAACAGCGCGTCGACGGCCTCCTGGAGCATCCGCTTCTCGTTGTTGACGATGATCTCGGGCGCGCCCAGGTCCAGAAGCCGCTTGAGGCGGTTGTTCCGGTTGATGACGCGGCGGTACAGGTCGTTGAGGTCGGAGGTCGCGAAGCGGCCACCGTCCAGCTGCACCATCGGACGCAGGTCCGGCGGGATGACCGGGATGCAGTCCAGCACCATGCCCATGGGGCTGTTGGTGGTGTTGAGGAACGCCGAGACGACCTTGAGCCGCTTCAGGGCGCGGGCCTTCTTCTGGCCCTTGCCGGTGCGGATGGTCTCCCGGAGCTTCTCCGCCTCCTCGTCCAGCTCGAAGTTGGACAGGCGGTCCTGGATGGCCTGGGCGCCCATGCCGCCACGGAAGTACTTCCCGAAGCGGTCACGCATCTCGCGGTAGAGCATCTCGTCGCCCTCGAGGTCCTGGACCTTGAGGTTCTTGAAACGGCTCCACACCTCGTCGAGGCGGTCGATCTCGCGCTGGGCGCGGTCGCGCAGCTGGCGCATCTCACGCTCGGCGCCCTCGCGCACCTTGCGGCGCGCGTCGCCCTTGGCACCCTGCTCCTCGAGCTCGGCCAGGTCGGCCTCGAGCTTGCGGTGACGCTCCTCGATGGTCGAGTCGCGACGCTGCTCCAGGTGCTGCTTCTCGACCGAGATCCGTGCTTCCAGCGACTGGAGGTCGCGCTCACGGGCCTCGGTGTCCACCCACGTGACCATGTAGGCGGCGAAGTAGATGATCTTCTCGAGATCCTTCGGCGCCAGGTCCAGCAGGTAGCCCAGGCGGGAGGGCACGCCCTTGAAGTACCAGATGTGCGTGACGGGAGCGGCCAGCTCGATGTGGCCCATCCGCTCACGGCGCACCTTGGCGCGGGTCACCTCGACGCCGCAGCGCTCACAGATGATGCCCTTGAAGCGGACGCGCTTGTACTTGCCGCAGTAGCACTCCCAGTCCCGGGTCGGACCGAAGATCTTCTCGCAGAAGAGTCCGTCCTTCTCGGGCTTGAGGGTGCGGTAGTTGATGGTTTCGGGCTTCTTGACCTCGCCGTGCGACCACTGGCGAATGTCATCAGCGGTGGCGAGGCCAATCCGCAGCTCGTCGAAGAAGTTGACGTCGAGCACTTAATTCGTCCCCTGCTCTCGAAATCCGCGGAAGTTAGACCTCTTCGACACTGCTCGGCTCTCGCCTGCCCAGGTCGATTCCCAGTTCTTCCGCCGCGCGGAAGACGTCCTCGTCACTGTCCCGCATCTCGATGGACATACCGTCACTGGACAGCACCTCCACGTTCAGACAGAGCGACTGCATCTCCTTGATGAGCACCTTGAAGGACTCAGGGATGCCCGGCTCGGGGATGTTCTCGCCCTTGACGATGGCCTCGTAGACCTTGACGCGACCCACCACGTCGTCGGACTTGATGGTGAGCAGCTCCTGGAGCGCGTAGGCGGCGCCGTACGCCTCCAGCGCCCACACCTCCATCTCGCCGAACCGCTGGCCGCCGAACTGCGCCTTACCACCCAGCGGCTGCTGCGTGATCATGGAGTACGGGCCGGTGGAGCGGGCGTGGATCTTGTCGTCCACGAGGTGGTGGAGCTTCAGGATGTACTTGTAGCCGACGGAGATGGGCTCCGCGAAGGGCTCACCGGTACGGCCGTCGAACAGGCGCGCCTTGCCGTCCTCGTTGATGAGGCGGTTGCCGTCCTTGTTCGGGCGGACCGACTGGATGAGGCCGCTGAGCTCGTCGCCGTGCAGGCCGTCGAAGACCGGCGTGGCCACGCGCGAGTTGGGGGCGACCTCGGCCGCTCCGATCGCGTGCAGCGACTTCTGCCACTCCTCCTCGACCCCCTCGACCAACCAGCCGTTCTTGGCCAGCCAGCCCAGGTGGACCTCCAGTACCTGGCCGACGTTCATTCGGCCGGGGACGCCCAGCGGGTTGAGGATGATGTCGACGGGCGTGCCGTCCTCCAGGAAGGGCATGTCCTCCTGGGGCAGGATCTTCGAGATGACGCCCTTGTTGCCGTGACGTCCGGCGAGCTTGTCGCCGTCGGTGATCTTGCGCTTCTGGGCCACGTAGACGCGGACCATCTCGTTGACGCCGGGGGCGAGCTCGTCGCCCTCGTCGCGGCTGAACACCCGGACGCCGATGACCTTGCCGGTCTCGCCGTGCGGCACCTTCAGGGAGGTGTCGCGGACCTCGCGGGCCTTCTCGCCGAAGATGGCGCGCAGCAGGCGCTCCTCCGGGGTCAGCTCGGTCTCGCCCTTGGGCGTGACCTTGCCGACGAGGATGTCGCCGTCGACGACCTCGGCGCCGATGCGGATGATGCCCCGGTCGTCGAGGTCGGCCAGGACCTCCTCGCTGACGTTGGGGATCTCGCGGGTGATCTCCTCCGGGCCGAGCTTGGTGTCACGGGCGTCGACCTCGTGCTCCTCGATGTGGATCGAGGAGAGGACGTCGTCCTGCACCAGACGCTGGCTGAGGATGATCGCGTCCTCGTAGTTGTGGCCCTCCCAGGACATGTACGCCACGAGGAGGTTCTTGCCCAGCGACATCTCGCCCTGGTCCGTGGAGGGACCGTCCGCGAGGACCTGCTTGACCTCGATGCGCTGACCCTCGTGCACGATGGGGCGCTGGTTGAAGCAGGTGCCCTGGTTGGAGCGCTGGAACTTGCCCATGCGGTACGTCTTGCGCGTGCCGTCGTCGGCCATCACGGTGACGTAGTCGGCGGTGACGTCCTCGACGACACCCGCCTTCTCCGCGATGATGACCTCACCGGCGTCGGTGGCGGCGCGGTACTCCATGCCGGTACCGACGAAGGGCGACTCGGCGCGGAGCAGCGGCACGGCCTGGCGCTGCATGTTGGAGCCCATGAGCGCGCGGTTGGCGTCGTCGTGCTCCAGGAACGGGATCATGGCGGTGGCGACCGACACCATCTGGCGCGGCGACACGTCCATGTAGTCGACCTCGTCGGTGCTGACCTGCTCGAACTCCCCGCCCTTACGACGGACGAGCACGCCGGCCTCGGCGAAGCTGCCGTCCGCGTTCATCGGGGTGTTCGCCTGCGCGATGACGTAGAGGTCCTCTTCGTCAGCGGTCAGGTAGTCGACCTGGTCGGAGACCTTGCCGTCGATGATCTTCCGGTACGGGGTCTCCACGAAACCGAAGGAGTTCACCCGGCCGTAGGCGGCGAGCGAGCCGATCAGACCGATGTTCGGACCCTCGGGGGTCTCGATCGGGCACATGCGGCCGTAGTGGGACGGGTGGACGTCCCGGACCTCGAAGCCCGCGCGCTCACGGGACAGACCGCCCGGACCCAGCGCCGAGAGGCGGCGCTTGTGGGTCAGACCCGCGAGGGGGTTGGTCTGGTCCATGAACTGGGACAGCTGCGAGGTGCCGAAGAACTCCTTGATGGAGGCCACGACGGGACGGATGTTGATCAGGGTCTGAGGCGTGATCGCCTCGACGTCCTGGGTGGTCATCCGCTCGCGGACGACGCGCTCCATGCGGGCCAGGCCCAGGCGGACCTGGTTCTGGATGAGCTCGCCGACGGTGCGCAGACGACGGTTGCCGAAGTGGTCGATGTCGTCGGTCTCGACCGGGCGGAGGCCGAGGACGGTCTCCTTCTCGACCTCACCGGCGTGCAGGCGCACGAGGTAGTCGATGGTCGCGACGATGTCCTCTTCGGTGAGGGTGCCCTGCGTGAAGTCGGTGTCGAGACCGAGCTTCTTGTTGATCTTGTACCGGCCGACCTTGGCGAGGTCGTAGCGCTTGGGGTTGAAGTACAGGTTCTCCAGCAGCGCCTGGGCCGACTCCTTCGTGGGCGGCTCTCCCGGACGCAGCTTGCGGTAGATGTCCAGCAGCGCGTCGTCGGTACCGGCGGTCGGGTCCTTCTCCAGGGTGTTGCGGATCGACTCGTACTGGCCGAAACGCTCCAGGATCTGGTCGGTGGTCCAGCCCAGCGCCTTGAGCAGGACGGTGACGCCCTGCTTGCGCTTGCGGTCGATACGGACGCCGACGAAGTCGCGCTTGTCGACCTCGAACTCCAGCCAGGCACCGCGGGACGGGATGACCTTGCAGCCGAAGAGGTCCTTGTCCGAGGTCTTGTCGACGGACTTGTCGAAGTACACACCCGGGGAGCGGACGAGCTGGGACACGACGACGCGCTCGGTGCCGTTGATGATGAAGGTGCCCTTGACGGTCATGAGCGGGAAGTCGCCCATGAACACCGTCTGGCTCTTGATCTCACCGGTGTCGTTGTTGATGAACTCCGCCGTGACGAACATCGGGGCGGAGTACGTCATGTCCTTGTCCTTGCACTCCTCCTCGGAGTACTTGGGCGGCTCGAACCGATGGTCACGGAACGAAAGGGACATCGTGCCCGAGAAGTCCTCGATCGGGCTGATCTCCTCGAAGATCTCTTCGAGACCGGACTGCTCCGGAACGTCCTTGCGGCCGGCGTTGCGGGCCGTCTCGACCCGGGTCTTCCACGTGTCGTTGCCCAGCAGCCAGTCGAACGACTCGGTCTGCAGGGCCAGAAGGTTCGGAACCTCGAGGGGTTCCTGGATACGGGCGAAAGAAACGCGGTGCGGACCAAGGGCGTTAGCGGAGGCGTTGCGCGAGGCTGCCAACAGGGGTCCTTCCGAAGGCTTGTGGCGGTTGAAGCGCGCACGCCAGACGATCCGTCACGAGAGGGACCGCCGCAACGCGGTTGAGACGGTCACATCGAGCGGGTGACGGGCCTTCCGGAATCCAGAAGAATGGGATGGCGGAAGCCGTACACCGACACAGGGATCACCAAAGGGCAGCGCAAAAGAGCAGTGTAGCCGAACACCACACCGCTGTCCACTCACGGTCCACAGCACCACTCACGACACCGGCAGGATCACCCCTGGAGGGCGATCCGTCAAGCCCGGCATGCCTACACCAGCACCCTCGTAAGGGACCGGCGGTCCCGGGTCGTACCCGGTCGACGGCGGTACCGCCACCACGCACATCCCCGGGGGAAGGCCCTGGACCATCAGGGTGAAACAGCGCGCCTGCCCTGGCCCCACGGGGGATGTGAGCCAACGGACACCCGGAAGGATTCCCCCGCCCCAGGCGGGTAAACACTCTCTCCGGAGCCCTTCAAGATTCCCGGGACGGGAGATTATCGCGTCCCGAGGACAGTTCGCACACGGGGACACGGGGATCCCGCACGCGAACCGCCCCAGCTTCGCACATCACCCAGCTCACGACGGTTCAGACACGGCGTCGTTCACGACATACGGGACGTTGGTCGGCCGTCGGCGGGGGACCTTCGGCCTCCCGACTCGGACCGGAACCTCCCGGTTCCCGACGACCGAATCACGACGCACCACCGGGGCGGTCCCGGGCACGAGAAAGCGGCCGCCCCTCCCCTGGGGGAGGAACGGCCGCTTCACGCAGACCAGCGGGCGACTGGCGCCCGCGGAGGACTACTTGAGGGTGACGGTGGCGCCAGCGCCCTCAAGGGCGGCCTTGGCCTTCTCCGCGGCCTCCTTGTTGACGCCCTCGAGGAGAGCCTTCGGGGCGTTGTCGACGAGGTCCTTGGCCTCCTTGAGACCCAGGCTCGTGAGGCCACGGACCTCCTTGATGACCTGGATCTTCTTGTCGCCAGCGCCCTCGAGGATGACGTCGAACTCGTCCTTCTCCTCCTCGGCGGCCGGGGCGGCACCGGCGGGGCCGGCGGCGACGACGGCGGCCGGGGCGGCGGCGGTGACGTCGAACTTCTCCTCGAACAGCTTCACGAAGTCGGAGAGCTCGAGGAGGGTCATGCCCTCGAACGCGGTAAGCAGGTCCTCGTTGCTGAGCTTCGCCATGATGCGATCTCTCTTTCTCTAACGACACGCGCGCCCAATGGCGCATCGTGCGAGCCAGTGGCCGGGCGCCGTGAGCACCCGCCGTGGTTCATGGGGTTTAAGCGGCTTCCTCGGAACGCTTGTCCGCCAGGGCCTGCGCGAGACGCACAGTCTTGGAGGGAAGCGCCTGGAAGACGGCGGCGGCCTGGCCCTGCTTGGCCTTGAGCGCGCCGGCCAGCTTCGAGAGGAGAACCTCTCGGGACTCCAGATCGGCCAGCTTGGTGACGTCCTCGGCGCTCATCGACTTGCCGTCGATGATGCCGCCCTTGATCACCAGAGGCGTGTTCGTCTTCGCGAAGTCACGCAGCCCCTTCGCGGCCTCGACGACGTCCCCGTGGACGAAGGCGATGGCGGACGGGCCCTCGAGCAGATCGGTGATCTGCTCGTCGACGCCGGCCTCCTTGACCGCGATCTTGGTCAGCGTGTTCTTGACGATGCGAAAACGCGCAGTCTGGCCGAGGCTGTTACGCAGTTCAGTGATCTGCGCGACAGTGAGCCCCCGGTATTCGGTCAGCACGGCGCCGTTCGACTCACGGAACTCGTCCGTGAGTTCGGCGACCGCGGCTGCCTTGTCCGGCCTCGCCATGGGACTCCTTCCAACAGTGAACGCTGGTTGATTCCCAAGGGCTCCATGATCGGCGTCAGCACGAGAAAAAGCCCCGAGCGCGAGGCGCACGGGGCACGACCGCGTTCTCAGTACGTGGCTGGCACGTCCCGGAACGGGAAAGCTCTGGTGACACCTGCGCGGGCGCCCATCAATGGGTCCTTGGGTCACCCGAGCGGGTGACGACCAGCGGTCTTCGGCAAGTACCAATACTAGCCGCCGATCGGAGTGCTCGGGCCTCCGCCCGGAGTCCGATCGGGTGATCACGGACACGTGCCGTGCTCCCGCCCGCCCGTGGAGGGCGGAATGACACGATGGGGACCCGAGCCCCCCCGCTCCGAAGGAGTCCCCTCCACCGTGGAATCCCCCCGTTCCGCCCTGGCCCTGGCCGGTGCCCTGTCCCTCCTCCTGTCCGGGTGCACGCTCTTCCCCTCCGCCGACCGGCCCTGGTACGAGGAGGCCGACACGCAGGCACTGCTCGACGCCCTGGCCGACGCCACCGCGCTGGCCGACGACTACACGCTCGACGTGGGGTTCGGGCCGCGCTCCGAGGAGGACGCCCGGACGCTGCTCACCTACGAGGTGTCGAGCTCCCCCGCCGCCGTGCGGGCCACACTGAGGACCCCGGAGGGCCCCGAACTGGTGGTGGTCCACCCGGAGGGAGGGCAGGCCCTGCTGCAGGACTCCCAGGACCTGCTGGGCGCCCCCACCGAGTGGGTCCGGGGCGACGCCCTGCTCCCCTCGCCCTCCCCCGCCGAGGTGCTCGATCTCGGCTCCCTGGCCGATCTGGTCGGGCTGCTGTCCGGGATGGAGGGCGCCGAGCCCGGCCCCGCCGAGGACGTCGGGAACACCGGGACGCTCCCCCTCCACGGGGTCCTGCCCGCGCTGGCGGACGGCGCCGGGCCCGGAGAGCGGGCCGCCCTCGCGCCCCTGCTCGGCGACGACGTGTCCGGGCACCTGGACGTGTCCGTCTGGGTGGACGCCGAGGGCTTCCCGGTCCGGATGGAGTCCTCCGGCCCCGTCTCGTCGCTGTGGCTGGAGTTCTCCGAGCGGGGCGGGACCAGCTTCCACGTTCCCAACGGCGACGAGGTCAGCGAGCCCGTCCGGGACTGACTCGGCCCCCTCGGGAACCGTTTGCCAGAAATGTCCGTCTGACATGCGAACATGATGACTTACTTGGGCGTCCCCGCTCTCTGACGCGCCCTCTTAGAGAAAGCACACGTACGCGTGAACACCCGCACTCCGGCCCTCATCGCCGCCGGCTCCCTCTCCCTGGTCCTCGCCCTCACCGCCTGCGGTAACGAGGAGCCCGCGGCCGACGGCGACACCACCGAGGCCTCCCCCGCCGGCGCCTCCCTGGACGACCTGCTGGGCAACCTGGGCTCCAGCACCCAGGAGCTCACCAACTACACCCTCGACATGGAGGTCGTCACCGTCGACCCGACGGCCGAGGGCGACGTCACCGTCACCTTCAACTACCAGGTGACGGACGACCCCGCGGCGGTGCTGGCCACTGTGGACATGCCCTTCCTGGGCGAGACCATGTACGAGCTGATGTCCGGTCAGCTCCCCGAGGGCGTCACCGCCGAGGACCTGAGCGCGTCCACCGTTCTCCTCCTGGAGGGCGGCGACACCCTGATGGCCGACCCCCACGGCCTCTACGGCTCCGGCACCCCGTGGCTGCGCGGAGACGTCGAGGAGAACGCGGACCCGACCGAGAGCTTCGACGTCGAGGCGCTCCCGGACCTCGCCGGTGCCTTCTCCGAGCTGGAGGACGTCACCGAGGTCGGCACCGAGGAGATCGACGGCGTCGAGACCACCGTGGTGGAGGGCTCGATGTCCACCGGCGACATCTCCGAGATGACGGCCGAGGAGCGCGGCGCCGTGGAGCAGTTGTTCGGCGGTGGCCTGGAGAGCACCCTGAACACCAAGCTCTGGCTGGACGCCGACGGCTTCCCGATGCGCATCGAGTTCTCCGACGACGAGTCCGACGTCTGGATGGAGTTCTCCGCGCTGGGCTCGACCTCCTTCGAGATCCCCGCCGAGGAAGAGATCGGCACCCTGTAGCACCCCCGGGCACGGAAACGGCCCCCGCACTCCCTGAGGAGTGCGGGGGCCGTTCTCGTGTCACGAGCCTCGGGCCAAAGCGAAGCGGAGGCCCAAGAAGACACAGCTAGGCGTCGAGCGGGATGCTCGGACCCATCGTCGTGGTGACCACGGCCTTCTTGATGTAGCGGCCCTTGGCGGCGGACGGCTTGAGGCGGTTGACCTCGTCGATCGCGGCCTGGTAGTTCTCCAGCAGCTTGGGCTCGTCGAACGAGACCTTGCCGATGATGAAGTGCAGGTTCCCGTGGCGGTCCACGCGGAACTCGATCTTGCCGCCCTTGATCTCGGTCACGGCCTTGGCCACGTCCGGGGTGACGGTACCCGTCTTCGGGTTGGGCATGAGGCCACGCGGACCGAGCACGCGGCCCAGGCGGCCGACCTTGCCCATGAGGTCCGGGGTGGCCACGACGGAGTCGAAGTCCAGGAAGCCGTTCTGGACCTTCTCGACCAGGTCGTCGTCACCGACGATGTCGGCGCCCGCGGCACGGGCCTGCTCGGCACGCTCACCGGTCGCGAAGACCAGGACCCGAGCGGTCTTGCCGGTGCCGTTCGGCAGGTTCACGGTGCCGCGGACCATCTGGTCGGCCTTGCGCGGGTCGACGCCCAGACGCAGGGCGACCTCGACGGTCGCGTCGAACTTGACGTTGGTGGTCTCCTTGGCCAGCTTCAGAGCCTCGGCGGGGCTGTAGAGCCGGTCGCGGTCCACCAGGTTGTTGGCTTTGCGGTGGTTCTTGCTGCGCTTCACGCTGTTCTCCTACGGGAACGTGTGGTCCTAGGGCCAGCGCTGGCCCTGCCACGGTGGTTCTTGCCGTCGAGCAACCCCGAGGGGAGCTACTTGACCTCGATGCCCATCGAGCGGGCGGTACCGGCGACGATCTTGGACGCGGCCTCGATGTCGTCGGTGTTGAGGTCGGGCAGCTTGGTCTGCGCGATCTCACGGACCTGGTCGGCGGTGATCGAACCGGCGGTGCTGCGACCCGGGTCGGTGGCGGCCTTGTCCAGCCCGGCGGCCTTCAGGATCAGCCGAGGCGCCGGGGGCGTCTTGGTGACGAAGGTGAAGGAACGGTCCTCGTAGATGGAGATCTCGACGGGGATGACGTTGCCGCGCTGGGCTTCCGTAGCAGCGTTGTACTGCTTGCAGAAGTCCATGATGTTGACGCCGTGCGGACCGAGAGCGGTACCGACGGGCGGCGCCGGGGTCGCCTGACCGGCGGGGAGCTGCACCTTGACGAGTGCGGCAAGTTTCTTCTTCGGAGGCATATCGGGTCCTTTGCCTGATCTGCGTTGTGTGCCGATCCCTGCCTCCCCCACGGCGCCACGGGCCACGGGGACCTCGGTGGAGCCGCTGCCGAAGGAGGCTGTCCGTGCCAGGGGCACGGGGTCACGGCCCGTCGGGACCGGACGGACCGGAGCGCGTTCCGCCCGGGTTCGCACCCGGGCGGTACAGCGCGACAGTGGGTCCGTCCCGCGAGGGACGGACCCACCAAGTCTACGTCGCCCGGACAGTGGTCCGGGCGGGTTGTGGGAAAGGCCCCACGGGGTCAGATCTTGGCGACCTGGTTGAACGAGAGCTCGACCGGGGTCTCGCGGCCGAAGATCGACACCAGCACCTTGAGCTTCTGGGTGTCGGCGTTGATCTCGCTGACGGTGGCGGGCAGGGTCGCGAACGGGCCCTCCATGACGGTGACGGACTCGCCGACCTCGTACGCCACGTCGGAGCGGGACTCGGAGCCGCCGCCGGTGGACCGGGACTGCTGCGCCTGCTCCGGCTCCTCCTCCGGCTCGGGCGCCAGGAGCTTGGCCACCTCGGTGAGGCTCAGCGGGGCGGGCTTGTTGGACAGGCCCACGAATCCGGTGACACCGGGGGTGTTGCGGATGGCCGACCAGGACTCGTCGGTCAGGTCCATGCGGACGAGGACGTAGCCGGGCAGGACCTTCTCGGTGACCTGCTGGCGCTTGCCGCTCTTGACCTCGGTGACCTCGTGCTCGGGCACCTCGACCTGGAAGATGTACTCCTCCATGTTGAGGGACTGGGTGCGGCTCTCGACGTTGGCCTTGACCCGCTTCTCGTAGCCCGCGTAGGTGTGCACGACGTACCAGTCGCCGGGCAGGAGGACGAGCTCGTTGCGGAACTCCTCGACGGGGTCGAGACGGGGCAGCTCGGGCTCCGCGTCGGCCTCTTCGGCGTCCTCGGTGCTCTCGTCGGCCTCTTCGGTCTGCTCCGGGCTGTCGGCGTCGGTCGGCTCGACCGCTTCCTCGGACAGTTCGCCCGCCAGGCCGGTCTCTTCCGCCGACGACTGATCCGGCTCCTCTTCGGGGAAGTCGTCAGAGGTCAGTGGGGACTCGGACACGGCTGCTCTTTCTCTCGTCGGATTCGCTAGTGCGCACGACGCACACCGAAAACGGGCCGTGCGTCGAACCCAGTCCTGCCAGCTTACGGTCTCTCCGGGCGAAGCGGGACCAACGCGCGGACGAGCGTGACCGGACGAGGGCCGGTCGGGAGGAACCGGGTGAAGGTGGGCACGGCCACCGTCGAGGACGCCCCGGAGGGCGCACGGGGTGGGAGCTAGGCTCCGGCCGGACGGCCGAAGGTGCCGTAGAGCCAGGTCACGGCCTCACCGAAGGCGAAGTCGGCCAGGGAGACGTAGGCGAGGACGATCACGACGAACACCATGACGACGATGGTGTAGGTGACCAGTTCCTTGCGCGTGGGCCAGCGGACCTTGCGGAGTTCTCCGACGACCTGCTTGGTGAACGTCACCGGACCGGTACGACGCTTCGGCTCCTTGTCGGGCTTCGCGTCGGCGTCAGTCTGAGTCACCTGGGGTCCTTAGGGTCGCGGGTTGCTTCGTATCCCCGTAGTTCCGTCGCCCCCGCGGCCGGGGTGACGACGGATGCGACACCCCGACCACACGCGGACTTGCAGGGCAGGAGGGACTCGAACCCCCAACCGCCGGTTTTGGAGACCGGTGCTCTGCCAATTGAGCCACTGCCCTTAGCGGAAACTGCGTTCCCCACCATAGCCGGTCCGGAGTGCTGTCGCACACCCTTGTGGATGTGACGCCCGCACGCGACCGGCCGACGCGGTGAGTGTACGCCCTCACCACCGCCGGGGACAAACCGGTTCCGGCTCCGCGCCGGAGCCGCGAAAGCGCACGTGACAGGACGGGGACGAGACTGAGCGACCCCGGGTCCCCGCGCGTATCGGCCCCGTCTCCGAGTCCGCCACCTGGTGACCACCGTCGGCAGGCGGGCCATCCACGAGGCCCTCGCCGCCAGCCCGGGCCCGGGCGACGCGGACCTGGCGGAGGGTGGTAGCCGTGTCCAGAAGCCGCTGCCCGAGGCGGAGCAGCCCCGCCGCGCGTCGACCGTTGTGGTGTTGGCCATTCCTGGCACGCCCGGTGCCCTTCATACGGCAGGCTTGGTTCATGGAGACACCGACCACCGCCCGCCGGCTGGACCGGCTGCCCAAGGCCCACCTGCACCTGCACTTCACCGGCTCGATGCGTCACGGCACGCTGGTGGAACTGGCCGAGGAGCGCGGGGTGCACCTGCCCCAGGCGCTGGTGAAGGAGTGGCCGCCCAAGCTCAGGGCCACCGACGAACGCGGATGGTTCCGCTTCCAGCGCCTCTACGACATCGCCCGGTCGGTGCTGCGCAGACCCGAGGACATCCACCGTCTCCTGCTGGAGGCCGCGGAGGACGAGCGGGACGCGGGTTCGGGCTGGTTGGAGATCCAGGTCGACCCCAGCGGGTACGCGTCGCTCTTCGACGGCCTCACCGCGACCCTGGAGCTGATCCTGGACGCCGCCCGGGTGGCGGAGCGCGAGACCGGGGTGGCGATCGGTCTGATGGTGGCCGCCAACCGGACCCGCCACCCGCTCGACGCCCGGGCCCTGGCCCGCCTGGCCGCCCAATACTCGGGGCGGGGCGTGGTCTCGTTCGGGCTGAACAACGACGAGCGGCGCGGACGCGCCCGTGAGTTCGAGGCGGCCTTCCGGATCGCCAAGCGCGCGGGGCTGCTCTCCACGCCCCACGGCGGGGAACTCAACGGCCCGCGCAGCGTCCTGGAGTGCCTGGACGAGCTGGACGCCGACCGGATCGGCCACGGGGTACGCGCCGTGGAGGACCCCTACCTCCTGGAGCGCATCGCGACCCAGGAGGTGACCCTGGAGGTCTGCCCGACCTCCAACGTGGGCCTCGGGGTGTTCGAGGAGCTGGAGCGCGTCCCGCTGCGCAGGCTGTACCAGGCGGGGGCCCCGATCGCCCTGGGCACCGACGACCCCCTGCTGTTCGGCCCGCGTCTGGTGGAGCAGTACCGGATCGCGCGGGAGGTGTTCGGGTTCACCGACACCGAGCTTGCCGACCTGGCGCGGATGTCCATCCGGGGCGCCGGGGCGCCCGACTCCCTGAAGAAGCAGATGCTCTCCGGGGTGGACGACTGGCTGGCCGCCGAGCCGGAGCTCCTGGAGGGGTGAACGGGCGGGGGGCGACCCCCGCCCGGCGCGCTCAGGCCAGGAGCATCCACGCGCCCTGGCCGAGCATCGCCGCTCCCGCGACGAAGAACAGCACGGCGGCACCGATCTGGATGGCCCGCTCGGGGAGCTTCTTGCCGAGGACCGCGCCGATCGCGATGGCGATGGCGTCGGCGGCGACCATGCCGACGGTGGAGCCGATCCACACGGGGAGCCAGTGGTACTGGGTGCCCACGGTGATGGTGGCGAGCATGGTCTTGTCACCGAGCTCGGCCACGAGGAAGACCACGAACACGGTCATGAAGCCGGAGCGGATGCGGCGGGAGGCGGCGCGTGCCTCGTCCTTGTCGGACATCTCGTCGCCGCGCAGGGTCCACAGTCCGAAGACGAGGAAGGCGAGCCCGGCCACGAGGGTGAGCCAGTCGGTGGGGATGGCCGCGCCGAGGACCTCGGCGATGAACACGCTGCCCAGGTGCACCACGGCGGTGGCGACGGTGATGCCGAGGATCACCGTGAGGGCGCGGTAACGGGTCGCCAGGGACATCGCGACCAACTGGGTCTTGTCGCCCATTTCGGCGATGAAGATGGCGCCCGCGCTCACGCCGAGTCCGACCAGAAAAGCTGACATGGTTCTCCCGCTGTCCGTGATGGGCAGAAGGAGGCGGAGAACGCCCCTTCAACCCGGTCGTTTCCTACCGGGTCAAAGGTCTCGTCCGCCCGTTGCGCTGGGCTCACGCGGCCGGGACGGTGGCGTCCAGTGTGTCGACCGCGCGCATTGGGGACTACTCCCCTTCGACGCTCACGACGTTACCAGAACCATTGTTGATTGCAATTTATTGATCTGTCGAATTCATTTATCAGGTGGGCCTGATAAAGGTGTTTGCTGCGCCTAACTTATTTCTTGGTCAGATCGTCACGGGCCGTACCGTCCCGCTGACGCTGGGAGTCCTGGCAACCGGCGAACCGCCTCACGCGTCCCTCCGGTCACATTCCCCAACACGAGGAGCTCCCCGTGCACCGCAAGACACCCCTGGTCCTGAGCGCGCTCATGACACCGCTGCTCCTGGCCGGATGCGCGGCGGAGGCCTACGACCAGGACGCGCACCGCGACATGGTCGAGTCCTACGGCGCCCGGACCAACGACATGGACTCCGTCACCCGGGTGACCAGGGCGGCCTGCGACGCGGAGAGCGCGTCGGCCTGGACCGACGCCTACCTGGACCAGGGCAGCGACCCCGGTCTCCTCGTCATCGGCGTCGACCAGATGTGCCCCGACCGCCTCGGGGAGTTCGAGGAGGCCCTGGAGCCCCACGGATGGTGACCGCCGGGCTCAGAGGCTGACGCCGAGCATCACCGGCTCGTTGACCAGGCGCACCCCGAAGGCCGCCTCGACCCCGGCCCGCACCTCGCGGGCCAGGTCCAGGAGGTCCGCGGTGGTGGCGCCGCCGGGGTTGGTGAGGGCCAGGGTGTGCTTGCCCGAGATCCGTGCGGGGCCGTCGCCGTAGCCCTTGGTGAACCCCGCCCGGTCGATCAGCCAGGCGGCGGAGAGCTTCACGTTGCCCGCGCCGTCGGGGTGCCCCGGGACCTCGGTGTCGGCGCCCAGGCGCGCGAGGGCCCGCTCGCGGAAGGCCGCGTACTCCTCGGCCGACAGGACGGGGTTGGTGAAGAACGACCCCGCGCTGCGGGTGTCGGGGTCGGCGGGGTCCAGGACCATGCCCTTGCCCCGGCGCAGCCCGAGGACGACCTCGCGGGCCCGGGCCAGCGGCACCCGCTCCCCCGCGTCCACGCCCATGGTGCGGGCCACCTCGGCGTACCGGACGGGGCGGCTCAGCGGCCCCCTGCGCAGCTCGAAGACGACCTCGCACACCACGTACCGGTCGTGGCCCTTGAAGGCGCTGTCGCGGTAGGTGAAGCCGCAGTCGGCGTTGGAGAGCGTGACCAGTTCCCCGGTGGTGCGGTCCAGGACCAGCACCTCACGGACGGTCTGGCTGACGTCCTGGCCGTACGCGCCCACGTTCTGGATGGGGGTGGAGCCCACCCGGCCGGGGATGCCGGAGAGGAACTCGACACCGTTGAGCCCCTCGGCGACGGTCCGCTCCACCAGCGGGTCCCACTCCACGCCCGCGTCCGCCCTCAGCAGGACGATCTCCTCGCCGGTCTCCGGGTCGGTACCGGCCTCGGTCGTGGTGACGCCCTGGGAGGCGACCAGAACCACCGTGCCGGGGAACCCGTCGTCGGCGACGACCAGGTTGCTGCCGCCGCCGAGCACGAGGACGCGCTCACCCGTGCGGTCGGCCTCGGTGACGAGGGCGACGAGCTCGTCGGTGGAACCGGCGGTCCGGAAGACCTTGGCGGGGCCGCCCAGGCCGAGGGTGGTGTGGTCAGCGAGCATCGTGGACACGGGGCATACCTCTTGGAGAGAACGAACGCGGGTGCGGATGGATCGGTCGCGGCCGGGCGGCTACGGGGCCAGGCGGACCACGGCGGAGGCCTTGGCCAGGACCTTCGCGCCGCCGGAGCGGGCGGTGAGCAGAACGGTGACGGTGCCGTCGTCGTTCTTGGCCTTCACCTTGCCGCTGACGGTGATCTCGGCGCCCTGGTCGTCGTCCGGGACCACCACGGGCGCGGAGAAGCGCACCGAGTAGTCGACCACGCTGCCGGGGTCCCCGGTCCAGTCGGTGACGACCCGGCCGGCCTCGGCCATGGTGAACATGCCGTGCGCGATCACGTCGGGCAGACCGACCGACTTGGCGAACCGCTCGTTCCAGTGGATCGGGTTGAAGTCACCCGAGGCCCCCGCGTAGCGGACCAGGTCCAGGCGGCGGACCGGGAAGGTCCGCTCGGGGATCTGGGTGCCGACCTCGACGTCCGCGTGCTTGATCCTGTTCACTGTCTTCCCCGCTTCCTAGGAACCCCGGACGACGAGCATCATGCCCGCCGTCACCACGTGCTCGCCGTCGGCCGCATGGGCCACCGTCTCCATGGTGATGAGCTCGTTGCCGCCCAGCGACTTGATGTCGGTGATGCGGGTGACCGTGCTCAGGACGTCGCCCGCCTGGAGCGGTCGGGTGTAACGGAAGCCCTGGTCGCCGTGGACGACCCGGGAGAAGTCCACCCCGAGGTCCGGGTCGGCCAGGGCCAGCGCGGACCCGGCCATGCCGAGGATCACGGGGAAGGTGGGCGGGGCGATGACGTCGGCGTACCCGAGGGCCTTGGCGGAGGCCGTGTCGAGGTAGACGGGGTTTAGGTCGTTGATCGACTCGGCGAACTCGCGGATCTTGCCGCGCGTCACCTCGTAGGCCTCGGGGGCGGGGTACTCCCGGCCGAGGTAGTCAGGGTTGATCGCCACGCTCTGTCTCTCCTGTGCGGTGTGCGTTCGCGGAGCGGCCGGGGCGCTGCCCGCCGCCCGTGTCAGCAATAACAAAAGCCCGGTGAGCGAAGTGCTCACCGGGCTGGAGTCTACGAGAAGCCGACCGCTCCCTGCCGGGGACGACGGACCTGGAGAACCTAGCGGGTCTCGCGGTGGTCGTTGTGCTTGCGGCAGTTCGGGCAGAACTTCTTGATCGTCAGACGGTCGGGGGTGTTCCGACGGTTCTTGCGCGTGATGTAGTTCCGGTGATTGCACTCCTGGCAGGCCAGGGTGATCTTCGGCCTCACGTCTGTGGCAGCCACTTCGGAGTGCCTTTCTCGCTGGAGACATTACCTGGGCGCAGTTGAACACTGCTGGAGACCCACGACGACCCCTGAGTACTGGGCCTCAGGGGTCAGCGGGTTGGTAGCGGGGGCCGGACTTGAACCGACGACACAGCGATTATGAGCCGCTTGCTCTACCGACTGAGCTACCCCGCCCCGATCAGGACTTAAGGACATCCCAAAGGATGTCCCTCTGTCAAGGCCGGTGAAGTTCCACCGGCCACCCACCTGAGTGGACCGGAACCTCGTCAAGTGGTGGAGCCCCTTTACGGAATCGAACCGTAGACCTTCTCCTTACCATGGAGACGCTCTGCCGACTGAGCTAAAGGGGCGCGCTGTGGGACTTTCTCTCGTCCGCCCCGGGGGTGTTGCCCCCTTGCGCTGAACATGACTATACAGGGATCCGGGGGTGGTCTGCCAAATCGAGCGCCGGGCGCCCGGCGAGGGGCTGGTCGGGGCGCGCCCCGACCCCCTCCGCGACGCTCCCCCACATACACGGGAACCCCTGGTCGACGAGGGTGTTCCGCCCTTCGGGGAGCCCTCCGCGCCACCGCGTCGAGGCGCGGGAAAGCCCGTGGATGTGACGCCGTGCACCCGGCCCCGAGCACGAGGAGCCGGGCACGAGGAGCCGGGCCGTGTCAGCCGTTCCCCTCGGCCAGCCAGACGTTGGACATCGCGTCACGGTTGATCGTCCGGATGTCGGCCGGCAGACCCAGCCTGCGCAGGGCGTCGGACAGCCGGGTGTCGTGCGTGAACACGATGAGCTGCCGGTGCCGCCCCACCTCGGCCAGGACCGCGGCCAGCCCCTCCACCGTCTCGGTGTCCATCGCCTGGACCGGGTCGTCCAGCAGCAGGAATCCGAACGGGTTGCCTTCCACCAGCGCGCGGGGCAGGCAGATGGACAGGGCGAGGGCCTGGAACTCACCCTGGCTGAGCAGCCCGGGCGCGCTGGTCTGGTCGTCCACGCCGTCCACGGAGACGTCCACCTCGACCCTCCGACGGGCGCCCCGGCCGATCAGCCGCATGCCCTGGAGGTCGATGTGGCGTTCCTGGCGCAACCGGAACCAGACCTGCTCCGCCTGGGAGATCACCGGCCCCAGCCGTTCCGCGCGCACGCCGCGCGCGTACTCGGCCAGCCAGTTCAGGGCCGTCTCCGCCGCCCCCAGGGTCTCGCTCGCCGCCACCGCGTCCTGGGCGTCGTCCAGCCAGCCCGAGAGCCGTTCCGCGAGGTCGGCCCAGCCCTCGGTGGGGTCCTCCAGCCGTTCGGAGGCGTCCCGGCGGGCGCTGACCGCCGCGGCGCGGAGCCTGCGGCCCACGGTCTCGATGTGCTCGGCCAGTTCCCCGAGGTCCTCGATGTCGGAGCCGGACTCCCAGAGCGCCCACACCTGACCCAGTTCGCTCTCCGGCGGCAGCCAGGACGGCACCGGGGAGAGCAGGAAGCGGGCCTGGTCACGCGCGGCGGAGGCGCGGTCGTACGCGGCCGAGGCGGTGGCGGCCTGGGGCCGGAGCGCGCGGAGCTGCGCGTTGGCGCGGCGCACCCAGTCGGCGCCGAGCGCCCCGGTCGCGGAGCACGTGGGGCAGGTGGTCTCGGTGGGGTGGCGCTTGTGGTGTTCCAGCGCCTGTTCGAGGAGCTGGACCACGCCGTGCGCGTGGTCGCCCTTGCTCCCGGCCGCCATGGCCAGCTCCATGGCCGCGCCGCGCAGTTCGTTGACGACGTCAGCGATGAGGGTGCGCTCGGGGACCGCCAGGCGGCGCAGACGGCGCAGGACCACGTGCAGCGCGGGGTCGCTGGGGCCGTCGTCGGAGGCGACCCGGCGCAGCGCCTCCAGGTCCATGGAGGGCGCGGAGAGCACGCTGACGGCCTGGACCGCCCGGGGGTCGTTGGAGGCGCCCAGGACGTCCAGGAGGGGCCGCAGTTCGCGGGAGGGCCGGTCGCGGCGCCGGGCCAGGCCGTCGCAGACCTTGGCCAGGCGGCGCTCGGCCTCCGCGAGCCCGGTGAGCCCGAGCAGCGCGGTGAGGGTGTCGTACAGCTCCGCCGCGCGACCGGTGACCGTACGGCCGAGCTCGTCGTAGGACAGGAACGGCCGGTAACGGACGAGGTTCTCGCCCCAGTCGAGGGTGCGCAGCGGGGAGACGTCACCGTTGGGGTGCACGACCTCGCCGCGCGCGGAGCGGACGCTCTCCCCCGTCCAGCGGCGGCTGATCCGGGTGGGACCGGGGTCACCGGCGATGTGGATGTCCACGGTCGCCTCGGTGCGCTCGTCGTAGTGAAGGTTGCGCCAGCCGTCGCGCCAGCCGGTGGGCATGGCGTCCCAGCGCGGGTTGCGTCCGGTGAGGGCGGCCTCGGCGGCTTCCGCGAAGCTCGACTTGCCGGAGCCGTTGCGGCCTACGATGACGGTGAGGCCGGGGCTCGGGGAGAAGGTGAGGTCGGCTGGTCGGCCGATGCCGCGGAACCCCTGCACGCGGATGCCGGTGAGGTAGGCCCGGCGCACGCGCCCGGGCGGGGGCTCCGGGGATCCCCCGGGGACGATCCCGGGGATGTGCTCACCCCTCAGGAGCGCCTCCAGCGCCTCCTCACCCCACAGGGCGGCGCCGACCCAGGTACGGACCGCCTCGGGCAGCCCCGAACGCGCCAGGGCGTCGAGGAGTGCCTTGGTGGTGGGGTCCTCGGTCTGGGGTGCGGCCGCGTGGCCGTCCCGTCCTGTGCGTGTGTCCGCCTCGGGTCCCCGAGTCACCTTCGCCACCCCGCTCCGTTCTCGAACCTGCACCAGCAGAGTAGGACAGGACGGGAGGAAGCGCGCTGGTGATACGCGCGCCGGACCGCACCCGGGACCCGTCCGTACCCTTTCGCGCCTCCGCTTCGCCTCGGAGGGTGTTCGGGACCGCAAGCCCCCCTGCGACGAGGGTGACTCAGGCCACTGTCGCACGGTCGCCGGGCGGGCGTCGGCGTGTTCGGGGAAACCGTCCCACGGGGCCGCCGACGGCGCCGGGGCGGCCGGGTCACACGCCGACCAGCCTCCTCCGGCTGCCGTCCCAGGTGAAGTGCAGGGTGGCGATACCCGGGACGTTCGGGTCCCGCAGGCACTCGTAGATGTTCAGGCTGGGGACGCTCGCGAAGCAGCCCCAGACGCGTTCGGACGTGAGCACGAAGTCCAGGTCGAGCTCGACCAGCAGGCCGAGCAGGCGTCCGTGGGTGGGTTCGTCCACCTTGGCGAAGGCGTCGTCCAGCAGGATCAGGCGCGGCGCCCAGGGCGCGCGGGCGGCCAGGGCGTCGAACTGGGCGGCGGCCGCCGCGAACAGCACGAGGTAGGCGACCACGCGCTGCTCTCCCTGGCTGAGAGCGGTGCGGTGGCCCAGACGGCGCTCGTCCCCGGCGGAGTCGGTGACGTAGACGGTGAAGACGAACCAGGACCGGTAGTCGAGCGCGGCGCGCAGCTGGGCGCCGCCGGTGGCGGTCGGGTCCAGTCGGCGGATCGCCTCGATGCAGCGGCGCAGGGCGTCCCGCAGGCGGGTGGTCTGGACCCGGGTGCGCTCCTCGGCGGGGGTCGCCAGCAGTGGGACGACCGCCTCGACGTCCGCCCCGGCGTCGGGCGCGAGGCTCCAGTCGAGGCGCACGCCGAGCCCGGCGGAGGTGGTGACGTCCTTGAGGACGTCGTTCATGGTCGCGATGAGCGCGCGGGCCTCGTCGATCTGGCGGGAGAGGTGGCCGGCGAGCTCACCCAGGAGGTGACGCTCGAAGGCCTCCTCCTCGGCCACGGCCACGGTCTCCTCGGCGCGCACGACGGCCTCCGCGACGCGTTCGGCGTAGGAGGTGACGTCGTGGGCGCCGTCCTCGTCGTGGACCGTGAGGCGTTTCACACCGCGCGGTTCGCTGAGCTCCGTGCGGGTCTGGGCCCAGCCCACCGAGGTCAGGAGTCGGTGCAGCTCCTCACGGCTGCCGAGGATGGCGCTGTCGTCGACCTCGTCGACGCCGTCCTGGTCGGCCAGGCCGTCCTCCAGCTGCGAGGTGAAGGACGCCAGGAGGGCCAGGCGCTCGTCCGGTCCGGTGGTCTCGGCCTCGGGGCCGCCGTGGACGGCGGCCAGGTAGCGGGCGAGGGGGGCGTCGCTCCCGGCGCAGTCCTCCAGCCCGGCGGCGCGGAGCAGCACGGCGTCGGGGACGGTGTCCTCGGTACCGGTGACGGCCGGGCTGTCGGGGTCGCCGACGGTGGTGACGGAGGAGACCAGGGCCTCCCCCGCCGCCAGGGCCCGGCGGACCTGTTCGGCGCGTTCGGTGGTCGCGACGTCGAGCCGGACCTCGGCGCTGACACGTTCGTCGCGGGCGCGCTGGGCGTCGCGTTCGAGTTCGGGGAGGCGCTCGGCCGCCTCCTTGGCACGTGCCTGGACCTGGGCGCGGGCGGCGTCGATCTGTTCCGGGGCCACGCCCCGGGCGCGGTCACCGAGCTCGAACTGGCGGCGCACGGTGATCATGTCGTCGATCGCGGCGGCGCGGGCGTCCTCGGCCAGGACCCGGGCCGCGCGGGTGCGGGACCATGCGCCGACGTGGCGTTCGTGGTCGGCCAGTTCCCAGGCGAGGACGTCGAGGTCGCGCAGGGCCGAGGCGATCAGGACCCGGAGGTGGTCCAGGGCGCGCAGGGCGCTGTCGAGTTCGGCGCGGACGGTGGGCAGGCGATGCTCCCGGGCGGCCTCGGCGAGCCGGGTGCGGATGTCGAGGAGCTCACCCCGGGTGGACTCGGCGGCGGCCTGGGCGGTCTCGTGGGCGCGGCGGGCGGCCGCCACGTCGGTCCGCGCGACGTCGAGGGTGGCCCAGGCACGGATGAGCGGAGCGGCCTCGGGCAGGTCGCGCGAGACCCCGAGCAGTTCGGTGTAGGAGTGCTCCACGGCCCAGCGGCGTTCCCCCGCCTCGGCCAGGAGGGCCTCCGCGATGGCCATGCGGCGGTCGGTGTTGGCCGACTGGCGGTCGCGGGCCCGCTTGCGGGCGGCCTCACCGATGAACTCGGGTTCGCTCTTGTGGTGGGCTCCGGAGGCCACTCCCAGCCGCCAGCCGCCGGAGAGCGACATGGAGCTGACGGTGGTCACGGCGCTGTCGCGGCGGTGCTTGGGCTCGGTCTCCTCAGCGCTGCCCGGCGTCTCGGAGTGCAGGGCGATGGACGACAGCAGGGCGCGGAGGTTGTCGCCGTGCGCGCCCCGTTCCGGGGCCGCGACGGGGACGAGGACGTCCAGGAGGGTGCGGCCCTTGGCCGGGCGGGCCGGGGTGACCATGAGGTCGCGGGTGGTGGGGTCGTAGAGCGTGCCGTCCGCGCGGATCCACCCGGAGAGGAGGCCGCTGGCCTCCAGTGCGGCCTCCAGTCCGGCCTGTTCGCGCGGGGTGAGGCCGTCGGCGAAGTCCACGGCCAGGTGGAAGGGGACGCCGTCGCCGTCCGGGCGCGGGTAGGTGGCCCAGGCGGGGCGGTCGGGCGCGCTGTCGGCGTTCCTGGCGCGGCGGGCGGCGAGGTCGGCCAGTTCGTCGGAGAGCTGGCCCTCCTCGTTGACGGCGACGTCGCGGCGGGCCCGCAGTTCTTCGAGGAGCGGGTCCACGGCGGTGTGCGCGAGGCGGGAGACGGCCGCCGGTACCTGGGGGTCCAGCACGCGCAGGGTGTCGGTGATGGGCAGTTCGACGCTGCCCTCCAGCTCGTGGATGGCCTCACCGAGCGCGTGGGCGTGGCTGGAGTCGCGCAGCCGGGCCGCCCAGGCGCGGACGCCGTCGGCGTAGGCGGTGCTCTCGGCGCGCAGGGCGGCGATGGCCTCCTGCTCGCGGGTGTGGGTGTGCTCCAGGACCGCCTCGGCGCTCTCCGCCTCGCTGGTGAGGGCGACCAGGCGGCGGTCGGTGGCGGCCTCGGCGGTGGTGAGGCCGGTCAGCCTCGTGGCGAGGTCGGCGCGGTCGGCGGCGGCGTCCGCGCTGGAGGTGAGCCGGTCGTGCAGACGGCCGAGGTGGTCGCGCAGGTCCGCGAGGTCGACACCCTCCACCGGGGCGCGCTCGACGGACTGTTCCAGCCCCTGGAGGTCGACCCGGGTGGCGCTCTCCCTGGGGGCGTGCACGGTGGTGCGGGCGTCGGGGACCTGGCCGAGCCCCTGGGTGGCGAGTCCGGAGGCGGTTGCGGCGCGCGCGGCTTCGAGGTGGGTCTGGCGCAGGACCTCCAGGGCCCGCTCGATGGCCGTGGTGTCCTCGCCCAGCCGCTCCACCGCGTGGGTCTCGGTGGTGGCGGCGTGCTCGGCGGCGGCCCAGGCGGCCTCGGCGGCGCGGATGTAGGCGCCGACGGCGGCGTCGTAGGCGCGGCGCTCGTTGGTGGTGGCGGTGGCGGCGGCGCCCTGGGCGGTGGCGAGGGTGCCGTCGTCGGCGTCGGCCGTGTCCCGGGTGCGGCGGGCCTGGTCGCGTTCCTCCGCGACCCGGCCCTCGGCGGTGATGAGGTCGTCCAGCTCGGCGCGCAGGCGGTCGGTCTCCTCGGTGCGGCGGGTGCACGCGTCGAGCTGTTCACGCACCTCCGAGGAGCGGGCGCGCAGGGTGTGCAGGAGGTAGCCGTGGTAGTCGCTGAGGAACGCGGCGACCCCGGCTCCGGCCTCGGTGAGCCCGTCCTTGTCGCTGCGGGCCTGTTCGAGGTCGGCGATGTTGCGGGCGACCTCGTCCAGGACGGACTCGTCCATGGGCGGCAGCGCCTCGGACAGCACGCCGACCAGTTCTCCGGCCTCCAGGCGGTCACCGATGGTGGGGCGGCGCAGACGGTAGAGCAGGTGGATGAGGTTGCGGTAGCGGACGGAGTCGTCGATCCCGAAGAGGTCGCGCATGACGCGGGCCCGGTAGGGAACGGCGCTGGTGAAGCAGTTGTCGGCGCCGATCTCCGAGCGCAGGCGGTCCACGGGCTTGGGACGGCCGTCCGTCACGAGGTCGAGGTCGTGGCCGACCCTGCGGTCGGTCACGAAGAACACGCAGCGCGGGTCGGCGTCCCCGACCGCCATGACGGCCGCGCCGAGGGTGAGGTGCCGGGGCGGGGCTCCGGGGGCGTCCTCGCCGTCGGTCTCCGCCGGGGTCCGGGCCGGGTCGGTGCCGTCGGCCGCCGTGGTCGCGTCGTCCTCCGGGGTCGCCGGGGGGTCGGCGGCCGGGGCGAGGGCCGCGAGCAGCGCCGAGGCGGTGGTGGGAGGGGCGGGGGTGAGGGCGCGCGCGGAGGTGGCGGAGTCCAGGCCGCGGTCGCCGCGCGCGGTGGTGAACTCGACCCACAGGTAGCCCAGGCGCGTGGCCGGCCCGGAGCCGGTGTCGGCGGGCGCGGTGCCGTCGTCCGGTTCCCCGTCCCCCTCCTCCTCAGGCTCGGCGGGCCCCCCGAGCAGGTCGGGGCCGGTGTCCTCCTCGACCGGACCGCGCGTGGAGCGGGGGTCGTCGGCCATCAGCCAGCGCAGGCTGGTGCGGTTGGTGCCGGTGGTGTCCAGGCGCCGGACGTCGCCGTCCAGCAGGAAGGGGAGCAGCATCTCCAGGGCCTTGGACTTGCCGGCGCCGTTGCGGCCGCGCAGCAGCAGCCGCCCCTCCGCGAAGTCCAGGACGTGGTCGTCGTACTGCCACACGTTTCTGATGCCCGCGCGTTCCAGGCGGTAGCGGGGGGAGTCGGCAGGATCAGCCGGAGCCGTCCCGGGGGCCTCGATCGTCTCCTGTGTCACCACTGGTCGCGCTCACCTTCTCGTTCGCCACCGCTTGCAGCACGGACGTCACCCGGTCGAGGTCGCCTCGGGGGCCGGTCTGGGGATCGGGTGCGTCCTCACCGGAACCACGCGGTCGCGCGGGGAGTGTCCGGCTGTCTTCGTCATTGTCCTGGATCAGCGGGACGCGCTCGTCCACGTCGGCGCCGAACCGGGCCCCGGCGGCCGTGAGCGCCCACGCACCGGGGCCTCCCGTGAGCAGCCCGAGACCGGTCAGGAGCTCCAGCACGAGGGCGGCCAACCGGTCCGGATCGGGGATCTCGGGTCCCGCGGCGCGCGCCCACTCGGCGCGGATCGGGGCGTCCTCGCCGCCGAGGGTCTCCAGCGCGCCCAGAAGTTCCAGGTCGGGGACGGGGACGGAGGTGGCGGGACGGCCGGGGTGCAGGCGGCCGGAGAGGTGGCGGACCAGGCTCAGCGCCGTGCGGCCCACGGGGTCGTCCGAGGGGAACCGCCCGGTCGCCTCGGCATCGTCCGGCATGACGAGCGCCACACCCTCGGCGCGGATCTCGGTGTCGCAGCCGAGCAGGTTGCCCAGAGCGGCGGCGGCCCGCCACTGGTGGGCGGCGAGACGGTCGCGCTGGCGGTCGGGAAGGTGTTCGCGGTAGACCACGGCGGTCTCGGCCAGGAGGCGCCGCAGGGCGATCTCGCCCGCCTGGTCCCCCTCCGGGTCCGGGTCCGCCGCGTCGGCCAGGAAGGAGTCCGGGTCGTCACCGGCCCTGGGGAGGTGCGCGGTGACGGCGCGCAGGGCGCCGGTGTGCGGGATGAGCCCGACGTCGTTCGCCGGGTCCGCCTGGTGGGCGCGGACGGTCCCGGAGGCCTCGCCGAGCGCTCCGAGGGCGACCAGGTGGTGCAGGGCCGCGCAGAAGGCGCGGCGTTCGCCGAGGCCCCTGGTGGGATCCGCGTCGATCCCGGCCTCGCGGGCGGCGGCGCGGACCCGGGAGGTGAGGGAGCGCGCGGTGGTGGGTCCGGTCTGCTCGACCAGGACCGCCAGCGCCAGCGCCAGGTAGGTGTGGGTCCGGGGGGTGAAGCGGGCGCCGGTGGACCTCGTGGCCGGGCGGACCACCTCGTCCACCAGACCGCGCTTGACCAGGCGGGCGTGTTCGTCGGCCACAGTCAGCCGGTAGCCGAGGACTCGCTGGAAGCGCTGGACGAGCCACTCGGCGTGCGAGCGCACGAGGGAGAACTCGGCCGGGTGGGTGCTCCGGGTGAGCAGGGGGCGGGCCATGAGGGCGCGGGCGGCGGCCTGCCGCTCACCGAGGAGGGCGGCGTCCTCGGTGTGTGCGCTGGTCTCCATCACTCCCACCTTCCGGTCGCGATGTCGATGGGGCCGGTGGTCTCCACGTCGGGATCGCGGTCGTCCGCGGGGTCGCGGTGGTCCTCCAGGGGGTCGTGCAGGACGTCCGCGGGCTCGCGCGGGTCGTTCACGGGGTCGTGCAGGACGTCCGCGGGCTCGCGCGGGTCGTTCACGGGGTCGTGCAGGACGTCCGCGGGCTCGCGGTGGGCCTGCACGGGCTGCCCGAGGACGTCCCCAGGGTCGCCAAGGACGTCCACCGGCTCGCGCGGGTCGTCGTGGGCCGGGGGCTCGGGGACCGCCAGGCTGTGCTGGCGCTCACCGGTCCGCGGCACGGCGTGCTGGTCATAGGACGTGACGCACAGGCTCAGGCCCTCCAGCGTCAGGTCTCCGCCCTCGCCCCGGATGGTGAGCTCCGCCCCGGGCGAGGCGTTGACGTGCAGGCGCAGTCCGAACTCCAGGTCCCCGGCCGAGGTGGGGCGGCGGGCGGCGTCACCGGAGCCGAGCGCGGCGGTGAGGAGCTCCATGAGGACCTCCATACCGGCGCCGGACAGGTCCAGGCGGGCACGGTCGGTGGTGGGTTCGGTGAGCAGCGAGCGGATCTGCTCGGCGCCCGCTCGGCGCCAGTGCGCCGAGGACTCGGCCGCGTCCCGCAGGCGGGCCTGCTGGGCGCGGTGGTCGCGCACGGGTTCGGGAGGGCGGGTCCCGGGGTGCTCGGTGACGGTGCTGCGGTCGGCCTCGGCGTGCCACCAGCTGGTGGTGGCCGCGACGGTGTCGTCGACCCGCCCCTCCAGGTGACGGGCGGGGTGCAGGGCGAAGGCCGCTGTGGCCAGCGCCTCGGCGCGGTCCGGTTCGGCGGCCTCGAACCACGTCGCCAGGCGCAGCAGAGCGGCGCGGCCGTGCCGTGGCACCGGCCGTTCACCGGTGCCCTGTCCGTCGTCCGCGCGGTCGTCCGCCCACTGGTTGAGTCCCACAACTCAGCAGACTAGAGACCTCCGGGGCTCGCCACGCCCGGTTCGGCCACCCCGGACCCCGGAGAAACGCCTTCCGCGCCCGACCTGACCAGCCCGTTCGAGAGTTTTCTCGACTTTGCGAGGATTCGTGGAAGCGGGCGCGGAGTCGAAGCTCACGTCGGTTGGTCCCCGGGGCCCTCCGGAAGGGTGAGGCGTCCGTCGTCCGCGTCGGCCAGGGCGTCCCGTTGTGCCTGGGGCATGTCGTCGTCGTACTCGGTGATCGAGTAGGTGGAGAAGAACCACAGCCCGTTGACCTCCACCGGGTCCCCGAGTTCCACCTCCACGTCGTAGGGGTCGTCCTGGCAGCCCTGGTCCATGCACCAGGTGCCCAGGACCTCGCCCTCGCCCCGGGCTCGGGTGTCGCCCCACTCGTCCCACTCCATGTCGGTGAAGGTCGTGGACGCCGTGGCGACGTAGACCTCCGGGCGCTGGTCCTCGAAGCCCTCCTCGTCGCCGTGCAGGTTGAGGACCTGGATCTCGCCCTGCGCGACGGGTCCGTCGCCGGGCGCCGGTGAGTCCGTGCCGGGGGCGTCGTCCTGCGCCGTCGGGCGGTCCTCGGGGGGCTCCTCCGACTGCCCGCAGGCCGTCAGCAGTGCCAGGACCGTCCCGACCACCAGGGCACGAGCCAGGGGTGTGGGCTTCAACCGACCTCCTCAGTTGGGTTCGCGACCATCCTCGTCGCGGAAGGCGGCGAGGCCCCCCGGCACACGCCGGGGGGCCTCGGACCCGCTCTGTTCCGTCACCGGAGCCCGGAGGCTCCGTCGACCACGCTCAGGTGATCAGTAGCCGTAGCCGTTGTCGTCCTCGTGGCCACGGTCGTGCTCGCCCTCGTCAGCGCTGTCGTGGCTGACGTTGGTGCTCGCCGGACCGTTGACGCAGTCGCCCGTGGTCTGCGGCGACAGGATCGGCACATTGGCGCCGACCAGGCCGACAGCCAGCTCGGTGTTGCACAGCTGAATCGGAACCAACTGGAGGTTCTGATTGAACTGCTGGTCGCCACCGTGCGAGGCCGAGGCCGGGGCGGCCGCGAGCATCGCGCCGAGCGCGACACCGGCGATCGCCGTGGCGGCGGTGAACCTACGCAGCATGGACGGCTCCTAGTCGATGTTGGTGCTGATCGGGCCGTTGACGCAGTCGCCCGTGGTCTGCGGCGACAGGATCGGCACGTTGACGCCGGCCAGGAGACCGACGGCCAGCTCGGTGTTGCAGAGCTGAACCGGAACCAGCTGCAGGTTCTGGTTGTACTGCTGGTCGCCACCGTGGGAGGCGGACGCGGGAGCGGCCGCGAGGATGGCGCCGAGAGCGACACCGGCGATGGCGGTGGCAGCGGTGAACTTACGCATTGTGGGGTTCTCCTAGTCGATGTTGGTGCTGATCGGGCCGTTGACGCAGTCGCCGGTGGTCTGCGGCGACAGGACCGGGACGTTCACAGCGACCAGACCGACGGCGGCGCTGGTGTTGCACAGCTGGACCGGGATGGCCTGGAGGTTCTGGTTGTACTGCTGGTCGCCACCGTGGGAACCGTGGGAAGCGGAGGCCGGGGTGGCGGCCAGAACGGCAGAGAAAGCAGCACCAGCGACGAGGCCGGCAACGCCGAGCTTACGCAGCATTGAATTACCCTTCAGAAAAGTTTGAGATATGCTCTCGGTCGAACCGATTGCCGGAACTAGCTGATGTTGGTGCCGATGGGCCCGTTCACGCAGTCGCCCGTGGTCTGCGGCGACAGGATCGGGATGGTCACGGCGACCAGGCCGACGCTGCCCGTCAGGTTGCAGGACTGGATCGGAACGAGCTGCAGGTTCTGGTTGAACTGCTGGTCACCACCGTGGGAGGCGGAGGCCGGAGCACCCATGAGGAGCGCGCCCATCGCGGCACCAGCGACCAGGCCAGCAGCGGTCAGCTTCTTGATCATGTTTCCCCCGAGAATTCAAGCGAGGCATTGACAGAAAAAGACGCAGGCGCTTTTGCACCTGTGTCGCGGTGGACTGAGGCAATCATCATCCGCCCCCCGATTTTTGTCAACGCCGAAACTCGGTCAGCTAATTGTCCAGATTGCCGGGTGCGCTCTTTTTGCCCTTGAATACAAAAGGGACGATCCAGTGATTTATCGCCACGCTTCGACCCTGCCGCAACGATCAAAGATCACACAGAGTGATCGAAGCGCACCCGGAGCGTGACCGTCTCGCAACTGCCCGAATCACCCGAGTCGCCATGAAGCGTGCCGCCGGAGACCCCACCCGAGCGGCCCGGCACTCCCGAGCAGGCGGACCCGACCCCGGACACGACGAAGCCCCCGGCACCTGTTTGGTGCCGGGGGCTCCGGTACTCCCTGTGGCGGGTGAAGGATTCGAACCTTCGAAGGCAAAGCCGACGGATTTACAGTCCGCTCCCATTGGCCGCTCGGGCAACCCGCCTGGGCTGCTGCGACGCCGTGGCGTCGCCGCGCAGGAACGACAATAGCGGATGATGGGCCCGAACCTGAAATCGTTTGCCGGGCGCGCCCCCGCGGGGCTCGTCAGGCGGGGGCCCGCACGGCGCGGCTAAGCTCTGAACCGGCCCGGACCGGGCCGGACGAGACGTACACGGGCGCCCCAGAGCGTCCGTGACCCATGAGACGTAGCGGGGTGTGAGAGTACGTGGCCGCCGAATCCAGTTTCGACGTGGTGTCCAAGCTCGACCGTCAGGAGGTCGACAACGCGCTGAACCAGGCGGGCAAGGAACTGTCCCAGCGGTTCGACTTCAAGGGGACGGGGACCACCATCGCCTGGCAGGGCGAGGACGGCATCGAGATCAAGAGCGGCTCCGAGGAGCGCGCCCTGGCCGCCCTGGAGGTCTTCAAGGAGAAGCTGGTCAAGCGCAAGCTCTCCCTGAAGATCCTGGACGCGGCCGAGGAGGCGAAGCCCTCCGGCAAGGAGTACCGCCTCCCGATCAGCCTCAAGGAGGGCATCTCCACCGAGGACGCCAAGAAGATCTCCAAGCTCATCCGGGACGAGGGCCCCAAGGGCGTCAAAGCCCAGATCCAGGGCGAGGAGCTGCGGGTCAGTTCCAAGAAGAAGGACGACCTCCAGGGCGTCATGAACCTGATCAAGGACAAGGACTTCGACCTGGCGCTCCAGTTCGTGAACTACCGCTAGGCACCGTCGAACGGCCGTCCTCCCCGCCTCCCCGGCAGGGGCGGGCGGCCGTCGCGTTCAGCCCAGGTCCCACCTGCGGCGCAGCTCACGGAGGCGCCGCACCCGCTCCTCCACCGGCGGGTGGGCGGCGAACAGGCGGCCCACGCCCCCGGGGAAGGGGTTGGTCGTCATCAGGTGCGAGGCGGCCAGGAGGGCGCGTTCGCGGGGCAGCGGGTAGTCGCGGTTCCCGGCCTCCAGCTTGAGCAGCGCGTCGGCCAGCCCCAGGGGGTCACCGGTGATCTCCGCCGCCCGCTCGTCGGCCCGGAACTCGCGCGCCCTCCCCACGCCGAAGTAGACGACCATCGCCGCCAGCGGGGCGAGCACCACCATCATCAGACCACCCAGCAGGTTGGGCAGGTCCGTCTCCTCGGAGTCCCCGAGCGGGATCAGGAACGAGACCGCGGTCAGGGCGGTGATGAGCGCGGTCAGCGTCGCCGCCACCGAACTGATCAGGGTGTCGTGCGCGCGGATGTGCGCCAGTTCGTGGGCGAGGACCCCGCGCAGCTCGCGTTCGTCGAGGGCGCGCAACAGGCCGGTCGTGCAGCACAGGGCGGCGCGGCGGGGGCTGTTACCGGTCGCGAAGGCGTTGGGTGAGCGCACCGGGGACAGGTAGAGCCGGGGCATGGGCTGCCGGGCGGCCGTGGCCAGCTCCCGCACCATCCGGTAGAGCTCGGGGCGTTCGATCTCGCTGACCGGGCGGGCCCGCATCGCACGGAGCGCCAGGGAGTTCCCGAACAGGTAGACGAGGATCCCCGCGCAGGCCACCAGAGCCACGGACGCCTGGAGACCCTTCTCCGCGCCGCACAGCCAGCCGACGACGACGGCGAGCGCCGAGACCCCGGCGAACAGGCCGACCGCGCGGATCGCGTTGACGTGCACGCGCCCTCCTTCCGCTGTTCGCCGCTGCCCGGCTCCGGATGCGTACATGTGACGAACGTGCGGGTCCGCGTCTTGCGTTCCCCATGTGACCAGCTGTCGGTCACATCCCGCTTCCAACCCCGATTCGGAGGGGTTGTGACAATGGCCACCCACCCCGTCGCGGCCTCGGGACGACGACCTATAGTGCGAGCGTGGCCCTTGTCACTCCGAACACCACGGGGACGGGACGGCGCTCCGACGGGGCGGGCGTCCCCTTCGAGGTGATCGGGGGGCCGAGTCGTCGGAGGCGCGAGCCGAGGTCGGCACGGTCGCGGACCGAGACCGCCGAAACACCACCCGGGGTTGGCGCACCCAGGGCGTGTGGGGGCCACGCCGTCCTCCTGCCCCCGATCCAGGCACCCGGCCCGTGACGGTGAGGTTCGGCCGGGGGTAGACACCACAGCGCCGCCGCCCGTCACGACCGGCGGCTGACCAAGGAGGTCTTCGATCTCAGTGGCCAAACAGACCGAGCAGCTCGACCGGGTCATCATCCGGTTCGCCGGGGACTCCGGCGACGGGATGCAGTTGACCGGTGACCGCTTCACCCAGGAGACAGCGTCGTTCGGCAACGACCTCTCGACCCTGCCGAACTTCCCCGCCGAGATCCGTGCCCCCGCCGGGACCCTCCCCGGCGTCTCCAGCTTCCAGCTCCACTTCGCCGACCACGACATCATGACTCCGGGCGACGCCCCGGACGTGCTGGTGGCGATGAACCCCGCCGCGTTGAAGGCCAACCTCGGTGACCTGCCCCGGGGCGCGACCGTCATCGTCAACACCGACGAGTTCACCAAGCGCAGCCTGGCCAGGGTCGGCTACGCGGTCGACCCGCTCACCGACGGCACCCTGGACGGGTTCCACGTGAGCGCGGTGGGCCTCACCTCGATGACGGTGGCCGCCCTGGAGGGGTCCGGCCTGTCCAAGAAGGACGCACAGCGCGCGAAGAACATGTTCGCGCTGGGGCTGTTGTCCTGGATGTACAACCGGCCGACGGAGGGCACGACCTCGTTCCTGAGGTCGAAGTTCGCCAGCAAGCCGGACATCCTCGCCGCCAACCTGACGGCGTTCCGGGCCGGGTGGAACTTCGGGGAGACCACGGAGGACTTCGCGGTCTCCTACGAGATCAAGCCCGCGAAGCTCCCCCCGGGCACCTACCGCAACATCACCGGGAACCTGGCCACCGCCTACGGGCTGATCGCCGGGTCGCGGCGGTCGGGGCTGCCCCTGTTCCTGGGGTCGTACCCGATCACCCCGGCCTCCGACATCCTGCACGAGCTCTCCCGGCACAAGCGGTTCGGCGTGCGCACGTTCCAGGCGGAGGACGAGATCGCGGGGGTCGGCGCGGCCATCGGGGCCTCGTTCGGCGGCTCCCTCGGTGTGACGACCACCTCCGGCCCGGGCATGGTGCTCAAGCAGGAGGCCCTCGGGTTGGCGGTCATGACCGAGCTCCCGCTGGTCGTCGTGGACGTGCAGCGCGCCGGGCCCAGCACCGGCATGCCCACCAAGACCGAGCAGACGGACCTCCTGATGGCGCTGTACGGGCGCAACGGCGAGTCCCCCGTGCCGGTCGTGGCCCCCTCCTCCCCCGCCGACTGCTTCGACGCGGCGCTGGAGGCGGTCCGGCTGGCGGTGCGGTACCGGACCCCGGTGATCGTGCTCTCCGACGGCTACCTGGCCAACGGCTCGGAGCCCTGGCGGCTGCCCGAGGTGGCGGAACTGCCGGTGATCGAGCCCGGCTTCGCCACGGAGCCCAACGGACCGGACGGGGAGTTCCTGCCGTACCTGCGTGACGAGGACACCCTGGCCCGCCCGTGGGCGGTGCCGGGCACGGCGGGCCTGGAGCACCGGATCGGGGGGATCGAGAAGCACGCGCGGACCGGCGACATCTCGTACACGCCGGACAACCACGACCTCATGGTCCGCACCCGGCAGGCGAAGGTGGACGCCATCGCCAGGGACATCCCCGAACTGGAGGTGTCCGACCCCACGGGCGACGCGGACGTGCTCGTGCTGGGCTGGGGCGGCACCTACGGGTCGATCACCGCGGCCGTGCGCCGGATCCGGCGTTCGGGGGGCCGGGTCGCCCAGGCGCACCTGCGCCACCTCAACCCCTTCCCGGCCAACCTCGGTGCGGTGCTGCGGAGCTACGACCGGGTCGTGGTCCCGGAGATCAACCTGGGCCAGCTGTCGCTGCTGCTGCGCGGCCGGTTCCTGGTGGACGTCATCGGATACAACAAGGTCCGCGGCCTGCCGTTCAAGGCGGAGGAGCTCGCGGACGTGCTGCGGGAGGTCATCGACCGTGACTGAGACGAACGGGACGGTCCCGGCCGGGCTGCGGCTGGTGCCCAGGACCGACACCGAGTACCGGATGAAGGACTTCAAGTCCGACCAGGAGGTGCGCTGGTGCCCGGGGTGCGGCGACTACGCGATCCTGGCCGCCTTCCAGTCGTTCCTGCCTCAGCTGGGCGTGCCCCGCGAGAACATCGTGATGGTGTCCGGGATCGGCTGCTCCTCGCGTTTCCCGTACTACCTGAGTACCTACGGCGTGCACTCGATCCACGGGCGCGCCCCGGCGATCGCGACGGGGTTGGCGGCCAGCCGCCCGGACCTGTCGGTGTGGGTGGTCACGGGGGACGGTGACGGCCTGTCCATCGGCGGCAACCACCTGATCCACGCGCTGCGCCGCAACGTCAACATCAACGTCCTGCTGTTCAACAACCGCATCTACGGGCTGACCAAGGGCCAGTACTCCCCCACCTCGGAGCCCGGGAAGATCACCAAGTCCTCCCCGGTGGGCTCGCTGGACCACCCCTTCAACCCGGTGTCGCTGGCGCTGGGCGCCGAGGCGAGCTTCGTGGCGCGGACCGTCGACTCCGACCGCAAGCACCTGACCTCGGTGCTGCGGGCGGCGGCCGACCACCCCGGAGCGTCGTTCGTGGAGATCTACCAGAACTGCCCGATCTTCAACGACGACGCGTTCGAACCGTTGAAGGACCCGGCCGCGCGTGACCTGCGGCTGCTGCGCCTGGAACACGGCGAGCCGCTGCGGCTGGGCCCGGACCGCGGGGTGGTGGCGGACGGGTTCGGCGGCCTGGAGGTCGTGGACGTGGCGTCGGTGGACGAGGACCGGCTGATCCGGCACGACGCGCATCGCCCGGACCCGGGGTACGCGTTCGCGCTGTCCAGACTGGACCAGCCCGCCTTCGAGCACGTACCGGTCGGGGTGTTCCGGGACGTGCGGCGGCCGGTCTACGACGAGCTGCTGAACCAGCAGGTGGACGAGGCCCGGGCCGAGCGCGGCGAGGGTGATCTGGGGGCGCTGCTCGCCAGCGGGGACACCTGGACCGTGGACTGACCGTTCCCGGGTGACCTGTTCCCCCGGGCGGCGTCGGGAAGTTCACCGCCGCCGCCCGGGGGTTCCTCCCGGTGTGTCCGTGTCCCAGGCAATACGCTGCCCCCATGCGTATCGTCATCGCCGGTGGACACGGGAAGATCGCACTGCGGCTGGCCAGGCTTCTGGCCGCCCGCGGTGACCAGCCCGTCGCCCTCATCCGCAACCCCGACCACACCCAGGACGTCGTCGACGCCGGAGCCGAACCGGTCGTCATCGACCTCGAGAAGGCCACGGTCACCGAGTTGACCGAGAGGATCATGGGCGCCGACGCGGTGGTGTTCGCCGCCGGCGCCGGACCGGGCAGCGGCGCGGCCCGCAAGTCCACGGTGGACCACCAGGCGGCCTCCCTGACAGCGAACGCGGCCGCTCTGGCCGGGGTACGCCGCCTGGTGCAGGTCTCCGCGATCAACGTGGACCAGCCGGTGCCGGAGGGCACCGACGAGGTGTGGGCGGCGTACGTGGCGGCCAAGAAGGCGGCCGACGACGACCTGCGGGAGCACGACCTCGACCTGGACTGGACCATCCTGCGCCCCGGTCGGCTGACCGACGGGGCCGGAACCGGCCGGGTGGACCTGGGCGAGTCCGTGGAGCGCGACTCGGTGACCCGCGACGACGTCGCCGCCGTGATCGTTGCCCTTCTGGACGAACCGGGCACGGCCAAGCGGGTTCTCAACCTGGTGAACGGTGAGACACCCGTCGTCGAGGCGGTCCGCGCCGTCGCCGGCTGACCCCGGCCCCGGGCGCCGGTGACGGTGCCCGGGGCCGTCGGTTCCCGGTACCGCCTCGGCGGTTCCACGGCGGTTTCCGTCGCCGGTGGCGGTTCCGGCCTTCTGTGGCCAGATGCCCTCATAGGAGGCATGATGGAAGCGGAGCCCGGCGGAATCCCGCCACGGTGGACGCGGACGACCGGGAACGACCCCGACGGGTGAAGCAGCTCCGCAGAGCAGATGGGTACGGTTATTCATGAGCGTCACGCAGGTCGTGAGGGACAGCACTGTCGTCGAACACGCCAAGGTCGCCGCGCAGCAGAAGCGTCGGATGTTCATCATCCAGCTCGAGGTCAACGCCTATGACGAGGCCTCCAGCAAGCTGCGGCCGGGGCTGACCCGCATCCTCGAGGGCATCGAGGAGGCCGGGTGGCGGCTGGAGCTGATCACCCCCAGCGAGACCGGTGAGTCCGCCGCCGCGCGCCTGTTCATCTTCCGCCCGGACACCGCGAAGAAGGAGTCCGAGCAGGCCGAGGCCCCGCAGGCCCAACAGCAGGTGCCGCAGGACCAGTCCGGTCAGCAGCAGCCCTACCAGCACCACCCCACGGGCGCTCAGCAGCAGGACCCGTACGCGGGTTACGGACAGGGCTACGGCCAGCAGCCGCAGCAGTACCCCGGCTACGACCCGCAGCAGTACCCGGGTTACGGTCAGCAGCAGCCGGGCTATGGCCAGCAGCCCGGCTATGGGCAGCAGTACCCGGGTTACGGACAGCAGCAGGGCTGGTAGCCGAACCCCCTCCCGAACGAAGGGGCCCACACGGTGTGACCGTGTGGGCCCCTTTCTCGTGTCCGCGTTCGCCCGCCTACGGCGATCCAAGTCGGACAGAAGCGGGTTCCGATGCAATTGCCGGAAGTTCGACCGCGCCTCTCTTTCGGTTGTGTAACGCAGGTGGCGACCAAGGAATGACATGTCCGCCATGTCCGGTGCGAAGCCGAAGAAACTCCTGAGAAACTCTGGACTCTTCCCGAAAATCACTTCGAGCACGTGCCCAGCTACGCTAAGTTAATTACGGCGGCCGCAGCCAACGTGTTTTGCACTTCCGAAAGGTAACCACCATGTCCCGTATCGCCAAGGTTTCCGGATTCGTCCTCGCCACCGGTCTCGCCTTCGGAGCCCTCACCGGGACCGCCGCGGCCGACAACAACGCCCAGATCCAGAACATCACGATCCCGATCTGCCTCGACGTCCTCAAGGCCTCCGGGTTCAGCGCGAGCGGCTGCAACGTCGTCGACTGGAACTCCACCTCGGGCATCGCCGTCCACGACTAGGCCACTGCCGTCGCGCGACCCCCCGTAAGACCACCCAGATCCACCTGAGAAACACCAATCGAAAGGGAATCAACCATGAAGCGCATCACCGCCGTCTCCGGTCTCATCCTCGCCACCGGCCTCGCCCTGGGCGCCATGACCGGCACCGCCGCCGCCGACAACAACGCCCACATCCAGAACATCACCGTGCCGATCTGCGCCGACGTGATCTCCTTCGCGGGCTTCAGCTCCGAGGGCTGCAACGTCGTCCACAACAACATCACCTCCGGCATCGCCGCCTTCGACTGGTAGTTCCGGCTCCGGGCACGGGAACGACGCGGGGCACGGTGATCTCTCACCGTGCCCCGCGTTTCGCGTGTTCAGCCCCGCAGACGCCCACGACCGCGCCCTCGGCGGGGTCCGTGACCAGCCGGGCGTGCGTCCCGGTGTCGTAGCGCGTGGTCCCGTAGCGGAGCTTGGCCCGCTCGATCCCCTCCGGCCGGAAGCCCGCCCGCTGGGCGACCAGACAGGAACCGGGGTTGTTCACCCGGTGCCCCGTCTCCACCCGGTAGAGGTCGAGCCGGTCGAAGGCGAACTCCGTGACCAGGCGGGCCCCACCCGAGGCCACGCCCCGGCCCTGCTCGGCCGGGTGCGTCCAGTACGACAGCCAGCCCAGTCCGTGCCTGCGGCTGGTCACCGAGACCTGTGCGTGCCCCAGGACCCGGTCCGTCCCGTCGACCACCGCGAACCCGTGGACGTCGCCCTCCCCGGCCAACCTCCCGCAGCGCGCGATCCACTCCAGGGCATCGTCACGCGTGCGCGGCACCTCCGGCTCCTGCCAGGCCAGCTCGTCCCAGCGGAAGGCCTCCAGCAACCGGTCGGCGTCGCCCCGGTTCCACTCACGTAGGCGGTACAAGCACAACCCCTCTCCCCGACGGTCCAGATCGCGCCAACCTAGAACCGCCGCGCGGCCGAGGCAAGCCCTTTTGTCCCCTCGGCGCGGTCCCGACGTGTCACGTGGGGGCGGGGGTGGTACGTCTTACCCGACATGACGACGACAGAGGTCTTCGAAGCCCACCGGTCCCTGCTGACCGGGGTCGCCTACCGCATCCTGGGGACGGCCGCCGACGCCGAGGACGTGGTCCAGGAGGCGTGGCTGCGGTGGTCCGGCGTGCCCGGGGACGAGGTGGACAACCCCCGCGCCTACCTGGTCACAGTGGTCTCCCGGCTGTCCATCGACCGGCTGCGCAGGGCCAGCGCCCAGCGCGAGACCTACGTGGGCGAGTGGCTACCCGAGCCGGTCAGCGACCTGCCCGACGCCGCCGAACGCGCCGAGCTCGCGGATTCGGTGGAGTTCGCCCTCATGGTGGTGCTGGAGACCCTCAGCCCCCTGGAGCGGGCGGTCTTCGTCCTGCACGAGGCCTTCCAACTGCCCTACGCGCAGATCGCCGAGGTCATCGGCCGGAGCGAGGACGCCACCCGACAGCTGGCCCGGCGCGCGCGGGACCACGTACGGGAGCGCCGCCCCAGGTTCGAGGCCGACCGGGCCCAGCGCCGCCTCATGACCGAACGCTTCCTCCGGGCGTGTCTGGAGGGTGACCTGGACGGGCTCACGGGGATGCTCGCCGACGACGCCACGATGGTGAGCGACGGGGGCGGCAGGGCCCGGGCTCCGCTGCGGGTGCTGCACGGCGCCCGGAAGGTGGGCCGGTTCCTCACCGCGGTCTCAGAGGAGCGCAACGTGTCGCGCTTCCTCAGGTCGGTGGGCGTGGACACCAGGGAGGAGTTGTCCACGGAGGTCACCGAGGTGAACGGCGGGCCCGCCGCGCTGGTCGCCGCCGGGGGCGCCCCGGTGCTCCTGCTGGCGCTGGACGTCTTCGAGGACCGGGTACGGCACGTGTACCTGATGGCCAATCCGGACAAGATGTCACGTCTGCGGGTCCCCGATCCGTCCTAGGGGCATGGACATCACCGTTGTGGGCGGTGGCCTCGCCGGACTGACCGCGGCCATCGCCAGCGCCGAACTCGGCGCGAACGTCACCTTGTGGGAGTCCCACCGGACGCTGGGCGGGCGGGCCCGCTCCACCGAACCGCCGTACGTGGCCAACGACGGCCCGCACGTGCTGTACTCCGACTCCGCGCCCTACGCCTGGCTGCGCGAGCGCGACCTCGTGCCACGTGCGCGGGCGATGCCCGCGCGGGCCGCCCTGGGGGTGCGCTGGCGGTACCGGGGCTCGCTCGGCGGGCCCCCGGCGGCCGTGCTCCGCGCCGCCGCCCGCCGGGGGCTGCGCGCCCCGCACGACCGCGACTTCGGCTCGTGGGCGTCGGAGGAGCTGGGCGCCGAGTCCGCGCGGGCGGTGGGCGCCATGATGGGCGTGGCCCTCTTCCACGCGGAACCCGGGACGCTGTCCGCGGCCTTCGTGTGGGAACGGTTCCTGCGGGTGACCCGCCCGGCGTGGCCCTCGGCCCGGTACGTGGTCGGCGGCTGGTCCGCGCTGGTGGACCACCTCGCCGACCGGGCCCGTGAGGCGGGGGTGCGGATCGAGCCGGGGTCCCGGGTCGACGGTCGACCGCAGGGGACGGCGATCGTGGCCACGTCCCTGGACTCCGCGCGCGCTCTGCTCGGTGACCCCTCCCTGACCTGGCAGAGCGGCCACACACTCATGGTCGACCTGGGTGTCCGGCGCCGCTCCGGGGACCCGTTCCTGGTGTTCGACTCGGACGAGTGCGGGTTCCTGGAGCGCTACAGCGTCGTCGACCCGACCCTCGCCCCGACCGGCGAGGACCTCGTCCAGGCCCAGCTGCCGGTGCGCCCCGGCGAGTCGCGCGCGGCGACCACCGCGCGCCTGGAGGGGTTGCTCGACACCGCCTTGGCCGGCTGGCGGGACCGGCTGACCTGGCGGCGCGACCAGGTGGCCCGGGGCCGCACCGGCGCCCTGGACCCGCCCGGCACGACGTGGCGGGACCGGCCCGCCATCGACCGGGGCGATGGCCTCTACCTGGCCGGGGACGCGGTGGCCGCACCCGGGCTGCTGGGCGAGGTGGCCCTCACCAGCGCGGTGCGCGCCGCCGAGCTGGCCACCGGCCGGAGCACGTCCCGCACCGGCGCGGGTTCGGGGGCGGGCAGGGGCTGACCCTCCGGGCCGGGGCGTCCACGCGGGGCGAGCACGGTCCGACCCCACGGCCCGGGTGCCCGTGCGGGGCGGGGACCACTCAGAGCGGGCTGCCTGACCCTCCGGGGCGGCCGCGCCGCGCCCCGGCCCCGGAGGGTCCAACGGTCAGGCCGGGACGTGGCTGACGGCCTCCACGTTGTTGCCGTCGGGGTCGCGCACGAAGGCGCCGTAGTAGTGCTCGTGGTACTCCGGCCAGACCCTGGGTTCGTGCAGCACCTCGGCCCCGGTCTCGACCGCCGCCGCGAAGAAGGAGTCGACCGTGGCCCGGTCGGGTGCGAGGAAGGCGATGTGCGACTCCCTCGCCGGTCCCTCGGACTCGCTGGGGGCGATCCAGAACTGCGGGTGCTCGCTGCCGTAGCCGATCACCGGCCCGAACTGGAGCACGCGCCGGTGGCCCAGCGCGGCGAGGACGGCGTCGTAGAAGGCGGCGCTGGACGCGGGATCAGCGACCTGGATACCGAGATGATCGAGCATGACCCGAGTGTGACACGCACCACTGACATTCCCGCGGCTCCGAACCCCCGTGTGTCCGGTCCTGACCTGAGTCCCGAGGGAACCCGTCGATGTCCCGGCGTGACGCCGACCGGTCCACGGGTCCACGGAGGCGAGACCCCCGCGAACGGTCTCCGCGCCGACCAGCACGTTCCCCGGGACGGTCGCACAAGCCGCCCTGGCAAACAGCGGCGGACCGGCCGAGGGGACCTGACCCGGGTCAGGCGACCCAGCGGTAGAGGTGCTCGGGGCGGCCCGCCGAGCCGTAGCGCATGCGGAGCTCCGCGCGGCCGTCGGCGCACAGGTGTTCCAGATAGCGGCGCGCGGTCACCCGGGAGACCCCGGACCGTTCCGCGACGTCGGAGGCCGAGACCTCGCCCTCGGCCTCGCGCAGCACGCCCGCGACCAGGTCGACGGTGGCGGAGGTCAGTCCCTTGGGCAGGGAGCGGGCGGCGGGCGGGCGCAGCAGCCCGAACAGGCGGTCCACGTCCTGCTGGGTGGCCTGCCGCTCCCCCTCCATCTGCCGACGCGCCACCGCGTAGCGTTCGAGCTGGTCGCGCAGGGCGCTGAGCGGGAACGGCTTGAGCAGGTAGTGGACGGCGCCGCCGTGCAGGGCGGCGCGGACCTGGGCGATGTCGCGGACGGCGGTGATCATCAGGAAGTCCGGCTGCGGGGCGTTCTGGGAGGTGGCCGAGCGCAGGGTGTGCATCACCGAGGTTCCCGAGGCGTCCGGCAGGTGGAGGTCGAGCAGCACCAGGTCGGGGCGGTGGCCGCGCACCTGTGCCAGGGCCGCGGCCGCCGTGTGCGCCACTCCGACCACGGTGAACTCGGGCACCGACTCCACCAGCTCCTGGTGGTTGCGGGCCACCCGGACGTCGTCGTCGACGACCAGTACGCGGATCACCGGGTCACCGCCGCCGTGACGACCGGCAGGCAGGCGGTGAACACCGCGCCCTCCTCGGCGTCGGGTGCCTCCATCTCGATGCTTCCCCCTCTGCTCTCACAGACCTGTTTGACCAGCGCCAGTCCCAGACCACGGGTGCCTCCGTCACGGGAGGCCTTGGTGGTGAACCCGTACCGGAAGATCTCCTCCGCCAACTCGTCGGACACCCCGTGCCCGGAGTCGGTCACCCGGATCTCCAGGAGGTCGTGCGGAAGTCCCGTGTCGGTCGCGGTGTGCAGGCGCACCATCAGCTCCACCCACCCGTTCGGGGTGACCGCGTCCAGGGCATTGTCCACCAGGTTGCCGAGGGTCAGGAGCGCGTCCGAGCGCAGGTCACCCTTGAGGGACACCGGCACACTGGTCATCGGGGAGAGCCGCAGGTCCACGCCGAGCTCGGAGGCCTGGGCGGACTTGGCCAGGGTGAGCGCCGCGAGCGCGGGGTCCCGGACGTGCTCGGCCACACCGCTGGAGGTGCGGGTGTGGGTGGCGGCGAGGTCGGCCAGGTAGGCGCGGGCCTCGTCGTGGGCGCCGAGTTCGAGCATCCCGGCGACCGTGTGCACCCGGTTGGCGAACTCGTGGGTCTGGGCGCGCAGCCCCCGGGTGACGGTCCGCGCCCCGTCCAGTTCACCGGTGAGCCGGTCCACCTCGGTGCGGTCGCGGAGGGTGACCACGGCTCCGGACGCCTCGCCCCGGATGCGCACCGGCATGCGGTTGGCGACCAGCACGCGGTCCCCGGAGAGCAGGATGAGGTCGTCCCCGGGGTCCGCGCCGGACACGATGTCGCGGGCGCGTTCGGAGAGGCCGAGGTCGTCCAGACGGCGGCCCTCCACCCCCTTGGACAGGCCCAGCATGGCGCGGGCGGGCGGGTTGACCAGCAGGACCCGGTCGTCGCGGTCCACCGCGAGCACGCCCTCGCGCACCGCGTACAGCAGGGCCTCCCGGCTCTCCAGGAGCGTGGTGATGTCGGCCGGCTCCAGGCCGTGGGTCTTGGCGCGGACCTGGCGGGAGAGCACCCAGGAACCGCCCACGCCCAGGACGAGGACGAGCGCGGTGGCGGCGAGGATCACGGGGATCGAGGCGCGCGCGTCGGTGGCGGCGCTGGAGTCGAGGATGCCCAGGGACACGTAGCCCACGACCTCCCCCCGGGCGTCGCCGCCGTTCACCGACCCGCCGTCGGAGAACACGGGGATCTTGGCGCGCACCGTGCGGCCCTGGGTCCCGTCCTGCACGCCCGTCCACTCGGTTCCGCCCACGACGGGGCCGGGCGGGGTGGACACGGTCTCGCCTATGCGGTCCTTGTCCGGGTGGGTGTGCCGGGTCCCGTCGGGTGAGGCGATGACCAGGTAGTCGGCGCCGGTGGCGGCGGAGATGCGGTCGGCCAGGGGGTCGAGCTCCTCGGAGGGGTCGGGTGTCTGGAGGCCCTCGACGACCTCGGGCAGGACCGCGACCGACCGGGCCACAGTGAGCACGCGCTCGGCGTACTGGCGGTCGGTCTCGCGGTTGAGGTGGATCGCCCAGAGGGAGCCGATGACGGTGAGCGCCACGGCCAGAAGACAGACATATCCGATGAAAAGGGACCCGGTGAGCGTGAGTCGGCCGGATGCGGGATGTGGGTTCATGAGCACTCCAGTGGCCGGGGTGAGTTCTCCCGGCCGGTGAACGCGCAGGTCGGCGTCGCACGGTCAGCTTCGCAGACACGTTTCACGAACAATACGACCAATATGACTCCAGGTTTAACAAAGACCTCACATGGGCGTGCCCACGGTCACACTGTGGTCTGGATCTCCCCCCTGCGTTCGCGCACTGGGAGACGTGCACGAACACTGAGGAAGGAGAGGACGATGCGCGATCGTGGCGTGCCGCTCCGCGTGGCGGGAGGGCTCTGTGCCCTCCTCCTCGTCGGGACGGCACTGTACGACGTACGCCAGAGCGCCGCGTCCGGCGACGGGGCCCAGGAGAAGGTGCTGCTCATCGCACCGGCCGGCCCCGGCGGAGGCTGGGACACGCTGGCCCGCGAGATGCAGAACGGCCTTCGCGAGGAGGACCTGCGCTTCAACGTCGAGGTCCGCAACGCCGAGGGTGCCGGTGGCACCATCGGGCTGGCCCAGACCGTGGGCCGCGACGGCCAGGACAACGTGCTGACCATGACCGGACTGGGCATGGTGGGCGCGGTGGAGACCACCGGGTCGCTCTACACGATGGAGGACGCGACCCCCATCGCGCAGCTGGCGTCGGAGTACCTCGCGATCGTCGTCCCCAAGGACTCGCCGTACGAGACCATCGACGACCTCGCCGAGGACTGGAACGAGCAGTCCGGGACCCTGCCCGTGGCTGGCGGTTCCATGGGCGGCGTCGACCAGATCTTCGCCGCCCAGGTCGCCCAGTCCATGGGGATCTCGCCCGGCGAGATCAACTACCTCCCGTACTCGGGCGGCGGCGAGACCCTGACCTCGCTGCTCTCCGGCACGTCGAAGGTCGGGTTCGGCACCCTGGGCGACTTCAGCGACCAGATCGAGGACGACGGACCGCTGCGCGCGCTCGCGGTGTCCTCCCCCGAACGCCTGGACGGCGTGGACATCCCGACCATGATCGAGCTCGGCTACGACCTGGAGATGTCGAACTGGCGCGGGGTGATCGCCCCTCCCGGCCTCTCCGAGGACGAGGCCGACGAGCTGGAGGCACTGGTGCGGGAGCTGCTGGCCACCGACTCGTGGGCGGACACGCTGGAGCGCAACCGGTGGACCGACACCTACCAGGGCCGTGCCGAGTTCGAGGAGTTCCTCGACGAGGAGGTCGCCCTGACCCAGGAGACCGTGAAGGAGCTGGGACTGTGACGCCCGACGACACCCGCGTCAGCGCCGAGGCGGCCGAGACCGCCGGCACGACCGGGACCGACGAGGCCCCGAGGGTCGGGGCCGCCGAGGCGCCCCCGGCCGAGACGGACCAGACGGCCGGGACCGACGAGGCCGAGGCACTCGACCCGGAGACCTCGGTCTGGCGCGGCCCGACCGCGTGGGTCATCCCCGCGCTGGTCGCGATCCTGGGCGCCGTCGCCCTGTGGGGCGGCCTCACGATCGAGGCACCGCCCAACGCCACGCGGCCCGGCCCGGGCGCCTTCCCCGGCACCGTGGGCGTGCTGCTGCTCGTCACCGCCGTGTGCATGACGGTGGTCAACCTCCGCAACCGGAACACCGGCGACGGCACCTCCACGCTGGCCTGGTTCGAGGGCCGCCCGGTCCTGCTGGTGCTGGCGGGCCTGGTGGTGCACGTCGCGCTGCTGGAGTTCGTGGGCTGGCTGCTCGCCGGGGCCCTGCTGTTCTGGATCGTGGCCTACGCCTTCGGTGCCCGCGCCTACCTGCGTGACGCGATCGTGGCGCTGTCGATGTCCGCGGCGGTCCAGGTCGGCTTCTCGCTCGGCCTCGGGCTCAGCCTGCCGGGCGGCTTCCTGGAGATGGTGCTCTGATGGACACTCTGATCAACCTCGCGGACGGGTTGACCGCCGCGCTGACGCCCCAGAACCTCATGTGGGCCTTCCTCGGCGTGCTGCTCGGCACCGCCGTGGGCGTCCTGCCCGGCATGGGTTCGGCCATGGCGGTGGCCCTGCTGCTGCCCGTCACCTTCCGCCTCGACCCCACCAGCGCGTTCATCCTCTTCGCCGGTGTGTACTACGGCGGCATGTTCGGCGGCGCCACCACCTCGATCCTGCTCAACACCCCGGGCCAGGCGTCATCGATCGCCACCACCTACGAGGGCCACAAGATGGCGCTCAAGGGGAGGGCCGCCCAGGCCCTCGGCACGGCCGTGATCGGCTCGTTCGTGGCGAGCATCATCGGCACGCTCGTGGTGGCGCTGTTCGCCCCGGTGATGGTGGCGTTCGCGCTCAACTTCGGACCCGGCGAGTACTTCGCGCTGACGGTCTTCTCGTTCGTCGCCGTGGCCGCGGTCGTGTCCGGCTCGGTGGTGCGCGGCATCGCCTCGCTGCTCATCGGTCTGGCCATCGGGTTCGTGGGGATCGACGGGCAGAGCGGGGCCGCCCGGTTCGACTTCGGTTCGTCCAGCATGCTGGACGGGATCGACATCGTGATCGTCACCGTGGGCCTGCTCGCCCTCGGTGAGGTGCTCTACATCGCGGCGCGCGGAAAGTCCGCGCCGAACTTCGCGGCGATCCGCACCGGCCGTCCGTGGCTGGGCCGCAAGGACCTGCGCCGCTCCTGGAAGCCGTGGCTGCGCGGCACCGCGCTGGGCAGCGCCTTCGGGCCGATCCCCGGCAGCGGCGCCGAGATCCCGACCTTCCTGTCCCTGGGCCTGGAGCGCAAGCTCGCCGAGCGCCGCGAGCGCAGGACCGGGGAGAAGAGCGAGTTCGGCCAGGGCGCGATCGAGGGCGTGGCCGGTCCGGAGTCGGCCAACAACTCCAGCGCGGCCGGGACGATGGTCCCGCTGCTGGGCCTGGGTCTGCCGACCTCCGCCACGGCCGCGATCATGCTCGCCGCCTTCCAGCAGTACGGGCTCCAGCCGGGCCCGGTGCTGTTCGAGCGCAACGCCGACCTGGTGTGGACCCTGCTGGCCTCGCTCCTGATCGGCAGCGTCCTACTGCTGGTGATCAACCTGCCGTTCGCGCCGCTGTGGGCCAAGCTGCTGAAGTTGCCCAAGCCGTACCTGTACGCGGGCATCACGTTGTTCTCGGTGCTGGCGGTGTACGCCATCAACACCTCGGTGACGCACCTGGTGATGCTGCTGGCCGTCGCCCTGCTGGGTCTGGCGATGCGGACCTTCGGGGTCCCGGTCGCACCCGCGTTGATCGGCGTGGTGCTGGGCCCGATCGCGGAGACCGAGTTCCGCCGCGCGCTGGCCGCCTCCTCCGGCGACCCGGCGATCCTGGTGGGCAGCGGCATCTCGATCGGGCTGTACGCCCTGGTCCTGGTGGCGGCGCTGATCCCGGTGATCTCCCTGGTGCGCCGCCGTAGCGCGGCCCGCAGGGCCGAGAGGACCACCGAGCGGGTCTGACCCTCCCGTGTCCTCCAGCGGCCCCCGGGTACCGTCCCCCGGGGGCCGCTCCCGTGTCCGGGGTCAGTCCTCGCGCCCCTGCTCCACCGCCTCGTACAGGGCCCGGATGTTGCCGCTGCCGAAGGTGGTGGCGCCCAGGCGTTCGATCACCTCGAAGAACACGGTGTTCCTCGGGTGGGTGGAGCGCGCGAAGATCTGGAAGAGCTGGCCGTCGTGGTCCTCGTCCACGAGGATGTCCAGCTCCCGGAGCTCCTCGACCGAGTGCCGACGCAGGTCGAGTCGCTCAGCCAGCAGCCGGTAGTAGGCGTCGGGGGTGGCCAGGAAGGCGACCCCGCGCCTCCGCAGCGCCCCGACCGTGCTCACCGCGTCGGCGGTGCTCAGGGCGATGTGCTGGACCCCGGGACCACCGTGGTCGCGCACGAAGTCGTCGATGTGGCCGGGGTCGAGGTCCTGGTCCGGTTCGATGAGGGTGAGGGTGACGTCTCCCCCGGCGGAGCGGACGATGCGCGAGACCATCGCCTGCGAACCGACGACGACGCGCTCCTCGAAGATCAGCTCGAAGCCCAGGACGGTCCGGTAGTACTCGACCGTGGGGTCGAGCCCGCCCGGTGCCAGACAGACCGCGAGGTGGTCGACGGTGAGCAGCCCGAGGTCCGCCGCCCCGCCTCCGGCCACCGGGGACAGGCCGGGCAGGCGGCGCGCGTCGGTGCCGGGAGCGCGTTCGACGAAGGTGTGCGTGACGTCCCCGAACCCGCCGACGGTGGCGGTGACCACGCCGTCGCGTTCGGTGGGCGCGGCCACCGACTCCGCGCCCCGGGAGACCGCGAGGTCGTGGGCGGCCCGGGCGTCCCCGGCCGTGAGGGCGATGTCCGCGACCCCGTCCCCGTGCGCGCGGACGTAGTCGGCCACCGGGTGGTCGCCGGTGAGCGCCTGGGTGAACACCATCCTGATCCCCCCGGCGCCGACCATGGTGGACCGCTCGGTGCCGTTCTGGACGCTCTCGGCCAGGGTGTCCATCCCGTACCCGTCGCGCATACGCAGGGCGGCCTTCTCCGCGTCCGCCGTGTGGATTCTGACGTGGTCGACCGTCAACCCGTGCAGGGCCGTCATGGACTCTCCCCCTGGAGGTGGTGGTCCGCGGGCCGAAGGCGCCACGGGTGTCCCGAGACTACGCAGCGCCCCTCCCCCGGGAAAGGAGCCCTCAGGGGTGAGGGGAGAGCCCGGGGCGACGAAGCGCTGGTCACGCGGCGGAGGCCGTTACGGGTGTGGCGCAAGGGGTTACCAGAGTTCCTCCGGAGACCGCTCCGAACCGGGTGTCCCGGTGGCCCGGTCTCCGCCGCCCACCTCCCGCGCGGGCCCTCGGAAGACCTGCCGCGTGTGCCACTCCAGGTGGTCGTCGGCCACGGTGGGACAGCCGCGTCGCGGGCGGAGGACCGGCGCGCCCTCCAGGGAGAACACCGCCCTCTCGGCGGCCGGGGAACGTGCGGCGAACCGGCTGGAGACGGTCACCGTGCGGTCCGGGGACGCCCCGAGCACGCCCTTGTCGAAGAGCAGGTGGTGCATGGAGCACAGGCACAGGCCGTTGGCGAGATCGTCCGGCCCGTCGAAGGCCCACCAGCGGACGTGCGCGGCCTCCAGGCCCACCGGGGTCCCGTCGATCAGACCCTCGTAGCCGCAGAAGGCACACCGGTACTCGTAGGCACTCAGCACCAGGGCGCGGAATCCCGGATCGCGATCCTGCACCGTGGCACCGGGCCCGGGTCCGAGGCTCAGGCCCACCAGCGCGAGGATGTCCGCGTGCAGGGAGGGCTCGAAGTTGCCGTCGAGCAGGAGGCGCGCCATCCTGCCGCGTAGCGCCGGGTCCCGGTCGAGCTCTGCGGACAGTTCCGGGACCAGTGCGCCCCTGGCTCCGTCACGCAGCTTCGGCGGGCTCGCCCCGGGAGACCCGCCGCCTCCCGGCGTGGTGACCCTCCACAACCCGTCGCTGACCAGGTGGTGGAACGGGTAGGCGGAGGTGGTCCGCCGGTTCGGCCCGAACTCCCGCAGCAACCGGTCGAGTTCGGCCTCGACCTCGCTGTACACCAACTCCGGGCCGCTCCCCCGCTGGTGCCGCCCGAGCGCGTACAGAAGGAGGAGGGGTTTGTGCGGGGCGCGGTAGCCGTCGCGGCTCCAGCGCCTGATCGATCCGACACGCTCCAGCCAGTCCATGGCCCCGACCCTAGACGGTGGCGCGCAGGAGGGGGATCCGCTGGGCGACGGCCACCAGGGCGAGGCTGATCAGCGTCGTGGCGACGGCGTACCCGGCGGCGAGGGTCAGGCCCACCAGTCCGTCGGGGGTCCCGCCGAGGTCCCGCAGCGTGTACAAGACCATGACGTGCACGAGGTAGACCCCGAAGCTCAGCCCGGACAGGACCGCGATCGCCCGGTTCACCCGGCTCTCCGGGCCCAGCCCCGCCACCTGGGTGCCCCAGGCGCGCAGCAGGAGGAAGGCGCCGACCGAGGCGACGATCACGGTCGGGGACAGGAAGTCGTAGACGTACGCGGCTCCGGTCCCCCACTCGCCCGCTGTGGCGGCGGCGCCCCAGGCGCCCAGGACGGTCCCGGTGGTGCCCAGGACCAGGGCCACCGAACCGTGGAGGGCGTCGCGCGGTCCCTGCTCCCGCTCCGCCACCAGCCATCCCAGCAGGTAGTAGCCGAGGAACGGCAGGAACCTCGTGGCGGCGGTGACGCCGCCGACTCCGTCGACCAGGGCGGACAGCTGGTCGACCATGCCCACGGACAGGGCCGCGCCGGCGAACCACCACAGGCCCGTGCGCGAGGTGTGCGCCACCACCGTGCGGAGGAAGGGCGTGAACACGTAGAGACCGGCGATGACGTACAGGAAGTACAGGTGGATCGAGGGTGAACCCGAGGCCGCCTGGGCCACGGAGTCGGGGAAGCCGAGGCCGTCACGCCAGAACTGCCACAGCAGGTAGGCGGCGGTCCACACGAGCAGGGGGACGCCGATCCGGGCCCACCGCTTCCGGTAGAACCCCCCGACGTCCTCGTCACGCGGGCGCAGCAGGAGCGCTCCGCTGATCATGACGAACACCGGCACGCACCAGCGCAGCGCGGCGTCCACCACGTGCGCCCCCCACCAGGTGGGACCGCCCAGGTCGGTGTAGGTCGTGCTCACGAACGGCGAATAGGCGTGCACCAGCACGACGGCGGCCATGGCGGCCACCCGCGCGAAACCCATCCACGCGGTCCTGGAGACCGCTGGGGCTACGGGAGGCGGGGCTACGGCGTTTTGGGGGGCTTCATCGACTCGCACACCTTCACCGATATCTGTTCGTTACCTGAAACGCAAGTCAGGTTTTCGTTACCCGGGGTCAGCGATCGGGTCTCTTCCGTGGTCAGCGACCCCTCCGGAGGCCCACAGGAAAATGGAGGGGAACACCGACAGGACGCCGAAGAGCACCGCGAAGGGCTCACTGACGACCAGAGCGATCACCCTGGGTGCCGTCCCCGAAACGCCAAGAGGACCAGGACCGCCGCGCAGAGGTCGAAGAGGTACAGGCGTGGATCGACCGACCTCAGCGGGGGGTCGGAGAATCCTGCCAGACGTACACGGGAGCGAGCAACAGGCCGACGATCACTGCGGCGCCCATCACCCGCCGCATGGTCCGCTCGGAACGGAGGCGGAAGCCGAAATGGCCCAGTAGCGCCCCGAAGACGAGGCCGATGACCAGCCACCCGCAGTACTCGAGATCGTTCTGGGCGTATTCCGGGGGCACGTCGGTGAGGCCCTCACCCTTCGAACCCAACAGCCGGAGCCGATGGCGCGGTGGCCCAGTGGAATCGGGAGTCGATGTGGTCAGTAGTCCCCGCTCGCGACCCACACGAGCATGAAAAGGGCGGCCACTCCGAAGGCCAGCGGCAGGACGAGCGCCGCCGCGCACAGTACTGCCGTGCCCCGGGTCTTCCAACCTCGGCAGAGCGCAAGCAGCAGCAGGGTCAGGAGCGCCTCCACAAGCACGGGGACCGGGTGAACGCCGACCCTCCCGGACACCGAGGAGACCTGGAAGGACAGGCATGCGAAAACCGCCACCAACCCCAGGGGGAGACCGCCCGCGAACCCCCGGGCGAACGTGGACCCTGAGCGGAACCGGTCCCCGAGAAATCCCAGAAGGGGCCCTACAACGAGGCCCACCAGGACCCACGCCCGGTACTCCAACACGTTGACGTCGTCCACGAGCGTCACCGAGACCATCAGATGTCCCAGGACCGCTGCCAAGTAGACGGACAGGCCGGTGACCGTCGCCAGCCCGGGCCTCGCCGCCAACAAGCCGAGCAGGACGGGAGGCACGACGTAGAGGCCGACTGACAGTTCCAGGAACCCGCCGTCCTCGGGATGTAACCCGTTGACGAACGCCGCAAGCGATCCGCAGACGAATCCCGCCCCCAGAGCGAGCGTCAGGAGGAGCCACCGATGACGGATCCCAGGCCACTCCTCAGGTGGGGCTTCCCGGCCCGAGGGCTCGCATGATCCGGGGTCTTGGTCAGCCCCTGTCTCCAATGGGTCGCCGGAGGGGGATCCAGCCATCAGGGACGCCCCCCGGTGAGCACATCTCCCAAGTAACCCAGGCTCTCCTCATCCTCGAAGTAACCGCTGTGACCAGTGTCTTCCTCTGGGTCGAGCCGGTTGCCCAGAGTCTCACCAGGGTTCTCCGGGTCTGCATAGAACTCTTCCGCATGCAGCGCCGTTCCGAAACCATCGCTCGCCATACCGGACAGCTCCCGCGCAGTCTCGATGGCGTCGTCATCGCCCTGGATGATGTGAACATTTTCCTCATCCACACTGAGGTCGTTCACATTCTGGACGCTTGCTCCGGGAGCGCCAATGAGCACTAGCGCGTCAGCGTCCAGATCCCCGGGCACTCCATGGAAATCTGGATTTGCTGCGACCCCTGCCACATAGCCGCCGAAGCTGTGTCCGACGACGGTGTTGTGTGAGGGGGAGCCACCCTGATGCGTCGCCCTCAGGCCCTCCTGGAAATCGTTGAGGTCACTGGAAGCCTCGCCTGGACTCCAGCCACCCGAGAAAGGCGTATTATACCCCATCCACGTGGTGCTGGCGTTCTCGGAACTCGGGTCATTTCCATTCATGGAAGAATGGATATCGTCGGCCCGCCCGACCAGGACCCCCATGCCGCCTGCGTCGTTGAGCATCCCGGGAACCATGGTAGACACGTTATCTGCCAAATCAGGATTTCCGGTAGAGATGACAGCAGCTCCCCCTCCGGGCGCCATGGGATCAATATCGATCAGGAATTTATCATCGTCCTTCAAGATCTCACGCATAAGGTCCAGATCACCCAGAAGATTCAGTGAACCCAGACCAACCTTTGGGTCAACTGCCGCCGCCCCAAGATTTCCCTCAATCAACTCCTCAAGATAATCCCGATTGAGTTCGTCGCGCACGACTACAGGAATACCGCCCAACCCGCGCAGGATCTCGGGGTAGTCCTCCATCGCAGCTTGCTGGTCCGACTGACTCAGAGAGTTCCACCAGACGTTGACCGCACCGGGGGTCGCGTTCTCGGTGAACTCTTCCATAGGCGCTTCACCATCAGGAAGAACCCCAGCCCAGCTCCAACCAAGGTGCCCGGAGTCGACCAGGCGCTCCAGGGTCTTCTCGCTCGGCCCTTCCCTCAGGTCCTTCTCCACCTGGTCGGCCTGGTCCATCAGAATTTCCCACGCGGCGTCGTGCTCAAGAGCGAGTTCGCAGGCCAGACCCATCAGTGCCGTCTTCTCCTCGGACTCACGACTCGCCTTGGTACTGGTGACGGCGTCGACGACCCCCTCAGCGAAGCCCCCACTGCGGCCGCTCGTGCTGGCGGAGACCACCGGGCTGTCCACCCTGGTCTGGGCGATGATCTTGGCGGTCTCCCAGCGTTGCTGGAGTTCGGAGCGGACCAGACGATAGGCCTTGATGTCCTCGGCCCACAGCCGAAGGACGGCCGCACCGTTCGTCAGAGCGACCCCGGCCTCACGCCAGGACTCCAGTTCCTTGGCCGCAGCTGAGCTGATGTCCCAGGAGACGAGGTCAGTGAACTCGATGGCCGTGTTGGTGAACTGACCATCCAGGCCTTCGGCTCGCCCGTACATCGTCTGACAGATTCCGTCGAGGGTTTCCGCGCCGCTCTCGATGGCCGAGGGCTCGGCGTCGATGTCCGGGGGAAGGCCCAGAGACATGGCGGGGATAGACATGGGGGGATATCCGTTCCTACCGGAGGGAGCTGGTCAGGGGAAGTTGATCTGGAGGTCCAGCGCCTCCAGCCCCTCCTGGTAGGCCTCAGCATTCTCGTGGTCGGTGTCGACGATCTCGATCGTGGCTCCCTGGACGTTCATGGCCAGCCCGATGCCATGGTCCGCCACGGACCGAATGTGCTGGCAGGTGTCCGTCTCGAAGTCACCCAGCCCCGCCGTGACGTGCCGGGAAACCACACCGCGCAGGTCATCGACGGCGGTCTCGAAGTCGACACCGAGATAGACCATCGCCTCGGACATCTCCTCGGCGAGCTCGGCCTTGGACAGGGATGCGAAGGGGTTGACACCGGCTTCGTCGGACATGGGACTCCAGGAGGCACGCGGGGGATGGGCAACCATCACCAAGAGCAAGGGGAGGCACTGCCCATCTCTACCAGGGGGCGACGGTACGTGACCGGACTCCGGCGCCCTGAGGACCTTCGATCACGCTTCTGGAGTGCCCTGACCTGGGCCCTGGCCGCATGCGGCCAGGGCGCGGGTCAGTCGTCGCTGGAGGCCACGCCGATCGGGCAGCTGGCGCCCGTGCCGCCGATACCGCAGTAGCCGTTGGGGTTCTTCGCGTCGGACAGGTACTGCTGGTGGTAGTCCTCGGCGAAGTAGAAGGCCTTCAGCGGGGCGATCTCGGTGGTGATCGGGCCGAAGCCCGAGCGGGTCAGGACCGGCTGGAAGGCGTCGCGGGTGGCCTCGGCCGCCTCGCGCTGGGCCTCCGAGTGGTAGTAGATCGCCGACCGGTACTGCGAGCCGACGTCGTTGCCCTGGCGCAGCCCCTGGGTGGGGTCGTGGCCCTCCCAGAACACCTTGAGGATCTCCGTGTAGGTGATCCGCGACGGGTCGAAGACCACGCGGACCATCTCGGTGTGACCGGTCATGCCCGAGCACACCTCCTCGTAGGTGGGATTGGGCGTGTAGCCGCCCGCGTAGCCCACAGCGGTGGTGATGATCCCGCGCTCCGCTCCGAGCCTCCAGAAGGTGCGCTCCGCGCCCCAGAAGCAGCCCATCGCGACGTCCGCGATCTCGCTGCCCTCCGGGTAGGGCGGGGTGAGCCGGGTGCCCAGCACCGTGTGGCCGAAGGGCACCGGCATCGCGGTGTCCCGGCCGGGAAGGGCCTGGGCGGGGTCGACCATGGTGGTTCTTCTGCCGAACATGTCTCCAGGCTATCCGGCGCGTCCAGGGGTTCCCCGAAGGTTGTCCACAGGCTGGGACGGACGGAGACAGGTGGGGAGATTCGTCCTACCATTGCCGTTGTGTCGGACTCCAACCGCGGTGTCGCCCTCGGGGCGACCGCCTTCCTCATGTGGGGCTTCGCCGCCCTCTACTGGCCCTTTCTCTCCGCTTCGGAACCCGCCGAGGTCCTCGCCCACCGCATGGTGTGGGCCCTCCTCGCCATGTGCGTGTTCCTCCTGCTGGCCCGGCGCGGCTGGTCCTGGCTGCCCCAGGTGCTGCGCAACCCCCGGCAGCTGCTGCCGGTCGGGGCGGCCGCGGTGCTCATCTCGCTGAACTGGTGGGGGTTCATCTACTCCGTCTCCTCCGCCCAGACGCTCCAGGCCTCGCTGGCCTACTTCATCAACCCCCTGATGACGGTCTGCCTCGGCGTGGTCCTCTTCTCCGAACGCCTGCGCGCCGCCCAGTGGGTGGCGGTGGGGCTCGGCGTGGTGGCGGTCGGGGTGATGACCGTGGCCTACGGCTCCACCCCGTGGCTCTCACTGCTGATGGCCACCTCGTTCGCCGCCTACGGCGCGGTGAAAAAGTACGTGAGCCTCGACGGCATGCAGAGCCTGACGGTCGAGACGCTGGTGATGTTCCTGCCGGCGCTGGGGTTCGTCGTCTACCTGGAGGCCACCGGGGCGGGCACCGCCCTGTCGGTCTCGCCCGGGCACACCGCGCTGCTGGTGGGCGGCGGGTTCGTCACCGCGCTGCCGCTGCTGCTGTTCGGGGTGGCGGCCCGCAAGGTGCCGCTCAGCGTGATCGGCATGCTCCAGTTCATCGCGCCGACCATGATCTTCCTGATCGGCTGGCTGGTCCAGGGCGAGGAGATGCCGCTGAGCCGGTGGATCGGGTTCGTCTTCGTCTGGCTGGCGGTGTGCGTCTTCGTCTTCGACCAGGTGCGCGGCTCGCGGGCCCGGGCCGCGGCCCGTCGTGAGGCCGTCAGACCCTGACCCGGGCGGTTTCGGTCAAACAAAACTACCCTCAGTGACACTGTGCTAACGTCAGGTCGTGGGGCCGGGCTCTGTCCCGCCCCCGACCTGGTCACACGTCCCGGAGGGCCCCCTTGATTCCTCGCACCAGCCGAACCGGCACGCTCCGTGCCGCCTCGGCCGTGTGCGCGGTGGTGCCCTCCGCGATCAGCCTGCCTCTGTTGTTGGGCGCCCTCCTCGCCGTGCTGTGGCTCTTCGGCGCCGCACCGGCCCAGGCGGACACCAGCGCGTTGGGCGCGGGCGCCCTCGGGACCCCCGTCTCCGAGACCGCCTCCGCCACGGGCGAGGCCCTCGGGCTGGGCGGGGCGCCGAGGCTGGGCATCGTGCCCGAGGAGGTCACCGAGCCGGTGGCCACGACCCTCGGCACCGTGCACCAGCGCCTGGAGAAGGGCACCGCGGACACCGCGGAGGCCGCCGTCAGCCTGCCCGAGCCCGCCGTGGCCGAGGTGCGCGGGTTCGTCGCGGAGATCGACCGCCGCGAGGAGACGGTCGAGCGCACTCTCGTTCAGGGACCTCCGCTCTCCGAGTCGCGTGCCTCCCGTGAAGCGGACGCCCCGGAGGAGACCAAGGGGGACCGGGCCGCCGAGGACGACGCGGACTCCGAGCGCGCCGAGCGGTCCGAGGGCCGCGACGTACCCGTGCCGCCCACGACCGCCTCCCACCAGGCCACCACGGCCCCGGGCTCCGACCCGACCGGCTCCGAGCGAGAGGACGCCGACGGCGTCTCCGAGCACCAGCGCGTGCAGCCCGCCACCGGGTCGCCCGCGCCCACCGCCAACGGACCTGCCCCCGTGCCCTCCGTCGCCGGTTACCTCACGGCGGCGCCGCTTCCCGCGCCGACCGCCGACGCCGTGCGCCTGGCCGCGCACCGGCTGCACACCGTGCCCGCCGACCCGGCCGACGACCTCACGGTCTCGCCGGACTAGCGAACGGTCCCGCCCCGGGCGCCCTGAGGCGCCCCCGGACCGTTCCCAGCACGTTTCTCCTGGGAGCTGACCTGAGTCCCGTGCCCTCGTTCACGTGATTCACGTCAGCCGGTGGTCCGCCCCGGCTCCCCACGGCCGCCCGGCCGTCCCGTTCATCCAGAGCTTCACCAGGGAAGGAAAACCATGACGCACACCAAGCGCTTCTCCGCCCGAGCCGTACTCCTCGTCACGGGCACCGCGGGCTTCGTGGCCCTCGGCGCCGGCGTCGCCGGAGCCGAGGCGCTGGCCACCCCGGCGGAGGCGCTCTCGCCCGTCGTCGAGCGCGCGCTCGTCGAGGGTGTGGCCCCGACCGTGAACACGCTCGCCCCCGAGGGCGTCACCCCGATAGCCGACCGCGCGCTGGCCGAGCTCCAGGAGACCGCCAACGCCGAGAAGCCCGCCCCCGACCTGGGCGCCGTCCTCCCCGAGTCGCGGCTCTCCGAGACCGTCACCAGGACGCAGGACGCCACCGGCCTTGACGGCGACCCGCACGACACCGTCGGTCACACCGTGGGACGGCACCTGGAGTCCACCGCCCAGGACGCCGGGACCGCCGTGGAGGGCACCGCCCGTCAGGCGGGCACGACCACCGAGTCCACCGCCACCGAGGTGCTGCCCCACACGGTCCAGGCAGTCGCCGACCTGCGCGACGAGATGCTGGTCCTGCCCGAGCTGGACACCACCCAGCTCCCCAGCCTGGAGGACCGCCGCCTGCCCGAGCTGAGCGAGGCGCCCTCCCTGGACGACGTCACGGGCAACGTCACCGAGCTCACCGGTGACAACGCCCTGGTGCTGGAAGAGCTCAACCCGGTCACCGCCCTGTCCGAGCCCCGGCCCACGCCCGTCCACACGAGCGCCGCCGTCCCGCCGGAGGGCGCCGACCTCACCGCGCCCAACGTGTGGGACCTGGCCGCCGCCTTCGGCCTGGAGACCCCGGGCCAGATCCAGGACGTGGTCGAGTCCACCGAGCTGACCGCCGACAACTACGTGAACCTCGGGGAGGAGGAGGTCCTGGGCATGGTGGGGAACCGCGCCTGGGAGGACCGCGACCTCACCACCGTTCCGCAGAGCTCCCCCACGGCCCCCATGACCCTCGCGGAGGCCCCGGACGCTCCCCGCGTCACCGACCTGACCAACGCCCTGGCGGCCGGTGCGTCCGACCTCGGCTCCGCGGAGCCGGTCTCCCTCCAGGGCCCGCTGGCCGACGCCGGTCTGCCCCAGGTGGCTGAGGGCATCGACACCACCACCGCCGAGGACCTGGTCAACGGCCTGAGCCGGGGCACGGACCTGCTCAACGACCTGGACACCAGTGACCTCGTCTCCATCGACGGCGGCACCGCCGAGCAGGAGACCCCCGAGGGCATGGTCCAGCACCCCACCTTCATGGACCTGCCGGGCTCCGAGGCCCTCCCCCTGGTGAGGTAGTCCTCCCGTACCGACATCGCGGCGCCGCCCCACGCACCGGGGCGGCGCCGCCGTCGTGTCCGCTCAGTGCGGGACGTGTTCCCCGAGCGGGAACTCGTAGGCCCGCCGCATCCCGGGTGGGGTCCCGACGAGGGAGGAGAGCCGGGTGAGGCCGCGCAGGACCCATGAGCGCGCCCTCAGCCCGGTCGGGCCGGTGTCCGGTGCGACCAGCCCGGTGTTCGTGCCGCCCATGGCCAGGTTGGCGTCGACGAACGGGCGCATCGCCCGCTCGTAGGCGGGGAGGGCGACCCGGTGGTCGCCGCGCGCCCGGACGATCGCGCCGCCGAGGACGCGCACGCCCCCACCAGGGCGAGGGTGCTTCCCTGGCCGGTCATCGGGTCGGGGCAGTAGCCTGCGTCCCCGAGCAGGGCCACCCGGCCCCGGGTCCAGGTGTCCATGCGGATCTGCGCGCTGGGTGCCACGTGCACCGCCGGGGCCTCGTCCATGGCCGCCAGGGCACGATCCGTCGCCGCGCCGTCGCCCGCGAAGCGCTCCCGCAGCGACCTCCGGTGCGTCTCGGGGTCGGTCACGGGTGCGCGGTCCCTGGTGAGGACCGTGCACTCCTCGCGCGCGGGGTCGGGCAGGGGTGCGAGCAGAAGTCCCCGCCCGGATCGGACGTGTCCGACGACGTGGTCGGAGGGGGTCCGGTGACGGTCGACGTCGAAGAGGACCAGGTTGGTGCCCAGGTACCGCCGGAAGCGGTCCTCCGGACCGAAGACCAGGGAGCGGAGGTGGGAGTGCGTGCCGTCCGCGCCCACGACGAGGTCGAAGACGCGCGGCTCCCGGTTCAGGAAGCTCACGGTGACGCCGTCGTCGGACTCGTGGAGGGCGGTCACGGAGTCGTCGAACAGGTACTCGGCGTCATCGCGGACGTGCCGGTGGAGCGCCGTGCACAGGTCCCCCCTGCGGAGCACGAGCCCGGGCTCCCCGGAGACGAGGGTGGACACTCCGGGGATCACCGCTCCCCGGCCTCCCCCGTAGTCGAGGCGGATCCCTTCGGGCGAGGGGACGCCCAGTCCCCGGAGCTCGTCCAGGAGGCCCATGCGGCACAGGGCCCCGACTCCGGGCCCCTCGATCTGGAGGCGGTGACCGCCGTCCCGCACCGCCGGTGCCCGTTCCACGACGGTCGGACGCATGCCGTGTCGGCGCAGCCAGTACGCCAGCGCGGGGCCGGCGATGCCTCCGCCGGAGACGAGGACGCGTACTGGGGTCATGTCGGCCTCCTGAGGACGAGTTCGGTGGTTTGATTGTACGTACGTTCAAATCACTGTCAACGTCTCCTCCGAGGGCACGGCACGGTCCCGACCTTCGGGCCGGGGGTCACGTCACGGAGAGTGGGCCGTCCGACGGGTGGCGTCGGTCGCGGACCCCTCCGGCCCCCAAACGTTGCCGTTTCGATCCCGTAGGCCGCGTTCGTCCCCTTCCGGGCGCACAAGAATCAGGACATGGTTCTCAGCAAGCTCCTCGGCCGGAGCGATGATCAGGTCGTGCGCAGACACGGCCTCACCCACGGCGACGCCTGGCACGACCCGGAACTCGCCGCGGCACTCCCCGTCGTCCTCGACGGCGACGTCGCCTCTGGGCTGGCCCTCCTGTCCGTGGACGACCCCCAGCTGCGCGCCCTGCGCCTCCACCTGCTCTCCAAGGAGGGGACGGCGCTCCTCGGCACCCTGGAGGCCGGGATGGACCAGCCGGATCCGGAACCGGACCTGCTCATGTGGGCGGGCGTCACACGGATCAGGGCCGCCTGGGCGATCCGCTCGGGCCGGTGGGCCAAGGACGTCGGGCACGACCGCTTCGAGCGCTTCCGGGAGACGCTGGCCCCGGCCTTCGAGCCGCTCGCGTACGCGGCCCGGATGAGCCTGACCCCCACCGCGCTCGACCAGCTCCAGTGGTACGGGCTCGGGTCCGGCATGGCACGCGAGGAGCTGGACCACCTGTGGGAGCGGATCGTCGCGCTCGACCCGCGCCACCACGCCTCCCTGGAGTCCCGGCTCCAGGTGCTGAGCCGGAAGTGGTCGGGCTCGGAGGAGCAGATGTTCGCCTTCGCGCGGGAGGTGGTCCGGGAGGCCCCCGCCGGGGACCGCTCCCTGGTCCTGGTCCCCCAGGCCCACTACGAGAAGGCCCTCTACTGGATCAGGGAGCAGGAGGCCGAGACCGTCGGCGAGACGCGCGACCTGCTCACGATCCACTACACGGAGACGGCCGTGACGGCGGAGATCGTCGCGGCGGCCGACCGCTGGCTGGAGGGCGATCCGGACTACCCCCTGGTGGCCCGCGACGCGCACGCCTTCGGCTCCGCGCTCGCCCTGTGCTTCGAGGACGAGCGCGCGGCGGCCGTCCTCGAACGGGCCGGGACCGTCGTCCCCCACGGCCAGGGCAACCTGTGGGGCCACATGGCCCGGAACCCGGCGGCCGAGTACGCGCGCACCCGGAGGAGGCTGGGCGTCCCGCTGCCCGCCGTCTGAGCCCCCGCGCCCGGTCCGCCCACACACACGCACGCGGGCCCCGCCGGGAACCGTGGTTCCGGGCGGGGCCCGCGACGTGTTCCGGAGCGGATCAGCCGGAGCGCTCCACCACGTAGTCGCACAGGGACAGGAAGGCGTCCCGCGCCGGGATGTCCGGCAGGGTGGACAGTTCCGCGCGGGCCTTCTCGGCCCAGCCGCGCAGTGTCGCGTCGGCCTCGGCCATCGCCGGGTGCGGACGCAGCAGGCCCAGGGCCTCCTCCGCCTCGGCGTCGCCCAGCGGGCGGCCCAGCAGCGACTTCAGCCGCTCGTCGGCCGGGTCCCGCGAGCGCATCGCGTAGAACATCGGCAGCGTCAGCACGCCCTCGCGCAGGTCCGTTCCGGGGACCTTGCCCGAGTCGGCGCTCTCGCTGGCCACGTCCAGGATGTCGTCGGCCAGCTGGAACGCCATGCCCAGGGCGTCGCAGGCGCGGGTCAGGGTGCCCACCGTCTCCGGGTCGACCTTGCCGAACATGCCGCCGAACTCGGCCGACGAGGCGATCAGCGACGCCGTCTTGTCGTCGATGACGTTGAGGTAGTGGTCGAGCGGGTCGATGCCGTCGCGCGGCCCCGAGGTCTCCAGGATCTGCCCCTGGACCAGGCGCGCGAAGGTCTCGGCCTGGAGCCGGACCGCCTCGGTGCCCAGGTCCGCGAGCATGGTGGAGGCCTTGGCGAACACGTAGTCGCCGGTGAGGATCGCGATGGTGTTGCCCCAGCGCTGGTTGGCGCTGGGCTCGCCCCGCCGCAGCTCCGCCTCGTCCATCACGTCGTCGTGGTAGAGGGTGGCCACGTGGGTCAGCTCGACCACCGCCGCCGCCGGGATGAGGTCGGGGACCCGGGGGTCACCGAAGTGCGCCGCGAGCAGCACCAGCATGGCGCGGAAGCGCTTGCCTCCGGCGGCCAGCAGGTGGGAGGCGGCCTCGGTCAGCATGGGGTCGCTGGACCGCACCGACTCCCTCAGCAACTCCTCGACCTTCTCCAGGTCGTCCTGGACCTCCCGGGCGAGGGACGGGTCGACTCTCGGCAGAGCGAGAAAACCGCTCGGGACAGCACCGCTCACCGTAAAGCTCCACCTGTTGAACGGGCGTGCTGGTGGCCCCCTCGGGAGGAGGCCACCACACGCTCAGCACATGAACATGATCCGACTTGCCACGGTATCCGACCCGGAATGAAGGTCCAAAGCCACACCCGGGTCGGCACTCACTCGTCGGCGGATACCTCCGTGACCTGGTCGACCATCACCGCGGCCGGTTCCTGACCCGGTTCACCGGACGGCAGGAGCGTGTCAAGGAAGGCACCCGGGAGGATTCCGAGCGCGAGGGTCGCCGCCACACCCACGGTGATCACACTTCCGGTGAGCACTCCGGCACGGGCCACCGTCGGACCCTCGCCCTCGGATTCCCGGAAGAACATCACAACGATGATCCGCACGTAGAAGTACGCGGTGACGGCGCTGCTGAGCACGCCGATGACGACCAGCGGCGTCGCCCCGGCCGCGACGGCCGCCTCGAACACCGCGAACTTGCCGATGAAGCCGCTGGTCAGCGGGATACCCGCGAAGGCCAGCAGGAACAGCGACAGCGCCAGGGCCAGCCCCGGCGAACGGCGCCCGAGCCCCGCCCAGCGGTCGAGGTCCCCGAGCTCCTGTCCGCCGTCCCTGGTGCGCACCAGGGTGACGACGGCGAACGCGCCCAGCGTGGTGAACCCGTAGGCGGCCAGGTAGAACATGGCGCCCGCGAGGCCCTCGACGCTGCCCGCGACCACGGCGGTGAGGATGAACCCGGCGTGCACCACCGAGGAGTAGGCCAGCAGCCGCTTGACGTCCCGCTGGGTGACGGCCACGATCGCGGCGACGACCATCGTCAGGATGGCCACCGTCCACAGCATCGGCTCCCAGATCGCCGCCGAGGTGCCGAACGGCACGAAGAACACCCGCAGCAGGGCGCCGAAGGCGGCGACCAGCGTGCAGGAGGCCATCAGCGCGGTGATCGGGGTCGGCGCTCCCTGGTAGACGTCCGGCTTCCAGTTGTGGAAGGGCACGGCGCCGACCTTGAAGAGCAGGCCGATCGCGACCAGGCCCACGCCCATGAGCAGCAGCGGCTCGCCGTTGCCGTCCTGGAAGATCTCGGCCCCGCCGGACTCCACCGCCTGACGGATCACGCCGAAGTTCACCGAGCCCGCGTAGCCGTAGACCATGGCGATGCCGAACAGGAAGAACGCCGAGGAGAACGCGCCGAGCAGGAAGTACTTGACCGCGGCCTCCTGCGAGAACAGGCGCCTCCTGCGGGCCAGCCCGCAGAGCAGGTACAGCGGGAGGCTCATGACCTCCAGGGCGATGAACATGACCAGGAAGTCGTTCGAGGCCGGGAACATCAGCATGCCCAGCACCGCGAACAGCACCAGCGGGTACACCTCGGTGTGCTGCGAGCCCGCGAGGATGTGCGTGCGCTCCTCCTCGCTGCCCGGGACCGTGGCGGCCTGGGCCGAGAACGCGTCCCGGCCGTCCCGCCGCTCGGCGATCAGCATGAGGCTGATCAGGGCCAGCACGGTGATGGTGCCCTGGAAGAAGAGCACCGTCCGGTCCACGGCCAGCACGCCGTTGGCGATGGTGGTGCCGTCACCGACCGCCTCCACCTGGAGGACCAGCAGGAGGAACGTGCCCAGCAGCGCGGCCGCCGCCAGGGCGATCTGCGCGGTGCGCCGGGACCCCTTGGGCCAGAAGGCCTCCAGGAGCACGCCCAGCACACCGGCGCCGAACAGCACCAGGAACGGTGCGAGCAGCCACCAGTCCAGGACCGGTGGAGCCTCGGTGACTCCGTGGAGCGCCGGGGGCGCCCCGTCCGCGAGGTTGAGGGGGATCACTCCTCGTCTCCTTCCGCGTCGCCGTCCGCGACCGCCACCTCGTCGGCCGGGGCCTCCACGGTGCGTTCGACGGCGGGGTTGATCACGTTGAGCAGGGGCTGCGGGTAGACGCCGAACGCGATGATCAGGGCGATCAGCGGGGCGACCGCCCAGGTCTCACGACCGGACAGGTCCGGCAGCGCCGACAGCTTCTCCGGGGTGGGGCCGGTCATCGTGCGCTGGTACATCCACAGGATGTAGAGCGCCGCGAGGACCACGCCGAGCGCGGCGATGACCGCCGGGACCGGACTGAAGGCGTACACGCCGACGAACACCAGGAACTCGCTGACGAAGGGGGCCAGGCCCGGCAGAGCCAGACCGGCCAGACCCGCGATCAGGAAGACCCCGGCCAGCTTGGGCGCGACCTTCTGGACGCCCCCGTAGTCCTCGATCCTCGCGCTGCCCCGGCGGGCGATGAGGAAGCCCACGATCAGGAAGAGCGCGCCGGTGGCGAACCCGTGGTTGACCATGTAGAGGGCGGCCCCGGCCTGGGCCTGTTCGGTCAGGGCGAAGATGCCCAGGGTGATGAAGCCGAAGTGGGACACCGAGGTGTAGGCGACCAGGCGCATCATGTCGCTCTGGCCGATCGCGAGGATCGCACCGTAGAAGATGCTGACCAGGCTGAGCGCGACCACGGGCCACACGAACCACGAGACGGCGGCGGGGAACATCTCCAGGCAGTACCGGAGCATCCCGTAGGTGCCGACCTTGTCCAGTACGCCGACCAGCAGGACGGCGGTGCCGGGGCTGGACGACCCGGCGGCGCTGGGCAGCCAGGTGTGCACGGGCCACATCGGGGCCTTGATCGCGAAGGCGATGAAGAACCCGAGGAAGAGCCAGCGCGCGGTGGCCGGGTCGACGGCCGCGAGGGCGCCGCCCGGGTCGGTGAGCTCCGTCCACAGGAAGGTGCCGCCGATGACGTACACGCCGATCACCGCGACCAGCATGATGAGGCCGCCGGCGAGGCTGTACAGCAGGAACTTCATGGCCGCCTTGGCGCGGTCGGCGCCGCGTCCGTAGCGCCCGATCATGAAGTAGACCGGGATGAGCATGGCCTCGAAGAACACGTAGAACAGGAAGACGTCGGTGGCGGCGAAGACACCGATCATCATCGCCTCGAGCGCGAGGATGAGCGCGAAGTAGCCGCGCCCGCCGTCGTCCCGGTCGTCGTGTTCCCGCCAGGCGGCCAGGACCACCAGCGGTACGAGGATCACGGACATCAGGATCAGCACGAGGGCGATGCCGTCGACGCCGACCGCGAAGTGGACCCCGAAGTAGGGGATCCAGGGGTAGACCTCCTCGAACTGGAGGCCCCCCGCCCCGGAGGTGTCGAAGTTCAGGGCCATCGCCACGACCAGCAGCAGGGTCGCGACGGAGAAGCCCAGGGCCAGGCGCTTGGCGGGCTCGGCCGAGGCCGCCCCGCCCGTCGCGGGACGGACCTTGGTGGCGGTGGCCGTGCCGGAGGCCGACCCGGCGCCGGCCGAGGCCGTGGCACCGCCCGACGCCGCCGGGGCCTTGACGCGCGGCAGCGCCCAGATGACGGCCGCGCCGATCGCTGGGAGCGCGATCGCGAGAGTGAGCCAGGGGAGCATTTAGAACCTCACAACCAGCGTCGCGGCGACGATCACGGCGCCGAGGAGCATGGTGAGCGCGTAGGTGCGGGCGAACCCGGTCTGTGTCCGGCCGAGTCCGGTGGAGGAGTCTCCGACCCCGGCACCGAGCCCGTTGACCGCGCCGTCGATGACCTTGTCCTCGATGACGACCAGCGCCTTCGTGAGCACCTGGCCGGGTCGCATGAACAGGCCCTCGTTGATCTCGTTGCCGTACAGCTCGTTGCGGGCCGCGTCGGTGACGAGGTTGCCCTGGGGCGCGGTGCGCGCCACGGGATTGCGCAGGTACATGAACCAGGCCAGGGCGACGCCCAGGACCAGCACGACCAGGGCGGCGATGCCGTAGGGCGCGGTGAAGGCGTGGCCCACGGTGAAGTGGTGCGGCTCGGCGCCGATGGCCGGGGCGAGGAAGCCCGCGAACCGGTCGCCGAAGACCAGGAAGGCGCCGAGGGCGACCGACCCGATCGACAGCACCACCATGGGTGCGGTCATGCTCACCGGCGACTCGTGCGGGTGCACGCCCTCGTCCCAGCGCTTCTCTCCGAGGAAGGTCATGAAGACCATCCGCGACATGTAGAAGGCGGTGAGCGCGGCGCCCGCGATGATCGCGGTGCCGAAGACCGCCCCGGCGGTCCCGCCGATACCGAAGGCGGCGGAGATGATGCTCTCCTTGGTCCACCAGCCGGACAGGAACGGGACCCCGATGATGGCGAGGTAGCCCAGGCCGAAGGTGGCGAAGGTGATCGGCATCTTCGACGCCAGGCCGCCGTACCGGCGCATGTCGACGCCGTCGTTCATGCCGTGCATGACCGAACCGGCGCCCAGGAACAGCCCGGCCTTGAAGAAGCCGTGCGTGATCAGGTGGGCGATGGCGGCGACGTAGCCGACCGGGCCGAGCCCGGCGGCCAGCACCATCATGCCGATCTGGCTCATGGTGGAACCGGCCAGGGACTTCTTGATGTCGTCCTTGGCCGAGGCGATCAGGCCGCCCGCGATCATGGTGGCGGCGCCGACCGTCATGACGACCGTCTGCGCCACCGGGGCGCCCTCGAAGATCGGCCCGGCGCGCACGATCAGGTACACGCCCGCCGTGACCATGGTGGCGGCGTGGATGAGCGCCGACACCGGGGTCGGGCCCTCCATGGCGTCCAGCAACCACGCCTGGAGCGGGAGCTGCGCGGACTTGCCGCAGGCGCCCAGGAGCAGGAGCAGGCCGATCGCGAGGAGGACGCCGTCGCTGGCGCCCGGGACCGCGGCGAAGACGTCGCTGAAGCTGACCGCGCCGAGCACGGTGAACATCACCATGATCGCCACGAGCAGGCCGACGTCACCGACCCGGTTGATCAGGAACGCCTTCTTGGCCGCGGTGGCCGCCGTGGGCTTGTACTGCCAGAACCCGATGAGCAGGTAGGACGCGAGGCCCACACCCTCCCAGCCGAGGAAGAGCAGCACGAAGTTGTCCGCGAGGACCAGCACGAGCATGGCCGCGACGAACAGGTTGAGGTAGGCGAAGAACCGCCGCCGGGCCGGGTCGTCGGCCATGTAGCCGAGCGAGTAGACGTGGATGAGCGAGCCCACGAAGGTGATCAGCAGGACGAAGCTGATCGAGAGCGGGTCCACCAGGAGGTTGATCCGGGCGGAGAAGTCACCCGCCGCGAACCACTCGTAGACCGGTACGGAGACGGAGCGCTCGGCCGCGTTCCGGCCGAGGAGGTCGAACAGGGCGAGGACCGCCCAGACGAAGGAGCCGATCGGCAGGGCGGTGGCCAGCAGCGGCCCCCACCCGTTGGTGCGCCGCCCGCCCAGCAGCAGGATCGCCGCGCCCACGAGTGGCAGGGCGATCAGCAGCCAGGCGTTCGACAGCACCGCGCTGTCGGCCGTGGTCGCCACCACGGGATCGGCGGCGAGGTACGCGTGATGTTGTGTCACTGCCACGTCGCCTTCTAGTGCTTGAGCAGGTTCGCGTCATCGAGCGACGCCGACCTGCGGGTTCGGAAGATCTGCATGATGATCGCGAGGCCCACGACCACCTCGGCGGCGGCCACGACCATCACGAAGAAGGCGACGACCTGCCCCTCGATGTCCCCGTGCATCCGGGCGAACGCGACGAACGCCAGGTTGCAGGCGTTGAGCATGAGCTCCACGCACATGAAGACGATGATCGCGTTGCGTCGGACGAGGACGCCGACCGCGCCGATGGTGAACAGAAGCGCCGCGAGGACGATGTAGTTCATCGGGTCCACGAGGACTCGACCTCCTGTCCGTTGCCGTTGCCGTTCTCTTCGCCGTCGGTGGCGGCGGCCGAGCCGTCCTCACCGTGGTCGGCGGGGTCCTCGTCCTGGTCGGCGGTGATCCCGCCCTCCTTGGAGTCGGCCGAGTCGGACCCCCCGCCGGGGAGCGCGTCCCGCCCGGACCGGACGTCCATCGGGACACCCGACTGGTACTCGGGGTCACGCGCGGCCAGGACCGGGTTGAGCGAGAGCTTCGAGACCGTGCCGTCGGGCAGCAGCGCGGGCATGTCGATCGCGTTGTGCCGGGCGTAGGTGCCGGGTCCGGGCAGCGGGGTGGGGTGGTCGCCCCTGATGCGGTCCTCGGAGATCTCCCGCTGGGTGCGGCGCCTGCCCGTGCGGGCGGTGTGCGCGAGCACCATGGCGCCGAGCACCGAGGTGACGAGCAGCGCGGCGGTGGCCTCGAAGGCCACCACGTAGCGCAGCAGGAGTTCGCTGGCGATCCACGGGATGGTGCCGCCGACCGGGGTGGCGGCGGCCGCGATCCCGGCCGGGTCGCCCACGACGATCCGGGTGATCCCGGTGGTCAGGGCGCCGACGAAGCAGATCGCCACGATCGCGGTCATGAGCCGCTGTCCGCGCAGGGTCTCCACGAGGGAGTCGGCGGAGCTGACGCCCACGAGCATCAGGACGAACAGGAACAGCATCAGCACGGCGCCGGTGTAGACGACGATCTGCACGACCATGAGGAACGGGGCCTCGTTGATGCCGTAGAAGATCGCCAGGCCGACCATGGCCAGCGCCATCGACATGGCCGAGTGCACGGCCTTGCGGGAGAAGACCACGCCGAGTGCCCCGAGCACGACGATCGTGCCCAGGACCCAGAAGACCGTGGCCTCACCGGAGCCGATGGGCGCCGACGCGGCGAGGTGCTGCGCGGGGGTGTCGGGGGTGAGCGGGTTCAACGGACCGCCCCCGTGTTCTCCGGCCGGTCCTGGGTCCCGTGCTCACCGCGCCCGGTGGCGTAGTAGTCGTGGTCGGTGTCACCGAGGCGCATCGGGTGGGGCGGCTGCTCCATGCCCTCGCGCAGCGGGGCCAGCAGCTGCTCCTTGGTCCAGATCAGGCTCTGCCTGTTGTCGTCGGCCAGCTCGTACTCGTTGGTCATGGTGAGGGCCCGTGTCGGGCAGGCCTCCACGCACAGACCGCACAGGATGCACCGCAGGTAGTTGATCTGGTAGACGCGCCCGTACCGCTCACCGGGCGAGTACCGGTCGTCCTCGGTGTTGTCTCCCGCCTCCACGTAGATGGCGTCGGCCGGGCAGGCCCAGGCGCACAGTTCGCACCCGATGCACTTCTCCAGGCCGTCGGCCCACCGGTTCAGCTGGTGCCGTCCGTGGAAGCGCGGCGCCGTGGGGCGCTTGACCTCCGGGTACTCGACGGTGGGCACCTTCTTGAACATCGTGTGGAAGGTGACACCGAAACCCTTGACGGGGTTGAGCCACTCAAGCACCGGTAACCTCCCCCTTCTTCTGGTTGCGTTCGGCGGTGGCGGCCGTGGCCGTCCGCGACGGTTCGGCGAGCACGCTGCTGCCGTAGTGGGCGGCGGTGCTCGGGGGCACCGGGAACCCGCCGAAGGAGGGTTCCTTGTGGGCGCGGCGCGCGTTCTCGGCGCGCTGGCGGGCCTCCTCCGCGCGCTCGCGGCGCACGAAGCGGACCCAGGCGGCGATGGCCGCGACGGTGGCGACGGTGAAGCCCGCGACCACGGCGGCGATCACCAGCGGGTGCGCGTCGTCGATGACGAGCATGCGGACGACGGCCACGCCGGTGATCCACACGAGCTGGATCGGGATGAGGACCTTCCAGCCGAGCTTCATGAGCTGGTCGTACCGGACGCGCGGGAGGCTGCCGCGGGCCCAGATGAACAGGAACATGACGGCGACGAACTTGAGCAGCCACCACAGGGCGGGCCACCAGCCCTCGTTGGCGCCGGGCAGGATCGCGGTGACCCCGGGCGGGGCGTACCAGCCGCCGAGGAAGAGCGTCACGGACACGGCCGCGACGGTGCACATGTTCACGTACTCCGCGAGGAAGAACATCGTGAACTTCATGGACCCGTACTCGGTCATGAAGCCGCCGACGATCTCGCCCTCGCCCTCCGCCAGGTCGAACGGGAGACGGTTGGTCTCACCGACCATGGTGACGATGTAGATGAGGAAGGAGGGCAGGAGCAGCACCGCGAACCACAGGTTCTCCTGGGCCGCGACGATGCCGGAGGTGGTGAGCGTGCCCGCCATGATGAAGACCGCGACGAACGACAGGCCCATCGCGATCTCGTAGCTGATCACCTGCGCGGAGGCGCGCAGGCCGCCGAGCAGGGCGTACGGCGACTGGGAGGCCCAGCCGCCGAGCACGAACCCGTAGACGCCGAGCGCGGCGGTGGCCAGGACCAGCAGCGCGGCGATCGGCAGGTCGGTGAGCTGGAGCGGGGTCATGACCCCGAACAGGTTCACCTCGGGCCCGATCGGGATGACCGAGAAGGCGAGGAACGCGGGGATCGCGGCGATCATCGGCGCCGCGATGTACACGAACCGGTCCACCCCTCGCGGGATCAGGTCCTCCTTGAGGGAGAGCTTGATGCCGTCGAACAGGGACTGGAGGAGGCCGAAGGGGCCCATCCGGTTGGGTCCGTGGCGCTGCTGCATCCGGCCCATGACCTTGCGGTCGGCCATGATCATCATGAGCACGCAGATCATCAGGAAGACGAAGATCGCGAGCGCCTTGATGGTGGTGATCCACCACGGGTCGTTCCCGAAGGCGCTCAGGGTGCTCTCCGAGGCCAGTACGGCCGCGCGCGGATCGAGAGCGGCGGGGGTCACTGCTGCCTCCCGTTGGTGGTGGGCGCGGCCAGGATGACCGTCTGCCCGGCGGTGCCGCCCAGGTCACGGCGGATGTCGCAGCCGTGGGCGTTGGCCGGAAGCCAGACGACCCGGTCCGCGATGTCGGTGACGACCACGGGGACGGTCACCGAACCCCGCTCCCCCGTGACGCGGAGGGATCCGCCGTCGGGGACCCCGACCTCGTCGGCCGTGGCCTTGGACAGGTAGGCGCGCGGCTGGCGGGCGGTACCGGCGAGGTAGGGCTCGCCGTCCTCCATCCGGCCGGTCCCCAGGAGCTGCCGCCACGTGGACAGCAGGGCCTGCCCCGGGGCGGGTGAGACGGGCTCGGCCGGTCGGACGGAGGGTCCGGCGGGCCGGTCCCCCACCCACACGCCCAGCTCCAGGAGCTCGTCGTAGGCGCCGGCGGCGTCCGGCAGACCCAGGTGGACGTCCATCGCGTTGGCGATCGCGGACAGCACCCGCAGGTCGGAGAGGGCCCCGGGCACCTTGAGCGCGTCACCGAAGGGCCGGTGGCGGCCCTCCCAGTTGACGAAGGTGCCGGACTTCTCCGCGACGGCGGCCACGGGCAGCACCACGTCGGCGCGGTCCGTGACGTCGCTGGCGCGCAGTTCGAGGCTGAGCACGAACGGCACCCTCGCCAGGGCCTCGCGTGCGGCGTCCGGGTCGGGCAGGTCGTCCAGCTCGACCCCGGCGACGACCAGGGCGTCCAGCTCACCTGCGGCGGCCGCCGCGATGATCGCGTCGGTGTCGCGGCCGGGGGTCTCCGGCAGCGACCCGACGTTCCAGGCGCGGGCCACCTCGGCGCGGGCCGAGTCGTCGGAGACCGGGCGTCCGCCGGGCAGCAGACCCGGCAGCGCCCCGGCGTCGATCGCGCCCCGCTCACCGGCACGGCGCGGCACCCAGGCAAGCCGGGCCCCCGTGCGCCTGGCCAGCGCGGCGGCGGCGGTGAGGGCTCCGGGGACGGCGGCGAGCCGTTCCCCGACCAGGATGACGGCGCCCTCCTGGCCGATCGCCTCGACCACCTCGGGGTGTTCGGAGTCCAGGGCGTTGAGGGCGCGGGCCTCGTCGCCGGGGACGGTCCGGACCAGGGTGCCCGAGGTCTTGGTGAGGCCCAGGCTGGCGTGCGAGGCGATCGAGTAGACCTTCAGGCCCCGCTTGCGCGATCCCTTGCGCAGACGCAGGAACGTGGAGGGCGACTCGTCCTCGGGCTCGAACCCGGCCAGCAGGACGGCGGGCGCCTTCTCCAGCGCGGTGAAGTCGACGTCCACCGGGGTCCCCGCCACGTGGGCCGCCAGGAAGTCGGCCTCCTCGGCGGAGTGCTCGCGGGCGCGGGCGTCCACGTCGTTGGTGCCCAGTGCCACGCGGGCGAACTTGGCGTAGGCGTAGGCGTCCTCGTAGGTCAGGCGTCCGCCGACCAGCACGCCCACCCTGCCCCGAGCCGCGCCCAGACCCTGGGCGGCGAGGCTGATCGCCTCGGGCCAGGAGGCGAACTCCAGGGCCCGGGACTCCTCGTCGCGGACCAGGGGGCGGGAGAGGCGGTCGGACCGGGTGGCGTAGGTGAACGCCCACCGGCCCTTGTCGCAGTTCCACTCCTCGTTGACCTGCGGGTCGTCCCCGGCCAGACGGCGGGTGACCTTGCCCCGGCGGTGGTCGGTGCGCTGGGCGCAGCCGCCCGCGCAGTGCTCGCACACGCTCGGGGTGGAGACCAGGTCGAAGGGGCGCGACCGGAACCGGTAGGCCGATCCGGTGAGCGCGCCCACCGGGCAGATCTGCACGGTGTTGCCGGAGAAGTAGGAGTCGAAAGCCTCCCCCTCGGCGACGCCGACCTGCTCCTGGGCACCCCGCTCCATCAGCTCGATGAGCGGGTCGCCCGCGATCTGCGCCGCGAAGCGGGTGCAGCGGGCGCACTGGATACAGCGTTCACGGTCCAGCAGCACCCCGGTGGAGAGCGCGATCGGCTTGGGGAAGGTCCGCTTGACGTCGACGAACTCGGTCTCCCCCTGACCCGTGGACATGGCCTGGTTCTGGAGGGGGCACTCGCCGCCCTTGTCGCAGACCGGGCAGTCCAGCGGGTGGTTGATCAGGAGGAACTCCATGATCCCGCGCTGCGCCCGCTCCGCCACCTCGGAGGTGAGGTGGGTGTTGACCACCATCCCCTCCATGACGGTGATGGTGCAGGAGGCCTGCGGCTTGGGCATCCCGCGCCCGTTGCCCATGTCGGGGATCTCCACCAGGCACTGGCGGCAGGCCCCCACCGGGTCGAGCAGCGGGTGGTCGCAGAACCGGGGGATCTGGATGCCGAGCAGCTCGGCGGCCCGGATCAGCAGGGTGCCCTTGGGGACGCGGATCTGGAAACCGTCGATGGTGACGGTGATCAGGTCCTCCGGGGGCGGGGCGGGCGAGGACCCGCCCGAGGTGTTGGAGGTGACGGTCACCGGTTCCCTCCCTCTTCCGTGGTCGGCCGGTCCGCCCAGAGGGTGGACCTGGAGTGGTCGAAGGGGCAGCCGCCCTTCTCGAAGTGGTCGACGTACTCCTGGCGGAAGTGCTTGATCGACGACATGACGGGGCTGGTGGCACCGTCGCCCAGCGCGCAGAAGGAGCGGCCGAGCAGGTTGTCGCAGATCTGGAGGAGCTTGTCGATGTCGGCCTCGGTGCCCTCGCCGCGCTCCAGACGGTCCAGGACCTGGACCATCCAGAAGTTGCCCTCGCGGCAGGGCGTGCACTTGCCGCAGGACTCGTGGGCGTAGAAGGCGATCCACCGGCCGACGGCGCGGACCACGCAGGTGGTCTCGTCGAAGATCTGGAGGGCGCGGGTGCCGAGCATGGACCCGGCGGCGCCCACCGACTCGAAGTCGAGCGGGGTGTCCAGGTGCTCCTCGGTGAAGATGGGCGTGGAGGAGCCGCCCGGGGTCCAGAACTTGAGCCGGTGCCCCTCGCGGATCCCGCCCGCCATGTCCAGGAGCTCGCGCAGGGTGATCCCGAGCGGCGCCTCGTACTGGCCGGGGTTGGTGACGTGCCCGGACAGGGAGAAGAAGCCGAACCCGGCGGACTTCTCGGTGCCCATGGACGTGAACCACTCGGCGCCGTTGGCGACGATCCCGGGGACGCTGGCGATGGACTCGACGTTGTTCACCACGGTGGGCGAGGCGTAGAGCCCGGCCACGGCGGGGAACGGCGGCTTGAGCCGGGGCTGGCCCCGGTAGCCCTCCAGGGAGTCCAGGAGGGCGGTCTCCTCGCCGCAGATGTAGGCGCCCGCCCCGGAGTGCACGACGACGTCGAGGTCGAAGCCGCTGCCGAGGACGTCCTTGCCGAGCAGCCCGGCCTCGTAGGCGTCGGCCACCGCCTGGCGGAGGCGGCGGACGACGTGGACGACCTCGCCGCGCACGTAGATGAAGGCCTGCTGGGACCTGATCGCGTACGCGGCGATCGCCACACCCTCCACCAGCACGTGGGGGTTGGCGAGCATGAGCGGGATGTCCTTGCAGGTGCCCGGCTCGGACTCGTCGGCGTTGACGACGAGGTAGCGCGGGTTGGGGTTGTCCTTGGGCAGGAACCCCCACTTCATCCCGGTGGGGAAGCCCGCGCCGCCACGGCCGCGCAGGCCGGACTGCTTGACCAGGTCCACGATGGAGTCGGGGTCCATGGTCAGCGCCCTGCGCAGCGCCTCGTAGCCGCCGGTGGCCCGGTAGCCGTCGATCGTGAAGGAGTCGGGACGGTCCCAGTTCCTGGACAGGATCGGGGTCAGGGTGGTCACTTGGCGCCCTCCTCACCCTGGTCGGGACGGGTCGGGAGGTTGTTCGGGTCCGGCGCGGTCCAGCCGTTGCGGTCCGCGATCCGGAGCCCGGCCAGCGAGGGACCGGCCGCCTGGACGCCCTCGCCCGCGCGACCGTCGTCGAACCCGGCCAGCACGCGCGAGGCCTGCTTCCAGGTGCACAGGCTGGCGGGGCCGCGCGTGGGCGCGACGTCCGCGCCCAGACGCAGGTCGTCCACCAGCTGCTTGGCGGTGGCCGGGGTCTGGTTGTCGAAGAACTCCCAGTTGACCATCACGACCGGCGCGAAGTCACAGGCCGCGTTGCACTCGACGTGCTCCAGCGTGACCTTCCCGTCGCCGGTGGTCTCCCCGTTGGCGAGGTCCAGGTGCTCCTTGAGGGCGGAGAAGATCTCGTCTCCGCCCATCACCGCGCACAGGGTGTTGGTGCACACGCCCACCTGGTAGTCGCCGCCGGGGTCGCGGCGGTACATCGTGTAGAACGTGGCGACCGCCTTGACCTCGGCCAGCGTGATGCCGAGCTGGTCGGCGCAGAACCGCATGCCCTCCGCGCTGACGTGCCCCTCCTCCGACTGCACCAGGTGCAGCAGAGGGAGCAGCGCCGAACGCGGCTTCGGGTAACGGCTGACGATCTCCTTGGCGTCCTGTTCCAGGCGCGCCACGACCTCGTCGGTGAAGACCTCGGGGATCTCCACGGGGTTGTTCTCGTTGGACTCGCTCACCGGTCCACGCCTCCCATCACCGGGTCGATACTGGCCACGGCCGCGATGACGTCCGCCACCGTCCCGCCCTCGCACATGGCGGCGACGGCCTGGAGGTGGGTGAACGAGGGGTCGCGGAAGTGCACGCGGTAGGGGCGGGTGCCCCCGTCGCTGACCGCGTAGCAGCCGAGCTCGCCCTTGGCGCTCTCCACCGCCGCGTAGGCCTGGCCCGCGGGGACCCGGAAGCCCTCGGTGACCAGCTTGAAGTGGTGGATCAGCGCCTCCATCGAGCCGCTCATGATGTGCGCGATGTGGTCCGGGGAGTTGCCCATGCCGTCCGGGCCGAGCGCCAGCTTGGCGGGCCAGCCGATCTTGGCGTCCTCGATCATCACCGGGCCGGGCTGGAGCTTGTCCAGGCACTGCTCGATAATCCTGAGGCTCTCCTCCATCTCGGCGATGCGCACCCGGTAGCGGGCGTACACGTCGCCGCCGTCGGAGACCGGGACGTCGAACTCGTAGTCCTCGTAGCCGCAGTACGGCTTGGCCTTGCGCAGGTCCCAGGCCAGGCCCGAGGCGCGCACCAGCGGGCCGGTGACGCCGAGCGCCATGCACCCGGGCAGGTTCAGGTACGCGACGTCCTTGGTCCGGGCCAGGTAGACGGGGTTCTCGTCCAGGAGCTTGCGCATGGTCTGGATGCGCTTGGGCATCTCCTTGAGCAGCTCCCGGACCTTGCCCACGGCGCCGGGCGGCAGGTCCTGCGCCACCCCGCCGGGCCGGACGTAGGCGTGGTTCATCCTCAGGCCCGTGACGAGCTCGAAGATGTCCAGGATCATCTCGCGCTCGCGGAAGCCGTTGGTCATCACCGTGGTGGCGCCCAGCTCCATGCCGAACGTCGCCATGGCCACGAAGTGCGAGGCCATCCGGTTGAGCTCCATGAGCAGAACGCGGATGACGCTGGCGCGCTCGGGCACCCGGTCAGTGATGTCGAGCAGCTTCTCGACCGCCAGGCAGTACGCCGTCTCGTTGAAGAGCGGCGTGAGGTAGTCCATGCGGGTCACGAACGTGGTGCCCTGCGTCCACGTCCGGTACTCCATGTTCTTCTCGATGCCGGTGTGCAGGTAGCCGATGGCCACGCGGGCCTCGGTACAGGTCTCGCCGTCGAGAGTGAGGATCAGCCGGAGCACGCCGTGGGTGGACGGGTGCTGGGGTCCCATGTTGACGACCAGGCGTTCGGCGCTGGTGCCCTGGGCCTTCTCGATGACGTCGTCCCAGTCCCCACCGGAGGCGTCGATGTAGTCCTCGGTGACGGTCATGCCGTGCCTCCCTTCCGGAGGGGCCTTCGTGTGGCTGGTGTGGTGGCCGCGCGGATCACGTGTAGGACCGCCGCTCGTCCGGCGGGGGCACCGTGGCGCCCCGGTACTCGACCGGGATGCCGCCCAGCGGGTAGTCCTTGCGCTGGGGGTGGCCGTGCCAGTCGTCGGGCATCTGGATGCGGGTCAGCGCCGGGTGCCCGTCGAAGACGATCCCGAAGAAGTCCCAGGCCTCGCGCTCGTGCCAGTCGTTGGTCGGGTAGGCCGACACGATCGAGGGGATGCGGGGGTCGGCGTCGGGGCAGGTGGTCTCGACGCGGATCTCGCTGTTGTGCGTGATCGACCTGAAGTGGTAGACGGCGTGCAGTTCGCGGCCGATGTCCTCCAGGTAGTGGACCCCGACCACGCCCGTGCACAGCTCGTAGCGGAGCGCGGGGTCGTCGCGCAGGACGCGGACCAGTTCCAGCAGGGCCTCGCGGCGCACGTGGAAGGTGATCTCGCCCCGGTCGACCTCCACGCGCTCGACCTCGGCCTCGCGGCCGATCGCCGTGAGGGCCGTCTCCAGGTCGTCCGCGACCCGGTCGAAGTCCGCGGTGCGCGGGTCGTCGGGGTCGGTGAAGGGACGCTCGCTCCGGACGGGAGCGCTCCCCCGCACCAGGAGGCCGCCGAAGCCGGAGGTGTCACCGGAGGTCCGGGCGCCGAACATGCCGGTGCGCCTGACCGGTGCGGCCAAGCGCTCGCGCCCGAGCTGGTCGGGGAGGTTCTCCGCCGCCTCGTCGCGCTCGTTCTCGTTGCTCATGTCAGTCCTTGGTCACCAGGGGCAGCGAACGGCGGAGCAGGCGCTCCTCGGTCTCGGTGATCTCCTGCTCGCGGTGGGCACCGAGCTTGGTGTTCTGCACCTTGTCGTGGAGCTTGAGCACGGCGTCCAGGAACATCTCCGGCCTGGGCGGGCAGCCCGGCAGGTAGATGTCGACGGGAACGATGTGGTCCACGCCCTGGACGATCGCGTAGTTGTTGAACATGCCGCCACTGGAGGCGCAGACGCCCATCGCGATGACCCACTTGGGTTCGGGCATCTGGTCGTAGATCTGGCGCAGGACCGGGGCCATCTTCTGGCTGACCCGTCCGGCCACGACCATGAGGTCGGCCTGACGCGGGGTGGCGCCGAACTTCTCCATGCCGAACCGGGCGAGGTCGTAGTGGGGCCCGCCGACCGCCATCATCTCGATGGCGCAACAGGCCAGACCGAACGTGGCGGGCCACATGGACGACTTGCGGGCCAGGCCGACGACCTGTTCGACCGTGGTGAGCGCGACTCCGGCCGGCAGTTTCTCTTCGATACCCATCAGCTGCGGACCTCCTCGGGGGTGGGCGGCTGGGTCTGGTCGGGGGTCTGTGGAATCAGGGGGATCAGTCCCATTCGAGGCCTCCGCGACGCCACTCGTAGGCGTAGGCGATGGAGACGTTCACCAGGAAGAGGATGATCGCGATGACGCCGAACCAGCCGAGGGCGTCGAAGTGCACGGCCCACGGGATGAGGAAGATGATCTCGATGTCGAAGACGATGAACATCATCGCCGTCATGTAGTACTTGACGGTGAAACGGCCACCGCCCGCGGGCTGCGGGGTGGGTTCGATCCCGCACTCGTACGCCTGCATCTTGGCCCGGTTGTACCGCTTGGGTCCCATGACCGCACCGGCGACCATCGACAGGACGACGAACGCGGCGCCGATCCCACCGAGCACGAATATCGGTGTGTACAGCTCCACGGCTCACCCTCCTCCGCTGAATGGCTGGTCGGAGCGCGCGACCGGCTGACTTGTGAACGTTTTCACGTGCTTCTCTCGGCTCTTCCCGAAATGTCTGGGTGGTGGGGCCGGACCGCGGATCACCGACGGCCCGGCCGTACGATCGCGCCGTCGCCCTCTAGGCGGCGGGCGCCATCTTGGACAGGCCGTTGATGACCCGGTCCATGGCGTCGCCCTTGCTCGGTTCGGTGAGGTTGGCGAGCATCTTCAGCACGAACTTCATGAGCGTGCGCTGACGCAGTCCGTACTTGGTCGCGTACTTCATGAACTCGGGCTGGCCGATGACCTTCACGAAGTAGCGGCCCAGCGTGTAGTAGCCGCCGTAGGTGTCCGCGAGGACCTCCGGGTACCGCAGCAGGGCCCGTTCGCGCGTCTGCTGGGTGGGACGGCCGTGCGCCTGCACGATCACGTCGGCGGCGATCTGCCCGGCCTCCATGGCGTAGGCGATGCCCTCGCCGTTGAACGGGTTGACCATGCCGCCCGCGTCACCGACCAGCAGCAGGCCGCGCGCGTAGTGCGGGACCCGGTTGAAGCCCATCGGCAGCGCCGCGCCGAGGATCTTGCCCTTCTGGTTCTCCTCGGTGAAGCCCCACTCCTCCGGCATGGACTCGGTCCACCGGCGCAGGAGCTTGCGGTAGTCCACGTCCTGGAAGGCGGTGGTGGAGTTGAGGATGCCGAGGCCCACGTTGCTGGTGCCGTCACCGACACCGAACACCCACCCGTAGCCGGGCAGGAGGACGTCCTTGTCGCCGCTGCGGTCCCACAGCTCCAGCCACGACTCCAGGTAGTCGTCCTCGTGGCGGGGGCTCTCGAAGTAGGTGCGCACGGCCACGCCCAGGGGCCGGTCGTCGCGCTTGCGGATGCCCATGGCGACGGAGAGCCGGGAGGAGTTGCCGTCGGCGGCCACGACCAGCGGTGCCCGGAAGGTCACGGGTTCGCGGTCGGCGTTCTTCGCGTGCACTCCGACGATGCGGTTGCTGCGCTCGTCCATCAGCGGGCCGGTGACGTTCGTGCGCTCCAGGAGCTTGGCCCCGGCGGAGACCGCCCGGTTGACCAGGATCTGGTCGAAGTCGAAGCGTGTGCGCACGAGGCCGAAACCCGGGTACGCGGCGAGGTCGGGCCAGGGCAGTTCCAGGCGCACGCCCGCGCCGACGATGCGCAGGCCGTGGTTCCTGATCCACCCCTCGTCCTCGAAGGTGATCCCCATGGCGGTGAGCTGTTTCACCGCCCTCGGGGTGAGTCCGTCGCCGCAGACCTTCTCCCTGGGGAAGGCGGTCTTCTCCAGGAGCAGGACGTCTAGCCCGGCCTGGGCCAGGTAGTAGGCGGTGGTGGAGCCAGAAGGGCCAGCGCCGACGACGATGACGTCGGCGTCGTACTCGATCCGTTCCCGGCCTCTGGGAGAGGAGGTGGCTGTCTCGCTCACGGATGTGTCCTCGACTACTCGCGCGGTACACCGTGGCGGGTCAGTGCGGGTTCGACCCGCTCACGGGGGGTGCTTGGGGACGTTGGGGGACTTCCGACATGTCCGACATGGGTCTTGTGTCATAAGCCTCGTGGCCTTGTGAAGCACTTCACAAGCCACTTTTCCGCAGTCTAGACCCTCACGCGCCAGGAGGCGACCCCCGGGGGGCATTGTTCAGAAAATCGGATATAGAACCCACAAGCCTCCACACACCCACCAAAGCAGTCACAAACAGTCAAATGCGCAGCTAGTGATACCCGATCAACAACAAGTGACCCACGAGTCACAGAAAAAACCCCAAGGCACAGAACTTTCCTTGGGGTTTGCGTGCTTTTTAGTTAGAAGAGAAGACTTTCGCCTCATGGGCGCTATGTCTGTTTTTACTTCTCCCGGAAGCCACGGTGCAGGGCCACCGTGCCCAACGTCAGGTTGCGCCACGCGACCCGCGACCACCCGGCGCCCTGGAGGTACGTCGAGAGCTCGGCCTGGTCCGGCCAGGCCATGATCGACTCCGAGAGGTAGTCGTAGGCCTCACTGCGCCCGGAGAACGCCCCGGCGATCCTCGGCAGCGCCGCCATCAGGTAGGTCGAGTACAGCTTGTCCGCGAACTCGACCGGGATGTGGCTGAACTCGCAGATGACCAGCCGCCCGCCGACCCTGGTCACCCGGCGCAGCTCCCGCAGCGCCTGGTCCACGTCCGCGACGTTGCGCAGGCCGAAGGAGATCGTCACCGCGTCGAAGGTCTCGTCGGCGAAGGGCAGCGAGAGCGCGTCGCCGGCCACGAAGGTCACCCCGCCGCGCGAGGCCCCGCCCCTGCGCCGGGCACCGTTCTGGAGCATCCCCAGCGAGAAGTCGCAGGCGATCACGCGCGCGCCCTTCTTGATGAAGGATTCCGAGGAGGTGCCGGTGCCCGCGGCGAGGTCCAGCACCAGTTCGCCGCTGTGGGCGTCGACCGCGTCGACCACGGCGCGTCGCCAGACGCGGTCCTGGCCGAGCGAGATGACGTCGTTGACGAGGTCGTAGTTCTCTGCGATGCCGTCGAACATCGCGGCGACGTCCTGGGGCTTCTTGTCGAGCTTCGCGCGGGTCATGGCACCAGCCTAAGGGTGGCCGGACAGCGGAGCGGACGGGGTGGGGCGGGCGCCTCCCACGGCCCTGACCAGGCGAAGGTCCAGTTACTTGCCGTAATCAGACCCCCACTTTGTGCAATGATGTGGGGACCGAAACCATCCTTCGCGCGCCCGAGGAGTCCCGTGAATCCGGCCCGATCGTTCGTCGCCCTGACGATGAGTTCCCTGCTCCTGTTCCCTCTCGGGGCCGCGACCGCCGCGCCCGCCCTGGCCGCGCCCCATGAGGGCGTGGTCAGCGAACAGCCCGTCCAGTGGACGCCGCACGTCCTGGACGGGAAGGTCAAGGACATCCTCCGGATCGGCGACACCGTCGTGGTGGCCGGACAGTTCGAGCGCGTGTCCGACGCCGACGGGGGCAGGACGTACAACCGGCGCAACCTCTTCGCCTTCCGGCACGGCACCGGTGAGCTCCTGCCCGCCTTCGCGCCGCGGGTGGACGGCACCGTCAACTCGGTGACCGAGGGCCCGGGCGGTTCGCTGGTCATCGGCGGCCAGTTCCAGAGCGTCAACGGCTCGGCCAGCCGGGGGATCGCCCGCGTCGACGCCACGACCGGCCGCAACGTCTCCGGGTTCCGCGCGTCGCTGGACGACGGGAGCGTGTACCGGCTCGCCGGGGACGGTCGCGACCTCTACGTCGGCGGCAACTTCACCGGGGTGAGCGGGGAGAAGCGCACCGGGCTCGCGCGGCTCGACGCCGCGACCGGCGAGGTGGACGCGGACTTCACCCCGACCATCTCCGAGCAGCGGCGGGGCGTCCTGCGCGTGCAGGAGCTGGCCCTGAGCCCGGACGGCCGCAGGCTCGCGGTGAACGGGACGTTCACCAAGGTCGACGGCCTGGACCGGTACCAGATCGCCATGATCGACACCGCGACCGGCTCACCCACCACCTGGTCGACCTCGGAATACGAGGCGGAGTGCGACTACGAGGGCCTCCACACCTACATGCGGCAGATGGACTTCGCGCCGGACGGCTCCTACTTCGCCGTGGTGACGGGCGGCGGCCCCGAGGTGAAGCCCGGCCTGTGCAAGACCGTGGCACGGTTCGAGAACACGGACACGGCGGGCTCCGAGGCCACCTGGTCCAACATGACCGGCGGGGACACCCTGTACTCGGTCGAGGTCACCTCGTCCGCCGTCTACGTGGGCGGCCACCAGCGCTGGATGGACAACGAGAAGGGCGCCCAGAACCCGGGGCCGGGTTCGGTCGCCCGCGAGGGCATCGCCGCGGTGAGCCCCACGACGGGCCGGGCGCTGTCCTGGAACCCGGGCCGCTCCCGGGGCTACGGCGTGGAGGCCCTGCACGCGACGTCCGACGGCCTCTACGTCGGCAGCGACACCGACCGGCTCGCGGACGAGTACCACGCGCGGCTGGGGATGTTCCCGACCGTGTGAGGGTCCGACGTCGGGTGAGCGCCCGACGAGAAGCACCGACGGGGTGGTGTCCGAGTGTTCGGAGCACCGCCCCGTCGGTCACTTCGGGGTGTTCTCCGCCTCCTGGGCCTCCTGGGCGCGCAGGATCTCGTCCTGGATCTCGTCCTCCCGGGCCGCGCCGCCCTGGAGGCGGTCCCCCACGGCCTTGTCCTGCTCCTGGCGCTTCCTCGACCACTGGTCGACCGACGCGGACATCTGGTCGCGCCACTTGGAAAGGAGGACGTACGAGGCGAGACCGCTGATCACCCACGCGAGAACCAGCGCGATCCAGGAACGCGCGCCGAACAGGTAGACGACGCCGAAGGCGCCCGCGAACAGCGCCAGACGGGCGGCGGTATAGGTCAGCCAGCTACGCATCAAAAAGCCTCACAACAGACGTTTACCTGGACTAGATTGGGCAGCGCATCCATCCACGCGGATCACGTGCGTGGACGGCCGAGTCATGCGACCGTGGTCGAAGGGGCGGTGTCCCGGATCAGGCAGCCTCACCTCCAGGTTAAGGGGGTGCCTTCGCCGGTGCGCACCAGGGCGGGGTGTGTCCCGTCGCAGGCCGGGCGGTGGTCAGCGCCGGATTCAGATAGTCATGGGATGTTTCCAATCCCGACAGCCGGGTCTGAACATCACGTTCCGATCACATATCCCCCGCTTCTCCCCCGAACGCCGCAATTTCTCCGAAAACTAGGGAGGAAACGGACCAACTCGTGCACACTAGGGGATCAAACGCCCGCCGCCCCCTCAGTCCAGGCGGGCACGATTGGGGGAATGTGAAGGTGGAACGAGCAAGCGAACGCCTGTTGACCCCCGGGGAAGTGGCCTCACTCTTCCGGGTTGATCCCAAGACCGTGACTCGCTGGGCCGCCTCCGGGCGCATCAGCAGCATTCGGACCCCCGGCGGCCACCGCCGTTTCCGGGAGTCAGAGGTACGCGCCCTCCTGCTCGGCGAACCGAGCGAGAGCACCACCTGAAGAAGTCCGGCACGCCCCCGACGGTCCCGGACCCGACGACCCGAGCGGTCTTCCCCCAACCCGGGCCGGTGTCCCCGGCCGGGAGGGGTCGACAGCATGAGTAGGCTGGAAGCATGGTGTGGCTCGGTGGCCTGATCACGCTCGTGTCGATCGTTCTATGGGTGTACGCGTTCTTCGACGCGTTGACCACCCCTGCGCAGGAGGTCCGGAACCTCCCGAAGGTCCTGTGGCTGGTCGTCATCGCGCTGTTCATGCCCGTGGGATCCATCCTGTGGCTCTTCCTCGGTCGTCCGCCCAAGCCCGTCTCCGTCCTGGGCGACGCGCCCTCCCCCAAGGAGGCCGCCAGGTCCGTGGACGACCTTGACCCGTCAGACTTCGCCAAGCCCTCGGACAGCCCGCACCCACTCGGCCCGGACGACGATCCGGAGTTCCTCAGGGACCTCAACCGTCGGATCGACCCGGAGGACTGAGTCTCCGCAGGCGCTGGCACACGCTTCACCGCGCGCGGCGGCCGCGACACCCGGAACACGTGAAGGGGCCGTACCCGAACGGGTACGGCCCCACCGTCGTCTCCGTGCCTTCGTCCGCGTCCGGGGCTCGCCCGGACCGGGTCAGGCGTAGGAGTGGAGCCCGCTGAACATGTAGTTCACGGCGAAGAAGTTGAACATGACGGTGAGGAAGCCGATCACGTTGATCCAGGTCGCCTTGGGTCCGCGCCAGCCACCGGTCGCCCGGGCGTGCAGGTAGGCCGCGTAGATCACCCAGGAGATGAAGGACCACACCTCCTTGGGGTCCCATCCCCAGAACCGGCCCCAGGCCTCGTCGGCCCAGACCGAGCCGGCGATGACACCGAACGTCCACAGCGGGAACGCGAAGAGGATGAACCGGTGCGAGATACGGTCGAGCAGCTCCGGGCTGGGCAGGCGCCCGGCGATCCCGACCACCTTCTCCCCCAGGGCCCGCCTGGCCTCGGCCCGGTGCGCGACCAGGTAGGTGATGCCCGCGGCGCCGGACACCATGAACGCGCCACCCGCGATGATCACGGCGGAGACGTGGATCGGCACCCAGTAGGACTGGAGTGCCGGGATGAGCGGGCCCGGGTCCACATAGAGCCACCGCACCCCGATGCCCAGCAGGAGCAGGACGGGGACCAGCACGAACGCGCCGAGGAAGCGGGCCTGGTACCGCCAGGAGGCGTAGAGCAGCGCGCCGACGGCCACCAGGCACATCGCCACGACGAACTCGAACATGTTGCCCCAGGGCCAGCGTCCCGCCGCCAGCCCCCGGGTGATGATCTGGGCGAGGCCGAACACGAAGCCCAGCGCCGTCACGCCCAGCGCGATCCGGCCGAGCACGCTCTGCGAGGCCTGCGCCTCGCCCTCGTCCGTGCGGACGCTGACCTCGATGTCGTCGTCGGCGCCCTCGACGGAGCCCGCGCCCACGGGCATGAGGCGTCCCGCCCTGAGCCTGGTGCGTCGTCCGTAGGCGGCCTCGATGGCGAAGAGGAACAGCGCGGCCGCGTACGTCACGATCATCGCGATGATCAACGTGTCACTGGCCGACGCCATCGTCTCGTCCACCGGTCCGGCGAGTGTGTACGTCACCGGTCACTCCCTCTTGTCGTCGACTCTCGCGGGTCGGATGTCGTGTGGGGGTTGTCGTCGGACTCGCTCCTGAGTCGTCCGGCAAGTCGTTTGGTGATCTCGTGGAACTCGGCGTTGTCACCGGCGACCTCGGTCTTGCCGAGCCCGGCCAGCTCCACGCGGGTGGTGCCGTCCTCGCCCCTGGTCGCGCGCACCCACACTCGGCGGGGACGCACGAACAGGGTCAGCAGCAGGCCCGCCACGGCCGCCGTGGCCGCGCCCAGGGCCGGGAGGCGGGCACCGTCCCGGTTGCTCTGGAGCGTGGCGTACTCCTTGTAGCCGGTGAAGGTGATCGAACCGGCCTCGTCGGGCAGCTCCCAGGTGTCGCCCACCGCCATGACGGGTGACTCACCCAGCGACTCCATCCCCTCGGTCCGGAGCTGGTAGACCGACTGCGGGTCGACCATCCCCATGTCGCCCTGGTAGGCCTCCAGGGTCACCATCGGGTTCTCCGCCCCGGGGAAGGTCGAGACCAGCTCGCCCTCGGAGTCCTCGGCCGCCGTGGGCAGGAACACCCCGACGAAGCCCAGCTCCTCGCCACCGGTGTCGGGCACCTTCACCACACCGTCCGAGGTGTAGGTCATGGTCTCGCGGTGCAGGAACGGCACCGCCTGGTCGAAGACCAGGTCGCCGTCGGCGTTGCGCACCTCGAACTGCGGCGCGTACCCGTGGCCCAGCAGGTACACCTGCACCCCGTCCACGCTCAACGGGTGGTTGACCTCCAGGGTGTGCTGCTCCTCCTCCGACTCGGGCGACTCCTTGTAGCTCAGCTCCGCCACGTAGGACTCGGCCTGGCCACGCAGGTCCCCGTCGTCGATGAAGGACGCCTCGAAGCTGTCCAGGTGGATCGTGAACGGCTCGAAGGCGTCGGTGTCGGTCCAGTGCCCGGGGTAGATGGCGTCGTAGGAGGGCAGCGTGTTCGCGAACCCGTCCCCCTCCACCAGCAGCATGTTGCCCCGGTAACCGAAGAACGATCCCGCCGCCAGGGCCAGCAGCAGCGCCAGCAGGGAGAAGTGGAACAGGACGTTGCCCACCTCCCGCAGGTACCCCGTCTCTGCCGAGACCGAGTCGCCGTACCGCTCGACCCGGTACCCCTTCAGAACCGAGCGGGACCGCTCCAGCACCGTCTCGGGTGAGGCCCCGGTGCCGAACCGCGCCACGTAGGGCATCCGGCCCAGGTTGCGCGGGGTGGCCACCGGCCGGGCCCGCACCGCCCGGGCATGCACCAGCGCACGCGGGATCACACACCCCGCCAGGGACACGAACAGCAGCAGGTAGATCGCCGCGTACCAGGGTGAGGAGAACACGTCGAAGAGGTGGAAGCGGTCCAGCCACACCGACAGCTCGGGGTTCTCCCGCACGTAGGTGGCGACCTCGTCCACGCTCACCACGTTCTGCGGCAGGATCGACCCCGGGATCGCCCCCAGCGCCAGCATGAACAGCAGGATCAGGGCCGTGCGCATCGAGGTGAGCGTGCGCCACACCCACCGGCCCCACCCGGCCGGGCCCAGACCCTTCGGGCCCGGACCGGCCGCCGGATCGGGCGTCCTCGCCTGTTCGGCGCCGTCTGCGTTCTCGGTCGTACGCGTACTCACGTCAGATCACCGTCTGGAAGTTGGCGGCCCAGCCCTGCATGGCGATGGTCATCTGGGTCCACAGACCCGTCACCATCGCCAGGCCGACCAGGACGAGCATGACACCGCCGACCACGGTGACCGTGCGGGTGTGGCGCTTGAGCCAGCCGAAGGCGTTCAGCGCACGTCGGTAGAGCAGCGACGCCACGATGAAGGGGAGCCCCAGACCGACGCAGTAGATCAGGGAGAGGAGCATGCCGCGACCGGCGCCGCCCTCGATGAAGGCCAGCGTCTGGACGGCAGCCAGGGTCGGGCCGATGCAGGGGGTCCAGCCCAGGCCGAACAGGACGCCGAGCAGCGGCGCCCCCGCGAGCCCGGCGCGGGGCAGGCGGTGGAAGCGGAACTCGCGGCCCAGCCCGGGCAGCACGCCCATGAAGGCCAGGCCGAGGAGGATCGTGAGCGCGCCGAGCACGCGGGTGATCGGATCGGTGTAGTCCATGAGGAGGTCACCGAGCCAGCCGATGAACCCGCCCACGGCGACGAACACCAGGCTGAACCCGGCGATGAACAGCACGCTTCCGGTGACCATCGTCCAGCGGCGCTGAGCCAGCTCGGCGTCCACGTCGGCGATCGTGCTGGTGGCGGTCGCTCCGTCACCGCCCGCGGCGTCGGAGGTGGTCGCCTGGCGTTCCCGCACGTGGGAGCCGCTCATCCCGGAGACGTACGACAGGTAGCCGGGAACCAGGGGGAGCACGCACGGGGAGAGGAAGGAGACGAGGCCGGCGAGCAGGGCCAGCGGTGCGGCCAGGAGGAGGGAGCCGGTCATGACGGTGGTGCCGATCGCGTCCATCAGTCGCCGTCCCCGCCCGGAGCGTCCTCGTCGGCCGCTTCCTCGGAGGCCTCCGCCTCGTCGCCGGGCTCGGCGTCGTCGGTGCTCTCGGCGCCCTCGCCGTAGCCCTCCAGCTCCGAGATCCGGACGCGTTCCTCGGGGTCACCGAGGTCGAACTCCACCACGACCGGATCCAGCAGCCCCGTCAGCTGCCCGTAGGTGGTCGGACCGATCACCCGCGCCGCGATGTTCCCGTCGGGGTCGATCACCAGGGTGCTGGGGATCGCCCGGGGCGGCACGGTCTCACGGAAGGCCTGCGGGATCTCCCCCGGCTGGTCGTACAGGCTCGGGTACTCCACACCCTTGTTCGCGGTGTAGGCCGCCGCGGCCGTCTCGTCGTCCTTGATGTTCACACCCAGGAAGTCCACGCCCAGGTCCCCGTACTCGGCGTGCACCTCGTCCAGGACCGGCTGCTCGGCGCGGCAGGGCCCGCACCAGCTCGCCCACACGTTGACGACCAGGATCCGGCCCTCGTACTCCGACAGCGACAGCTCGTCGCCCTCGAACGTCGTCCCCGTCACCTCCGGGGCCGCGGCGCGCTCACCGGGCTCGAACTCCGTCGCGCTGCCGTCTCCCGAGATGAACCGGTCCTCCTCACCCCCCGTCTCGATCTCCGTGCCACCGGCGCAGCCGGACAGGACGAGGACAGCCGTCACCGCGGCGGCCGAAAGGAACGGCACGGCACGACGGCGTCGCGTACCTGTGCTGGTACTGGGCATCGAGGGGACCTCGCGAACCGGGTGTGATCAGGGCGGACTACAACAACGACAAAGTGTAGTAGATACCCTGGGGCCCGCTCGGCCGACCCGACACAAGGGAGCGTCCTCCTGGTCCGGCCCGCTCGGGCGCCCGGTGGGAGGTACGGCGCGGGTGCCGGGAGGCGGCACCGGTTGGGGGGGTACGGCACACGTCAGGGGCGATGCTGGGGAACATCGCCCCTGAGTGGCGGCGGATCGGGCGCTGGGTCAGAGGGCCCCGCTCCCGGGTCCGGCCTGGTTCGTCAGCCAGCCTCGACGAAAGCCTCGCGGAGGTAGTCGTGCACGGCTCGTTCGGGGACCCGGTAGGAACGCCCCACACGAATCGCGGGGAGAACTCCCGAGTGCACCATTCGGTAAACGGTCATCTTGGACACACGCATGATCGTGGCGACCTCCGCCACGGTCAGGAACCTGACCTCTTCGAGAGGCGGTTTGCTCCCGTTCATCTTCCGACGCCCTCATTCCCGGACGTGAGCATTTGTCTACCGTTCAGCCCTGGCGTGCCTCACGGTGCTCGGGGGACTCCGGCGAAACAGTCCCCGCCCCACCGACACGCCAGCGTGTCATGCTGTCACTACTGACACGTCCGTTTTCAGAGTAGAGCCGAGTTCCCCTCTACGGAAGGTCGTTCGTGCGGTCTTCGTGGTTGCGCGGTGACCACGGGTCAGATGAGGTTTAACGGTGGGTATAAATGGCCGACCCTGCTCAAAGAAGGCCCGCTCTGGCGAGCACGTAGTCGCGCAGCGGAGCGTAGTCCTCGGGCAGGTATCCGTCGTCCAGAGGCACGGTGACCAGGAGTTTCCCCTCGTGCTCCGCGAGGAACAGGGCGGGGTCGTTGCAGTCCGCGAAGCCCACCGTGGGCACCCCCGCCTCCCCCGCCGCACCCGCGAATCCGTGATCCGCGATGACCAACTGCGGCCATGGCTCCCCCCGGTCCGTCAGCTCCGCCAGGATCGCCCGCATCGCGAAGGGGTGGTGACTGTGCCGGGGCAGGTTCCCGTCCGTCACGAGCGCCACGTCCTCCCGCCAGACCACGATCCGGCGGTTCGGAGGCCGTTCGGTGGTCACCTCGTAGGAGTAGCCGCCCGCCGCGGTGAGAACCTTGCACCCGCGCGCGGTGAGCGCGTCCTTCCACGCCTGGTAGGTCTCCCGCAGGTTGCGCGGGTGCCCGGTGGCGAACATGACGCTCTCCTGGCGGGTGGCCGCCAGCGCCAACCGGTCGGCCAGGGCCTCCAGCGCGTCGATGGTGAGGTCGGGGTCGATGGTGTCGATCCCCCACACGTACTCGGCGTCGCCCACCACTCCGCAGCGCTTGTTCATCAGGGCGAGGACCTCGGCGTACGTCCAGTCGTGGGAGAAGGTCAGCCCGAACTGGTGGTACGGGTCCTTCTGCACGAGCCGCCGGTAGTGGCGCAGGTTGTTCTGCCGTGGGGTGTCGACGTGCCCCGCGATCCCCGTGCGAACCAGATAGGTGATGAGTTCGGCGCGTGTCGGCGGCGTCACCTGCGTTCCCCTTCCTCGTCTGCGCGGCGAGCCGGTGACACGCCGCGCGACCACCACGGCTTCGGCTCCTGTTCGCCCGGTATTCATCCCCTTCCTACCCGCTGAACGCGCGCCACGCCGCCATCGCGGAGATTTCACCGGGGTGTGATCCGGCGGCGGGGGCGGGAGGAGGGAACCGCTCAGAGGGTGGGGTCGATCCCGTGGCTGGGGAAGACGGCGGTTCGGGTGGCGTGGATGGCCCGGTCGACGGGGTCCCCCGGGTCGTAGCCGTGCTCGAAGGGGGTGAAGGAGACCCCTCTGCCGTCGGTCATGTAGAGCGGGGCCAGCTCGCCGGTGCGCTGGCGCACGAAGTCGCGCCACCCCTGCGGGGTCTCGCTGTCCGGGTCGATGGGTGCGCCCGCCGCCTCGGCCAGCAGGTGGGTCCAGGCCCGGGGCACGACGTGCACGAGGCCGTAGCCGCCACCCCCGAACAGCAGCCAGCGGCCACCCGCCGTCTTGCGCGCCAGCTTGTGGAGCTCCTCGTAGGCCCGACGCTGCCCGTCCACGCTGAGCGTGAGGTTGGCGAGGGGGTCGAGCGCGTGGGTGTCGCAGCCCTGCTGGGTCACCAGGATCTCGGGCTGGAACTCGTGCAGCAGGGGCGGCACCACGGCGTCGAAGGCGCGGTGCCAGCCGGTGTCGCCGGTCCCGGCGGGCAGGGGCACGTTGACGGCGTAGCCCTCCGCGTTCGGGCCGCCGGCCTCCGAGGCATGCCCGGTGCCCGGGAACAGGGTCGCCGGCGACTCGTGGAGGCTGATCGTGAGGACCCGGGGGTCGTCGTAGAAGGCGTTCTGGACGCCGTCCCCGTGGTGGACGTCCACGTCGACGTAGGCGATGCGCTTGGCGCCCTGCTCCAGGAGCCAGGCGATGGCCAGCGCGGGGTCGTTGTAGACGCAGAACCCCCACGCGTTGCCGTGCATGGCGTGGTGGAGTCCGCCCGCGATGTTGGCGGCGTGCGCGCTCTCACCGGTCCACACGGCCCTGGCCGCGGCCACCGAGGCGCCCGCGATCAGAGCGGAGGCCTCGTGCATGTGCGGGAACACGGGGTTGTCGGTGGTGCCGAGCATGTGGGTGTCGTCGGGCTCCAGGGTCCGCCCGGCCCGCTTGACCGCCTCGATGTAGGCGGGGTCGTGGACCAGGGAGAGGAGTTCGTCGGAGGCCGGTTCGACGTCCAGGAGGTCGACCCCGGCGCCGTCGAAGACGCCGAACTCGCGGCTGAGCGCCATGGTCAGCTCGACCCGGATCGGCGCCATCGGGTGCTGTGGCCCGAAGTCGTAGGTGGTGAGTCCGTCGTCCCATGCCACCCGAAGCGAGCAGGACGTGCGCCCTCCCATGTGGTGACCCCCGTTTCAGGTGTGCGTGCTCCGAAGCACACAGTACGCAAGGCCGGGTCCGGGCAGAACCCCGGGTCCGGTTCGGTTTCCGGGGCGTGCCGGGCGGGGAGCGCGCCACGGGAGACGGGAACGGCCCCGGAGGGAGGTCCCTCCGGGGCCGCGGGGCCCATGACGGCGGTCCCGCCGCCGCGCGTGCCTAGCTGTTCTCCATCTTGTAGTAGCAGGACTTGTAGGTCTCGCCCGCCTTGAGCTTCTTGGTGCCGTGGAGGGGCTTGCCGAAGCCGGACTCGGTGGAGGTGATCATGAGGCGGTACTCGCCCGGGTCGAGCTCGACCTTCATGACCTCGCCCTCGTCGAAGCAGGAGTTGCCGGTGGGGGGCGAGGAGTAGACCTCGCAGCCCTCGCAGGCCTCGGTGAACTCCTCGCCGTGGACCGCGTCCGGGCCCACGAACATGAAGTGCATCTCCTCCGGCGAGTTGTTGGTGAACTCGATGACGACCTTGTCGCCGTTGCCGGTGCTGTAGGGGCTCATGTCCTCGATCGAGGACTCGCCGAAGATGGTCTTGAGGTCCATCTGCTGCTCGATGCGCCCGGCACCGATGTGCTTGGTGAGCTTCTCGACGTCGTCGGCCTCGTAGTCGGGGTAGCTGGCCTCCAGGAACTCGACGGTCGCGTCCGCGTCGTCGAGGTCACCGGAGTCCACCTGGGCCCAGCCGCAGTTGAGGGCGGCGTCGGGACGCTCCTCCTCGATGCGTTCCGCGATGTCGGGAGCGGCGTCCCAGGCGAGGTCGTCGAACATCCCGATCTGGTCGAAGGCCGAACACCAGTTCTCCGCCTGGTAGTCGCCGGTGGCCAGGTCGTACAGCTCGACCAGGGCGTCGGGCACCTGGGCGGCGGACGGGGTGTCGGCGAAGTCGTCCGCGATGAAGGCGTAGGTCTCCTGCGCCTTCCGGAAGGCCTCGCTGACCTCGTCGGTCACGGTTCCGCTGTAGGACTCGTCCGCGTCGGCGGCGAGCTGGGCCGCGTAGTCGAAGTGGATCTCCGCGATGCTGCCGTCGGTGTCCTCCCAACGGGCTCCGGCGTGCGCGAAGTAGTCGGTGTAGGACTCCAGCGCGTGGTCGTAGGCCTCGTTGGCGACGTCGGACTGCGCCCGGCTCAGGATCTCGCAGGCCTCGGCGCCCGCGCGGGCCCGGTTCATCAGGGACGGCGACATGGAGAGCTGGAAGCCGCCCTCCACCTGTTCGTAGGTGTCGATCGCGGTGTCGCAGTCACCCTTCGCGTGTTCGGCGTCCGCGACGCGGAGGCGCCACTCACCGGTCTGCCAGACACCGACCAGCGAGAGCGCCATGACCACGACGAGGCAGGCGGCCAGGACGACCGGCTTGCCCGTGGCCGTGGGCTCCTCTCCCCGGGCCATGAGACGGCGGTCGTGCCTGCGTCCCGCGAAAAGACCGTGCACGACGGTGACCAGGATCCAGCCCAGGAGGACCGGGACCCAGACGAGCAGGTCGTCAGCGGCGCCCATGAGGGCGGCCGTGACCAGCAGGCCCACGGTGACGGCCAGGTTGATCCCGAAGAACACCCAGCTGCGCAGGTGGAAGTAGCCCGCGCCGACACCGGACAGGTTGAGCAGCGCGACGCGCAGGCCCGTCCGGGACTTGAGGAGGCCGAGCGGGGGCAGGGGCGGCGGCGGGCCGCCGAAGTGACCCGCGGGCGGGCTGGGGGGCATACCGCCGGGAGGCATACCGCCGGGCGGTATCCCACCCGGGGGCATGCCGCCGGGGGGCGGACCTCCCGGCGGCGGGCCGAAGGGCGGGTTGCCACCGGAGGGGGCGCCGGCCGGCGGCGGGCCGCCGAACTGGCCGGGCGGCGGGCCACCCGGACGGCCGGGGCCGTGCGGAGCACCGGGACCAGAGGGGGCGCCCGGACCGTTGGGGCCACCGGGGGCGCCGGGACCCCCGGGCGGCGGGCCACCGGGACCGTGGGGACCACCGGGGGGCGGTCCACTCGGCGCCTGACCCATGGGCGGGGGGCCTCCGGGCGGTGGGCCACCGGGTGGCGGCCCCACGGGCGGGGGCTGACCCCCGGACGGGGTCGGGGCGCCGGGGCCGCTTCCCGGGGCGGGACCGCCGACGGGGGTCTGCGGGCCGCTCGGAGCGGGGGGAGGCGTCGCGGATCCGGGCTGGCCCGGGAGGTTGGACGGGTCCGAAGGGGGTTGAGGGTGTGTCATGGGGCCCCGGAATCAGTGAGGGGAAGACGTACGCAGTCGAAGAGGGAAGAGGGGACGAGCCCTCTTATCCCGACTTTATTCGTCAGGTAGGACGCAATGTCCGACGCCCGGCGACCAGAGCGACCAGGAAATCCACCTGTGATTTGGGTCACATACAGAACGACTAGCTCTCCGACAGCGCCCTGCTGCGGTCCCGCGCCGCCTCGATCGCGTCCGTGAAGGCCGTGCGCACTCCGTGTCGCTCCAGCTCACGGAGAGCTGCCGCCGTGGTCCCTCCGGGTGACGTGACGGCCTCCCGCAGGACCACGGGGTGCTCCCCCGAACCGTCGAGCATGGCCGCGGCGCCGGTGATGGTCTGCCCCACGAGGCGCTCCGCCGTGACCCGGGGCATACCCATGGCCACACCGGCCTCGATCATGGTCTCCGCGATGAAGTAGAAGTAGGCCGGTCCGCTGCCGGAGATGGCGGTGACCGTGTCCATGTGCTGTTCACCCACGCGCAGCACCTCGCCGACCGCGCCCAACAGCTCCTCGGCGCGGTCCAGGTGCCCGGCCCCCGCGTGGGCCCCTCCGGCGACGGCCGTCATGCCCCGGCCCATGAGCGCGGGGGTGTTGGGCATCGCGCGGACCACCGGCACGCCCGGGTGCAGGTGGCTCTCCATCACGGCGGTGGTCAGCCCCGCCGCCACCGAGATGACCAGCTGCTCGCCCGACAGGTGTGGGGCGAGGTCGTCCAGCAGGGCCAGCATGTCCTGGGGCTTGAGGGCGAGCAGCAGGGTGTCCGCTCGCTTGGCGGCGTCCGCCGCCGGCACCGTCTCGACCCCGTGGCGGGCGCGCAGCTCCGCCGCGTGCTCCTCGCGCGGCTCCGTGACGAGCACGTCCTCCGGGGCGTGGCCCTGGGCCAGCAGCCCGGCGAGCAGCGCCTCGCCCATCTTTCCTGCGCCGATGATCGCGATCATTAGGGGTCCTCTCTGCGCGTTCCCTCCACGCTAGCGGCCCGGGGGCTCCCGCGTGGACCTCCCGTCCCACGGAGTGGACGCGGGGCCCGACCCCGCCGGTCAGCCCTGGTCGGGTGTGCCCTCGTCGTCGACCGCTCCCCCGGGGTCGACCGAGAAGCGCCGGGGCGGGGACTGGGGGCGTCCGCGCAGCAGCGCGATGCGCTCGCGACGGCCCAGTGTGGGCTCCGGCTCGGGCGGGCCCTGCGCGAAGTGCAGCCGGGTGAAGGCCAGCGCCTCGGCCAGCTCACGCAGGCGCGCCTCACGGTCCACCGCCTTGCGGGTGCTCACCTCCAGGACCAGCTGCCCCTCGTAGCCCGTGCCCGCGAGGTGTTCGAGCAGCTCCGCGACGGGCTGGCTGCCGCGCCCGGGGATCAGGTGCTCGTCCAGGTTCTGGCCGCCGAAACCGTCCGCCACGTGGACGTGGGAGAGCCGGTCGCCCAGGCGCCTGGCCATGTCCATCGCGTCGGACCCGGACATGGCGGTGTGGGAGAGATCGAGGGTGACGTCCGGGTAGTCCCGGTCGAGCGGGTTCCAGCTCGGCGCGTAGGGGACGACCTCGCGCTCGCGCACCCGGACCGGGTACATGTTCTCGACGGCGAAGACCACGTCGGTCTCCTCCTGCATGCGGGCGACGCCGTTCTCGAAGTCGCGGGCGTACTCGCGCTGCCAGCGGAAGGCCGGGTGCACCACGATCGTGGAGGCGCCCAGCGCCTCCGCCATCTCCTTGGAGCGCACGAGCTTGCCCCAGGGCTCACGCCCCCACACGCGCTGGGTCAGCACGAGGCAGGGGGAGTGGACCGCCGTCACGGGCATCTGGTGGTAGTCCGAGAGGCGCCGGAGGAGTTCGATGTCCTGGCTCGCCGGATCGGAGGACACGAGGACCTCCACGCCGTCGTACCCCAGCTTCGCGGCGATCTCGAACGCGGCCGGGGTCTTCTCCGGGTAGACCGACGCCGACGAGAGGACCACGGGCGCGTCTGGGACCTGGATAGGGCTCACGCGTTCCAGAGTATGCGCTCCACGGCGGTCCGGGGCGGGCGGGCGCGTGAACACGGCGTGGCGGGGACCCCGCCGGGCGGCCGTGAGGGGGCGGGGCCGGAGGGAACGGCCGTCCCCCGGTGCTCGGGGAACGGCCGTCGGAGATCATCGGTGCGCACGTGGCGCGGTCTCGCGGGCGGCGGGTCAGAGCCGCACGGCACCGGCGAGGTCGTACTGGGTCACGTCCCGCTCGGCGATCTTCCCGCCGGAGCTCGGGGCGTCGATCATGCGGCCGCCGCCGAGGTAGATCGCGACGTGGTAGGCGTATCCGCCGCTGTCGGTCCAGTACAGGACGTCGCCGCGGCGCGCGTCGGAGTAGCTCACCCGGGTCCCGGAACCGACCTGGTCCTGGGCCACGCGGGGCAGGCTCACACCGGCCTGTTCGAAGGAGTGCTGCACCAGTCCGGAGCAGTCGAAGGAGTTCGGGCCGGTCCCGCCCCAGGCGTAGGGCTTGCCCTTCTGGGACTCGGCGGCGCTGATGACCTCCTCCACGTCGGTGGAGGCCAGGGACTGGTGGACGCGCTCACGGTCCTGGGAGTTCGCGGGGCCCCGTGACGGGGCCGTCGTGGCGTCGTCTCCCGGCTGGGCGGTCTGGGTCTGGGAGTGCGCCGGGGCTCCCCCGGCGGCGAGGGTCGCGGCCGCGAGGGCGGCGACGAGGAGTGCGCGCCGAGATCGGCGGCACGTCCGGGCGGAAGCGGCCTGCCGCTCCGTGTTCGTGAGGGAACGACAGGCCCGCGTTGGCTCGTGGTGCCGAGGTTCTCGCATGACGTGGTGCTCCTGCTCCGTCGGGGCAGCCCGCACCACTGTGACGCGGGTCTCCCTGCCGCCAACTCACCACCATTCGTCACACAGACACCGGGGAAAATCAGGCTCCGTGGTCCAATCCGCATCCAAAAACGGTAAAGACCACGTGACCTCGGCAGGCAAAGCGGTCATCGAACCATCAAACGACCGCCCGCCCACCGAGGTCAGCCACCGTCCGCTAGGGCTGCGGGACGTTCAGGGCGGACCGCACGAAGTCGGTCGTCGCCGCCATGCCGAGGTTGTTCGGGTGGATCGGCGCGCCGTCCTCGGGGATCAGGCCCTCGACCCAGCGGGTGCTCGAACCCTGACAGACGTCGTGACCGCGCTCGAAGGTGTCGACGAAGACCGCCCCCTGGGCCGTGGCCTCCTCCTGGAGCATCGCGTTGAGCTTGGTCTGCGCGGCGTCCAGGAACGGGACGTCACCCCGGGAGATCGGCGTGCTCGGCCAGCAGCCTCCGCTCTCCGGAAGGATCTGGAGGTAGCCGACGCTGAGGACCGTGGCGTTCGGGCTGCGCTCCGCGATGTCCGCGTACACCCCCGAGACCTCGCCCCGCAGCCCCTCGATCCGCTGGTCGAGCTCGTCGCCGTAGTAGTCGGCGCACGGGCTGCCCAGAGGGTTGGTCAGACTGCGCTTCGCGCACTCCATGAGGACCTGGGAGAAGCCGAAGTCGTTGCCCGCGATCCCCACCGTGACGAGGTCGGTCTCGGGCCGCAGCGCGTCCAGCTGCGGCGGGGTGTCGTCGAACTGGGCCTCGTAGAGGTGGCTCATGACCGCGCCGGAGCAGCTGACGTCGGTGAGCTCGGAGATGCCCAGCTCCTCCGCGAGGCGCTTGGGGTAGTTGACCGAGGACTGCATGCAGCCGAGGAGCGGCATGTTGGCCTGGGCCTGGACGAGGGGACCGGCGACGAAGGAGTCACCGATGGCCACGTAGTGCCCGAAGGCGGCCGACTCGGCCTCCTCCGCGGCGACGGGGGCGGTGGCCAGCGAGATCCCCATGGCCGCGATGGCCAGCGGGGCCGCGAGGCGGGCGAGGCGGCGCAGCCCGCCGGGGCGGCCACCGCCTCCGGGGGAACGGGGGATCGCGGGGGTTCGGTTCGTACGGAACACGAGGGGTTTCCTCTCTCCAAGGAGCGGGGGCACAGGAGTGTTCTGCCATGGGGCGAGGGTGACTCTCCCCACACATTCTCTAACATGACCTACCAAAACCTTGACCTAACCGGTAGGTAACTTTCTTGTGTTGTCCGCGGACCCCGGTTCCCCCCGGGCCTGTCCCCCACAGCCGTTAGCGTGGCGACCATGGCAAAAGCAGCGAAGACGACGTTCCGGTGCGCCGAGTGCGGATGGACCACCCTCAAGTGGGTGGGACGCTGCGGCGAGTGCCAGGCCTGGGGCACCGTCGAGGAGGCCGGAGCCCCCGCTCCCATGGCGGTCGCGTCCGCCCCGGTGACCTCCCGGGCCCGCCCCATCACCGAGATCAGTGTGGAGAGCGCCGAGGCGGTGCCCACCGGGGTGGACGAGCTCGACCGGGTCCTGGGCGGCGGCGCGGTTCCCGGCGGCGTCGTGCTGCTCGCGGGCGAGCCCGGCGTGGGCAAGTCGACCCTCCTCCTGGAGGTCGCGGCCATGCGCGCCGCCAAGGCCCCCGTCCTCTACGTGACCGGCGAGGAGTCGGCCGGACAGGTCCGGCTCCGGGCCGAGCGCCTCGGGGCCCTGTCCGACCAGCTCTTCCTCGCCGCCGAGACCTCCGTGGCCACCCTGGCCAGCCACGTCGACGCGGTGGCGCCGCAGCTGCTGATCGTCGACTCGGTGCAGACCATGGTCTCTCCCGAGGCCGCCGGAGTCCCCGGCGGCGTGACCCAGATCCGGCAGGTCACCGGCGCGCTCATCCAGATCGCCAAGGAGCGCGGCATCGCCACCGTGCTGGTCGGCCACGTCACCAAGGACGGCTCGATCGCCGGTCCCCGTCTGCTGGAGCACCTGGTGGACGTCGTCCTCCACTTCGAGGGCGAGCGCCACTCCCAGCTGCGTCTGCTCCGCGCAGTCAAGAACCGCTACGGGCCCACCGACGAGATCGGCGTCTTCGAGCTCACCGAGAAGGGCATCCACGGCCTGCCCGACCCCAGCGGGCTCTTCCTCACCGAGCGGACGGACCCGGTGCCGGGCACCTGCGTCACCGTCACCCTGGAGGGGCGGCGCCCCCTCATCACGGAGGTGCAGGCGCTGGTGGCGCCGACCCCCCTGCCCGCGCCCAGGCGCGCGACCTCGGGCCTGGACACCTCAAGGGTGAACATGATCCTCGCGGTGCTGGAGAAGCGCACCGGCATGAAGCTGGCCAACATGGACGTGTACGCCTCGACCGTGGGCGGGGTGAAGCTGGGCGAGCCCTCCGTGGACCTGGCCCTGGCCCTGGCCGCCGCGAGCTCGAACAACGACGTCGCCCTGCCGGGCGGTTTCATCGCGATCGGCGAGGTGGGTCTGGCCGGTGACGTGCGCAGCGTGAACGGCGTGCGGCGCCGGGTCGCCGAGGCACAGCGCCTGGGCTTCACACAGGCGGTGGTGCCCAAGCACTTCGGCGACCCGGTCCAGGGCATCCGCGTGCACGAGGTGGAGGAGCTGAGCGAGGCCCTGTCCTGGGTGGAGCGGCGGGGCCGACGCCGGGGCGCCCCCCGTGGCTCCGCCGAGGACTAGCCAGCCCGGAGCCTAGAAGTCGAAGATCACGCCCTTGGCACTGGACAGCGCGCACGCGTTGCCGAAGGTCTCCTCGTAGTCCTCGGCGCCGCTGACGCGCACGGTGACCGGGCGGTACTCCATGGTGCAGACGCCCTCGGACGTGGCCCGCACGCTGGCGATGTCACCGTGCTCCGCGATGAGGTCGCAGGCCTCGGCGGCGCGGGGGTGCTCGCCACCGGCCGGGTCGCACTCCAGGCTGGCCTGGCGGGCCCAGCTCGTAGCGGTGTCGCCGCTCTTCTCGACGGCGCCGAAGACCTCCAGCGTGTACACGGTGCCGCGCTCGTCCGCGAGGGCGGGCGCCGTCGCCGTCACGGCGAAGGCGACAGCGGCGGCGGCACAGGTCAGGGCGGTGGCGATGCGATTCACTGGGAACTCCCGGGACGAGAACTAGGTTCGACACGAATAGTAGCCACACGGTGACGATAAGTTGTGTGTTTTGTGTGAACCCGTCCCGACCCGGGAGCGGAATCAGGCTTTGAGCTGGAAGACGAGCTGGTCGACGCTGCCGACGAGGTCTCCGCGCAGGTTGGCCTTGTACCACCCGGGCTGCGCCTTGGCGCCGCCGTCACGGCAGTCGGTGAAGGAGCGCTCCAGGTCCCAGCTGAGGGTGTACTCGTGCGGGCGGCCCTGGGTGAGCTGGCGCTCCTCCTTGCTGTTGCCCTCGACGCAGTCGGCGGAGGAGTAGATCCGGTCGTCGCCGGAGTCCAGCCGGAGCTCGATCGCCTCGGGCCCCACGTCCACGGTGCAGGTCTGCTCGGCCACGTTGACCACGGTCACCTTGAACTCGGGCTTGGCGCCGCCGCCGAACACCTCCCGCTCCTTCTCCGCGAAGTCGAAGGTGACCACCACGTCCTGCGGACGGCAGTGGTCCTCGGGGCGCTCCGGGGCCGCGGCCTCGGCCGACTCGTCGTCGGAACCGCCCCCGGACCCCTCCTCGCCCTCGGACGGGGACGCGGACGGGGAGGCGGAGGGCGACGGGGAGGGTGAGGCGGACGGATCCGCGTCCTCTTCGTCGGTTTCGGCGTCGGAGGGCTCCTCGGCTGGGACACTGGAGGAGGCCTCGGGCTCCTCGATCGCCGCCTGGGAGCCCGTCGGCTCGCCCTCGTCGGAGGTGTTCCGGAACGCGAGGGCGACCAGAGCGAACACCAGCATCACGCCAGCCAGGACGAAGGCGCGTCGCTTCCAGTAGGTCTCACGGCTGACGGGTGCTGGTTGTCCGGTACTTGACGCCATGGGCCGTAGTATTGCGGTTTTGCGTGCCACCCACCTACTCAACCCGCCGATTTCCCGTTAAAGATGAGCGATAACCCTTACAGCACCGCCGTTCTGGCGTGGTACGAGACCAACGCCAGGGACCTGCCCTGGCGCCGCCCCGAGGCCTCCGCCTGGTCCATCCTGGTCAGCGAGATCATGCTCCAACAGACCCCCGTCGTGCGGGTGCTCCCCGCGTGGGAGGCCTGGATGGAGCGCTGGCCCACCCCCGCCCACCTGGCCAAGGAGCCCTCCGGCGAGGCGGTCCGCATGTGGAACCGGCTCGGCTATCCGCGCCGGGCCCTGCGCCTGCACGCCTGCGCCGTGGCCATCACGGAGGAGCACGACGGCGAGGTCCCCGACGACCACGCGACCCTGCTGTCGCTTCCGGGGATCGGCGCGTACACGGCGGCGGCGGTCGCGAGCTTCGCCCACGGGCAGCGGCACGCCATTCTGGACACCAACGTGCGGCGTGTCCTGGCCAGGACCGAAACCGGGATCGAGTACCCGCCGAAAACCCAGACCAAGGCGGAGACCGCTCTGGCCGAGGCGCTCCTGCCTCCGACGGCCTCCGTCGCGGCGCGCTGGGGCGTGGCCGTGATGGAGCTGGGTGCCCTGGTCTGCACGGCCCGCTCGCCGCGCTGCGCGGACTGCCCCATCGCCGGGCAGTGCGCCTGGAAGCTCGCGGGGAAGCCCGCGTACGACGGACCTCCCCGGCGCGGGCAGACCTACGCGGGCACCGACCGCCAGGTCCGCGGCAAGCTCCTCGCGGTGCTGCGCGCCTCGCCCGAACCGGTGGTCAAGGACGCCCTGGACGCGGTCTGGGACGACGGTGTCCAGCGTGAGAGGGCCCTGGACGCCCTGGTCTCCGACGGTCTGGTCGATCCCCTGGACGACGGCCGCTACGCCCTGCCCGGCTGACCGGAGCGGGCCCCGGTCTCCGGGGCCCGCCGGGTGCGGGTCCTCAGTCCATCCGGGCGTCGACCGCCCCGGCCCCCTCCGCGTCGAACTCCGCCTGCGTGCCGTCGAAGGCGCCGCTGCAGGGCGCCCCCGGCTCGGGAGCGTCCGGGCTCTGCTCGTACTCCAGCAGGAAGTCCGTCAGGCGCGGGTCGGCGGGGTCGTCGAGCGTGAGCTGAGCGCCCCAGGCCGAGGCCACCACCGGTGACGGGAGGCCCTCCATCGGGCTGACCAGGACGTAGGAACCCGGGGTGTGGTGCGCGGTCAGCGTCGCCAGCGCGTCGTCGGACAGGCCGGGGTCGTGGGTGATCCACACCGCCCCGTGCTCCAGGGAGTGGACGGCCGCCTCGGTCAGGACCGGCTCGTCGTACACCCCGCAGTTCTGCCAGAAGTTGTAGTGCTCCCCGCCCACCGGCGGGAACTGGGCGTAGTCGACGGTCTCGCCGGTGTCCACGTGGTTCTTGGACAACCCCTCGAAGGTCTCGACCCCGTCGGGGCGCGCGGCGCCGCCCCCTCCGGAGCCGTCCGGGCCACTCGCCCCGCCCGACGCCCCGGCGCCGCCGTACAGCCAGAAGCCGCCGAGGGCCGCGCCGCCCAGCAGGACCAACGCCAGGGCGACACCGCCGACGATGAGCCACGGAGCCGCCGACCGGCGGCCCGGCTGGGGCGCGGACGCCCCCGGATACCCGTACGGCGGTTGGCCGGGCGGCGGGCCCTGCGGCGGCTGCCCGGAGGGCGTGTACGCGGGGGGCGGCCCCTGGTACTGGGGCGGATACGGGCCGGGCGGCGGGCCGGGCGGCGGGCCCTGCGGCGGCTGCCCGGGCTGGTGGGGGCCCTGCTGGTACGGGCCCTGCGGGTGCTGGCCCCGCTGGTACGGGTCCTGCGGGGCGTACGGGGGCGGCGGCCCCTGCGGCACGGGACCGGGCGGGCCCTGACCCGCCGGAGGCCCCTGGGAGGCGTCGTGCGGCCCCGAGGGGCCTTGCGGGAAGGGGGAACCGAGGGGCGCCGACTGCGGCGGCTGGGAGCCGTCCGGACGGGGTTCGTTTGGATTGGCCACGGACGGCACCCTAGCGTCCGGCCACCCGCCCCCGCTCCCGAAGACGACGACGGGGGCGCCCCCGAAGGGACGCCCCCGTCCTCAGACCACCGCCGGTTCGGGACCGGCGGGCCTCACTACTCGCCCTTGGCGGCGGACTCCACCTCGGGGGTGTCCGGCACCGCGTCGGGCTTCGGCACACCCTTGAAGGTGAACTTGGCGTCCGTGCCCTCGCCCTCGGCGTCGATCACGACGATCTGACCCGCCTTGAGGTCGCCGAAGAGGATCTTCTCGGAGAGCTGGTCCTCGATCTCCCGCTGGATCGTGCGACGCAGCGGCCGCGCGCCCAGGACCGGGTCGAACCCGCGCTCGGACAGGATCTGCTTCGCCTTGGGGCGGAGCTCGATGCCCATGTCCTTCTCCTTGAGCCGGTTGTCCAGGCTCGTGATCATCAGGTCGACGATCTGGAAGATCTCCTTCTCGGTCAGCTGGTGGAAGACGATGACGTCGTCCACACGGTTGAGGAACTCCGGCCGGAAGTTGGTCTTGAGCTCCTCGCTGACCTTCGCCTTCATCCGCTCGTAGTTGGTGTTGGCGTCGTCCTCCTTGGCGAAGCCCATGGCCTGGCCCTTGGAGATGTCCCGCGTACCCAGGTTGGTCGTCATGATGATGACCGTGTTCTTGAAGTCGACGTTGCGACCCTGGGCGTCGGTGAGACGACCCTCCTCCAGCACCTGGAGCAGAGAGTTGAAGATGTCGTTGTGGGCCTTCTCGATCTCGTCGAACAGGACCACGGAGAACGGCTTGCGGCGCACCTTCTCGGTGAGCTGGCCGCCCTCCTCGTACCCGACGTAGCCGGGGGGCGAACCGAACAGCCGCGAGACCGTGTGCTTCTCCATGAACTCGGACATGTCCAGCTGGATCAGCGAGTCCTCGTCCCCGAACAGGAACTCGGCCAGGGTCTTGGACAGCTCGGTCTTACCCACACCGGACGGACCGGCGAAGATGAACGAACCACCGGGACGCTTGGGGTCCTTCAGACCGGCGCGGGTACGGCGGATCGCCTGGGAGAGCGCCTTGATGGCGTCCTCCTGGCCGATGACCCGGCGGTGCAGCTCGTCCTCCATACGCAGCAGGCGCGAGCTCTCCTCCTCGGTCAGCTTGAAGACCGGGATGCCGGTGGAGGCGGCCAGGACCTCGGCGATGAGCTCCTCGTCGACCTCGGCCACGACGTCCATGTCGCCGGCCTTCCACTCCTTCTCCCGCTGCGCCTTCTTGTTGAGCAGCTGCTTCTCGTCGTCGCGCAGGGACGCGGCCTTCTCGAAGTCCTGCTCGTCGATGGCCGACTCCTTGTCGCGGCGCACCCCGGCGATCTTCTCGTCGAACTCGCGCAGGTCCGGCGGCGCGGTCATCCGGCGGATGCGCATCCGCGAACCGGCCTCGTCGATGAGGTCGATCGCCTTGTCCGGCAGGAAGCGGTCGCTGATGTAGCGGTCGGCCAGCTGCGCGGCGGCCACGAGGGCGCTGTCCGTGATGGAGACCCGGTGGTGGGCCTCGTAGCGGTCACGCAGACCCTTGAGGATCTCGATGGCGTGCGTGATCGTCGGCTCGTCCACCTGGATCGGCTGGAAGCGGCGCTCCAGCGCGGCGTCCTTCTCCAGGTACTTGCGGTACTCGTCGAGCGTGGTCGCACCGATGGTCTGGAGCTCACCCCGGGCCAGCATGGGCTTCAGGATGGAGGCGGCGTCTATGGCACCCTCCGCCGCGCCCGCTCCGACCAGCGTGTGCAGCTCGTCGATGAAGAGGATGATGTCGCCGCGGGTGCGGATCTCCTTCAGCACCTTCTTGAGGCGCTCCTCGAAGTCACCTCGGTAGCGGCTGCCCGCGACCAGGGCGCCCAGGTCCAGCGTGTACAGCTGCTTGTCCTTGAGCGTCTCGGGGATCTCACCCTTGACGATCTTCTGGGCCAGGCCCTCGACCACGGCGGTCTTGCCGACACCGGGCTCACCGATGAGCACCGGGTTGTTCTTGGTGCGCCGTGAGAGCACCTGCATGACCCGCTCGATCTCCTTGTCCCGACCGATGACCGGGTCGAGCTTGGACTCGCGCGCGGCCTGCGTCAGGTTGCGACCGAACTGGTCCAGCACCAGCGAGGTGGAGGGGGTGGACTCGGAGGAGGCGCCCGTGGCCTGCGGCTCCTTGCCCTGGTACCCGTGCAGCAGCTGGATGACCTGCTGGCGGACCCGGTTGAGGTCCGCGCCGAGCTTCACGAGCACCTGGGCGGCGACGCCCTCGCCCTCGCGGATCAGGCCCAGCAGTATGTGCTCGGTACCGATGTAGTTGTGGCCGAGCTGAAGCGCCTCGCGCAGCGACAGCTCGAGGACCTTCTTGGCGCGCGGGGTGAAGGGAATGTGTCCCGACGGCGCCTGCTGGCCCTGACCGATGATCTCCTCGACCTGCTGCCGAACCGCTTCGAGGCTGATACCAAGGCTTTCCAGAGCCTTGGCGGCGACGCCCTCACCCTCGTGGATGAGGCCGAGCAGGATGTGCTCCGTACCGATGTAGTTGTGGTTGAGCATCCTGGCTTCTTCCTGAGCCAGAACCACCACTCGCCGCGCGCGGTCGGTAAACCTCTCGAACATGTCTCGTCGCTCCTCTACAGAGCGGTCAGGCAGGGACGGCGATGACCGACCCGACTCTTCCGCATATAGGCCCCACAGGGATTAACCGCCCCGGGGAGCACTGTCGCACCCGCCCACCCTTCCGGCTGCTGCCGACAGGGTGGACGTCTCCGTACGGCCGACCGCAGCCGTCCGTGCCAGAGACTTTCCCCGACGATAGGGCGTTCACCCAACATCCAACTACCAATTGGCGCGTCAGATTTCCCTGTACGCCGAAGGCGAACGGCCCGGGACTCCCATCCATCACGAGAGTGCCCGGGCCGCACGTGCGTAAGCCGGATTATCGGCTCTTAGCGAACAAGCGGAAGCCGTGTTGTTCTTCAAGCGGAAATGGTCCGAACCATCTCCCGGAGTGACCCCGGTGACCCTGGGTCGACCCGCGTGCGTCCCACCCCGGCGGCGGGCCGGGGCCGAACTCCTCGCGCTCGCGGGCTCCTCACTCCGTGGCGCGGAACCGAGCCGCGCGCGCACGCCGCCGAACCGCGCCGCCTCGTGGGCGGGGGTCCCGCGCGTGTCTGCCGCCCGCGCGCCCTCCGCCGTCGATGACGACGGGACCGCGGTCGCCGTTCCGACACCTCCCCGGCCTCGGGCCGGGGGCAGCTCCGTCGGGGGCTCAGGCCTCGCGTCCCGGTGTCACGGGTCCTGTCCAACGAGGCTCCGCGACGAACGGGTCCGGGGCTCGGCCCCCCGAAGCGTGGGGCGAAATGTCGACCAGACCACCCCTATTTCCGCCGCCCTGGGCGGCGGCAAACCTAACCCTTGACGGCCTCGTATTCGGCGACGATGGCAGCGGGGATGCGGCCGCGCTCATTGACGGGCTTCCCGGCGGCCTTCGCCCACGCGCGAATCTCGGCGCTGCGCTCACGGCTGGGAGCATTCCGGGTGCCGCGACGAGCGGTACCGCGGGCCTGCTTCGCGGGAGCCTTGCGGGAGGCCTCAATGAACGGAGTAAGAGCCTCACGGAGCTTGGCGGCATTACCCGCGCTGAGGTCGATTTCGTACGTCGATCCATCGAGACCGAACGTCACCGTCTCCTCGGCCTCGCCGCCGTCGAGGTCGTCGACCAGGAAAACCTGGACCTTCTGTGCCATGGAATCAAACCTTTCAGCAGAGCGGTGTCTCCACACCTGAATATAAAGCTATCTCGCGAGAACGCGAAAGACAATTCCCGGCGTGCCAGAAATCACCTGGACCCGCATCGGCGGGATTCGGGGTCGCCGGAGCAGCGCGGGGCTGGCGAGTTGGCCCGCACACGCTGACCCCCAACGCGCTCGGCGCGCCGGGGACCGGTTCAGCCAGGCACCGTATCTAACGAGCCTCGGATTCGGTACGTTCCCCATCCTGGGCAATCGGCGTCTCGTTCGTCGCCCGGGTCTCCTCGACCCCGGCCGCGCCGTTGTCGACGGCGGCCTCCTCATCCTTCGCCTCGTCGCTGACCAGGCTCCCGTCCATCCTGCGCGGCGCCATCTCCTTGCGCAGCAGCTTGATGACGAAGGCACAGAACACGGTCGCGACAACCACGGGCGGGATGAGCGCGGACAATACGTCGATCAGTCCAGGGGGGAGCACCGATGACAAAAAGTCACCCATCGAAGCGGCCTACCCTTCCTGGTTGTTACTTATTGCAGCAAATACCCGACTCAGTGTCGGGTCCGCGCTGGGGGATGGCGCTCCGGCACCGCCGGGCAAACGCATACCAGACATCATAGACATCGTTTGCCCCCGACTTGACACCGGACGTACCGAAGATGGCCCTTCAAAGCCTGATGGTGGCCAATGTCCGGTGGTCTGTTCCACCGTCACGCGGAAGACCTCGGCCACGGCGACGGGCGATCGCGGACGGTGTCCCACAAATCCGGGATGCCGAACGTCCCGTCGTCACTTCAACCGGGGAACCGGCGATCCTGACGGACGCAGGTACACATTACCTGCCTTGTTCCACACCCATACCACCCGGTGCGGTTAAGGACCTACGTCCATCGGGGGATCCGGCGAACCGTTCCGAAGGGGAAGCCCGCCCTATCGGGGGCCCAAAACCTTTAGCCGGACACCCTTGCCGGACTGCCGTCCAGGTGCACAAGCATCCGGGTGTTCCCCAGGGTGTTGGGTTTGACCCGCTCCAGGTCAAGGAATTCCGCCACGCCCTCGTCATAGGAACGCAGGAGTTCCTCGTAGACACGGAACGGGACCGGGGTGCCCTGGATCGGGGCAAAGCCGTGTTTGGCGAAGAAACCGGTCTCGAATGTCAGACAGAACACACGGCGCACGCCCAACTCACGCGCCGTGTCCAGCAGTTCGGTCACGATTCGGTGTCCGACGCCGAAACCGCGCAGGGAGGGGTCCACCGCGACGGTGCGCACCTCCGCCAGGTCCTCCCAGAGGACGTGGAGGGCCCCGCAGCCGACCACCCGGAGTTCACCCTCCGGCACGTCGTCCTCGCCCGTCGCCGGGTCGGGAACACTCTCCGCCTCGGCCACCCAGAACTCCTGGATGTCCTCGTAGAGGTTGACCGTGCTCTTGGAGAGCACGCGGCGGTCGACGGAGTAGGTGTCGACGAGGCGGCGGATGTGGGTGACGTCGCGCGTCCTGGCGCGACGGACCCGGACATGACGAACGGGCATAGCCGGACCAGACTACGCCCAAGCGACCTCCCACCGAAACGCTCCTCATGCGGTGGGGGGTGACTCGGTCTGCTGAACCGGTATGCCCGCGGTGTCTCCCGGCGTCCGCCGGGTGGCGTCAGATCAGATGAGCTGACGCCTCGCGGCCCACACGACCGCCTCGATGGGTGTGTTCACGCCCAGCACGTCGCAGATGTTGCGGATGCGACGTCGCAGGGTCCGGGCGCTGAGTTCGAGGTGCCGGGCGGCCACCTCGGTGGTGACACCGGTGGCGATCTCGGCGAGCAGTTCGAGCTCCTCGTGACTCAGCTCGACCGGCGCGTAGGGGCCGTTGAGCGTGTTCTCCCGCGAGCGGGCCTGCAGGGGAACCACGTTCTCCCTGTGCTCCCGCGGCGCGAGGGGGTTCTGGTCCTCAACGGTACGTCGTACGAGTGTGGCCTGTTCCACTCCGTCCTCCCTCATCCATGTGAGTGCGGAACATCAACTCGTCACCGAGGAGTCAAGCGCGTCGACTGGCTGTCGGCGCGGGTGAGCCCCGAACCACCCCGACCGCTCCCGGAGCCCCTCTGGCACAGGGGCGGGAGTAGGAGGGGAGCACGAGACACACGGACCCCGAACGCTGGGGTCTGGGACGGACAGACCACATCGTGGGTACGTGTGCGGCGGGTTCCACGGATCGCGTCTCGACCCGTGCCCCGGCTCACCGTTGTTCTCGATCACTTCGGCAAACACGCGGACCGAAGTCCGCCCTCAGCACGCTAGGCGGAGCGGATGATACCGTCAAGGCCCGATAAATCACCATGCGTGACGACGTGGAATCCCTGGGTCACATGATCAGGGGTCGGGAATTGCCCTTCCCATACTGACCTGCGCAAACAATCTCCGCCATTGTCGGAGCTCCGATTACTCAACTTTCAAGGGAAAAACCGGGTTCTTCCCTCCGGGACATCCCGCCCTGCCGGGGGGTTCGCCCCTTCTGGCCCACGGGTGAGACGGGTCCCGTGGTCTCGGCCACACTCCGGCTCGGGGCCCACGACTCGGGGCCGCCGCACCTGAGGTGCGACGGCCCCGAGAGAGTCCGCTCCGGTCCGGCCCCGACGAGGCCCGGCCGTCAGTCCCCGGAGGGCTTCACGATCGGGAAGAGCACCGTCTCCCGGATGTTCCTGCCGGTGAAGGCCATGAGCAGGCGGTCGATACCGATCCCCACACCTCCGGTGGGCGGCATGCCGTACTCCAGGGCGCGCAGGAAGTCCTCGTCCAGCTGCATCGCCTCGGGGTCGCCGTCGGCGGCCATCAGCGACTGCTCCGTGAGGCGACGGCGCTGCTCGACCGGGTCGACCAGTTCGGAGAAGCCCGTGCCGAGCTCCATTCCGAACCCGATCAGGTCCCACTTCTCGGTGAGCAGCGGGTCCTCGCGGTGCTGACGGGTGAGCGGGCTGGTCTCCAGCGGGAAGTCGCACACGAACGTGGGCTGGATCAGCGTGTGCTCCACCAGCTCCTCGAAGACGTGCTCCACCAGCTTGCCCGGCCCCCACTCGTGGCTGAACTCGACGCCCTTGGCCTCGGCCAGGCGACGGACCTCCTCCACCGGTGTCCTCGGCGTGACCTCGGCCCCCAGGGCCTCGGAGACCGAGCCGTACAGCGTGACGCGCGGCCACTCCCCGCCCAGGTCGAAGGTCTCGCCGTCACGCTCGATCGTGGTGGAGCCGAAGACCGCGCGGGCCGCCTCCTGGATGAGCTCTCGGGTCACCTCCGCCACGTCGTCGTAGTCGGCGTAGGCCTGGTAGAACTCCAGCATCGTGAACTCGGGGTTGTGCGTGGAGTCCGCGCCCTCGTTCCGGAAGTTCCGGTTCACCTCGAAGACCTTCTCCAGGCCGCCCACGACCAGCCGCTTCAGCGACAGCTCGGGGGCGATGCGCAGGTACAGGTCCATGTCGTAGGCGTTGATGTGCGTGACGAACGGGCGCGCGGTGGCGCCACCGTGCACGCGCATCAGCATCGGGGTCTCGACCTCGATGTAGTCGCGGGAGCTCAGCCCCTCGCGGATCGCCCGGATGGCGGCCGAGCGGCTGCGCACCATCTGCTGCGACTCGGGGTTGACGATGAGGTCCACGTAGCGCTGCCGCACCCGGGCCTCGGGGTCGGTCAGACCCTTGTGCTTCTCCGGGAGCGGGCGCAGGCACTTGGCCGTCAGCGTCCAGTCGCTCACCATGATGGAGAGCTCGCCACGGCGGGAGGTGATGACCTCGCCCTCCACACCCACGTGGTCACCGAGGTCCACGTCGGCCTTCCAGGCGTCCAGGCCCTCCTTGCCGACCTGGTCCAGGGACAGCATGATCTGCACGTCCCCGGTCTCGTCGCGCAGGGTCGCGAAGCACAGCTTGCCGCCGGAGCGGTAGAGCATCACGCGACCGGCGATGGCGACCCGCGCCCCGGTGTGGGTGTCGGGCTCCAGGCCCTGGTGTTTCTCACGCACGGGACCGATCGACGTCGTCCGCGGGTAGTTCACGGGGAAGGGGTCGGTGCCCTCCTCCCGGAGACGGTCCAGCTTCTGCCGCCGGACCCGCATCTGTTCGGGCAGGTCGTCATAGTCGTCGTGCGTGTCATTCACGGGCCCGATCCTACCGGCGTCGGCGCCCCCGGGTGCACCGCGCGAGGGGGCCGCGGTACCGGCGGCGGGTGGGCGCGGGGGCCGCCCACCCGGGGGATCAGCCCGCGTTGCGTTCGAAGACCAGGCGCAGCCCGGTGAGGGTGAGCCAGGGCTCGTGGACGTCGACGGTCTCGCACTCGCTGACCACCGTGCCCGCCAGGCCTCCTGTGGCGACCACCGTCACGTCGTCCGGGTTGTCGGTCAGTTCCGCGACCATGCGGTCCACGATGCCGTCGACCTGCCCGGCGAAGCCGAAAACGATCCCCGAGCGCAGCGCCTCCGTGGTGTTCTTGGCGATGGCCGAGCGCGGCCTGACGATCTCGACCATGTGCAGTTGGGCCCCCCGCCGGGACAGGGCGTCCACCGAGATGTCGATGCCCGGGGCGATGGCACCGCCCACGTACTCGCCCTTGGAGCTGACGGCGTCGAAGGTGGTCGCGGTCCCGAAGTCCACCACCACGCTGGGCCCCCCGTAGAGGTGGCTGGCGGCCAGCGCGTTGATGATCCGGTCGCTGCCCACCTCCTTGGGGTTGTCCATCCGGATCGGCACGCCCGTCTTCACCCCCGGTTCGACGATCACCGCGGGCAGGTCCCCGAAGTGGCGGCGGAACATGTCCCGCATCTCGTGCTGGACGGAGGGGACCGAGCAGCACATGGCGATGCCGTCGACCTCGCTCGGGTCGTTCAGGGAGCTGCCGTCGATGAGCCCGCGCAGGACCACCGCCCATTCGTCGGCGGTGCGTCTGGTGTCGGTTCCCACTCTCCAGTGTTCGAGAAGGTCGTCGGAGTCGAAGAGACCGAAGACCGTCTCGGAGTTGCCGACGTCGATCGAGAGCAGCATTCTGGGGGCCTCACTGGTCGAATTGGTGTGTACCCAAGGAATCCTCCACCAAGAGGGCCCCTCACAACAGGTCGAGCGCGATATCCAGAGCCGGGCTGGAGTGGGTGAGCGCCCCGACCGCCAGGTAGTCGACCCCGGTGCGGGCGACGTCGGCGGCCACGTCCAGGGTGAGTCCGCCACTGGACTCCAGGCGGGCGCGACCGTCCACGAGGGCCACGGCCTCGGTGAGCCGCTCCACGGGGAAGTTGTCCAGCAGGATCTCCTCGGCCCCGGCGGTCAGGGCGTCCTCGATCTGGTCGATCCGGTCCACCTCGACCTCCAGGGGCAGGTCCGGGAAGCGCGCGCGGATCGCGCGGACCGCCTCGGCCACTCCCCCGGCGGCGACCACGTGGTTGTCCTTGACCAGCCCGGCGTCACTGAGGCAGTAGCGGTGGTTGACCCCGCCGCCGCAGCGGACCGCGTACTTGTCGAGGGCGCGCAGCCCCGGCGTGGTCTTCCTACTGTCCCGGATCCGCGCCCCGGTACCGGCCACGGCGTCGACCCAGGTGCGGGTGGCGGTGGCGACGCCGGACATGTGGGTGAGCAGGTTCAGCGCGGTGCGCTCGGCGGTGAGCAGGTCGCGGGTGCGGGCGGTGACGGTCATGAGCACGTCGCCGCGTTTGACGGAGTCGCCGTCCCGCGCCACCCGCGTGACGTCCACCGCGCCCTCGGCCACCATCCAGAAGACGAGCTCCGCAAGGGGGAGCCCGCTCACCGTGCCGTGGGCTCGCGCCACCACGTGGGCGGTGCGGACCTGGTCGGCGGGGATGGTCGCCACGGTGGTGACGTCGATCCGGGGACCGGCGGTGAGGTCCTCCGCCAGGGCGCGGCGGACGGTGTCCACGTGGGACTGGTGCGGGGCGGTCCACGGGAGGGTGAACTCCGCGCGCGCCTCCGGTGAGGGGTCGGGCTGGGCCAGGGGGAACGCGATGGCGTCGAGCTCGCTCACGAGGGCGGGTGGCAGCTCGGGCTCCCGGATCTCGTCGGTGGTCACGATCGTGTCCCCTTCCAGTCGGACGACCACGGGCCGCACGCGCAGCTCGGGTCGGGGTTCGGGTGTGTCGGCGCGCTGGTGCGCGCCCCGGCTCTCGGTGCGGTGCAGCGCGGCGGCGGCCACGAGGCGCGCCACGGTGAGCAGGTTGGTGGCCTCCCACGCGGCGACGCCGGGGGCGACACGCGAGGTGGGGGCGGCCAGGGCGTCGAGCCGGTCGACCAGTGCGGCCAGGCCCTCGCCGGTGCGCAGGACACCGGCGTCGCGGGACATCAGGGCACGGACCGTGGCGACGGTGGACGGGTCGGCCAGCGGCGCGGTCGCTCCGGTGGTCCGCGCGGACTCCGTGCTCCGCCTCTCCTCCCGGGCCAGACGGGTGGCGATCCGATCGGCGTAGACCAGGCCCTCCAGGAGGGAGTTGGAGGCCAGACGGTTGGCCCCGTGCACGCCGGTGCGGGCGACCTCCCCCACCGCCCACAGGCCGGGGACTCCGGTGCGGCCGTCGATGTCGACCTCGACCCCGCCCGAGGCGTAGTGCGCGGCCGGGGCCACCGGGACGACCTGGGTGAGCGGGTCGATCCCGTGGGAGCGGCAGGAGGCCAGGATGGTCGGGAAGCGGCGCTCCCAGGTGGCCCGGCCGAAGTGGCGGGTCTCCAGGTAGACGTGGTCGGTGTCCTGTTCGGCCATGGTCCGGGCGATGGTGCGGGCCACGACGTCGCGGGGGGCCAGGTCACCGAGCTCGTGCACCCCCTCCATGATGCGGTGGCCCTCGGCGTCCACGAGGTAGGCGCCCTCGCCGCGCAGGGCCTCGGAGACCAGGGGCTGGCGTCCGCGCGCGTCCGGTCCGAGCCAGAGCACGGTCGGGTGGAACTGGATGAACTCCAGGTCGCGCAGGCGGGCCCCGGCACGGGCGGCCAGCGCGAGGCCGTCGCCCGTGGACACGGTCGGGTTGGTGGTGGCCGCGAAGACCTGGCCCATCCCCCCGGTGGCCAGTACCAACGCGGGCGCCAGGACGGCGCCGACGCCGTCGCGTTCCCCCTCACCCATGACGTGCAGGGTGGCGCCGAGCACCGCTCCGTTCTCCGGATCGCGCAGGGCGTCGAGGGCCACGGCGTGTTCTACGACCTCGATCCGTTCCTCGGACAGGACCGCATGGACCAGGGCGCGCTGGATCTCGGCTCCGGTGGCGTCGCCGCCCGCGTGGGCCACCCGGTCGGCGCGGTGCCCGCCCTCACGGGTCAGGGAGAGGCTCCCGTCGTCGTCCCGGTCGAACTCGGCGCCGAGGGAGATGAGCCAGCGCAGCGCGTCGGGCCCCTCGGTGGCCAGGACGTGCACCGCCTGGGGGTCGCACATCCCGGCACCGGCCAGGAGGGTGTCGACCATGTGGGCGACCGGACCGTCCTCGGGGGCCATCGCCGCCGCGATGCCGCCCTGGGCGTAGGCCGTGGATCCGGTGGAGAGCCGGTCCTTGGTGACCAGGACGACCCGGCCCGTGTCGGTTCGGCGGACGTAGCGCAGCGCGGTGCTCAGACCGGCGATGCCCGAGCCCACCACGGCGACGTCGGCGTGGACGGTCCACCCCGGTTCGGGGGCCTCGACACGGGTCTGTCTGGCAGGTGTCATCTGGGGGTCTCTCCTGGGGCGGTGGAGCAGTGCGGCGGGACGGTCACGACGGGAGGCCCACCGTCACGTTGTCGATGAGCCGGGTCCGGCCCACCCAGGCGGCGACGGCCAGGACGGCGTCGCCCCGGTGGTCGTCGGCGGCGTCAGCGAAGGTCGCCGGGTCGACCAGGGCGAGGTAGTCGAGTTCGACCGGCGGGGCGGCCCGGGCCGCCTCGTCCAGCACGGCGCGGGCGGCCGCGCGGACGGCGTCGGCTCCCCCGGGCGCGGCGTCGGCGCCCGCGCGGAGGGCGCGGGAGAGGTGGAGGGCGCTGGCGCGGTCCCGCTCGGTGAGGTAGACGTTGCGGCTGGAGGAGGCCAGGCCGTCGGACTCGCGGAGGGTCGGGGCGCCGACGATCTCCACGGGGAGGTCGAGGTCCGCGACCATGCGGCGGACCAGGGCGATCTGCTGCGCGTCCTTGGCCCCGAAGACCGCCAGGTCCGGGCGGACCAGCTGGAACAGCTTGGTGACCACCGTGAGGACACCGGTGAAGTGGCCGGGGCGGGAGGCGCCCTCCAGGCGTTCCCCCATGGTCCCGGCGTCGACGGTGACCATCTGCGGACGCGGGTACATGGTGGCGGTCTCGGGTGCGAAGACCACGTCCACACCCTCCTCGGCGCACAGCCGGGTGTCTCCGGGCAGGTCACGCGGGTACTGGTCCAGGTCCTCGTTCGGGCCGAACTGGAGCGGGTTGACGAAGATGCTGACGACGACGGTGTCGGCGCTTTCGCGGGCCAGCCGCATGAGGCTGCGGTGGCCCCCGTGGAGGGCGCCCATGGTGGGGACCAATCCGACCCGGCCCGCGTCGGTCAGGGCGCGGCGCAGTTCCTCCGGGGTACGGACGACGAGTGGACCGGTGGCGCGGTCGCGCCGGACGGGATCGGTCATGGTTCTCCTTCGTGGTCTGCCGGGGCCGCGTCGGGTCCGGGGCGGTGCCGGTGTCCGTGCGTGTGCCGGTGGACGTCGTGGAAGCGGTGGCGCGTCAATGTGCGCGGGGAACCCTCGTGGCCGGAGGGCCGCGCCTCGGGATCCGGGGCCCGGTTGACGGCCGCCGCCGGGACGGTCAGCGCCGGAGGACGTCCAGCAGTCGGGCGGCGTCCTCGGGCTTGAGCATCCCGGCGTTGATGGCGCGGTCGGCGGTGAGGCGGGCCAGTTCGACGTAGCTGGCCACGCTCTCGGGGGCGTGCTCGCGCAGCTGCTCGACGTGTCCGGCCACGGTCCCGGCGTCGCCGCGCAGGACCGGCCCGCTCAGGCCGTGGATCCCCAGGCGCAGGGCGTTGTCCAGGGCCGCGCTGAGCATGGGGGCGAGCATCCGGGCGGGTTCGGGCACCCCGGCTGCGGAGAGCAGCGAGGCGCTGTCAGCGACCAGCGTGACCAGGTGGTTCGCCCCGCCCGCGAGGGCCGCGTGGTAGAGGGTGCGCCTGTCCTCCGCGATCCACACCGGTTCGGCGCCCATCTCGACCACGAGGGCCTCCGCGATGGGCCGGAGCTGTTCCGGCGCGGTCACGCCGAAGGCGCAGTTGGCGAGCCGTTCGACGTCCTCGTCGCGACCGGTGAAGGTCATGGCCGGGTGCAGGGCGAGCGGGAGGGCGCCGACGACGGTGGCGGGCGCGAGGATCCCGTAGCCGTGGGCGCCGCTCGCGTGGACGAGGATCTTGCCGCGCAGGTCGGTCCCGGTCGCGGCCAGGCCCTCGACGAGGTCGGGGAGCGCGTCGTCGGGAACGGTGAGCAGGACGAGGTCGCTGGCCTCGGCCACCCGGGCCGGTTCGAGGACGCGCGCGCCGGGCAGCCGTTCCTCGACGCGGGTCCGTGAGGCGTCGGAGACCGCCGACGCGGCCACGACCCTGTGCCCGGCCCGGGCCAGGGCGACGCCCAGGACGGAGCCGACCCGGCCCGCCCCGATCACGCCGACGCGCAGGCGGGCGGGGCGCCCCTCGGTCGTCTCCATCAATCGTGTCCCCTCGTGGTCCGGTGCGTCCGCTTCATCCGCACCGTGCTCTGAGCACACGATAGCCCTCCGGGACCGCTGACCAGCCGCCCCGCCCCCGGGGTGGGGACGGGGCGGAGGAGCGGCGGGGAGAGGGGGCGGGTGAGGGCACCCGCCCCACGGGATCAGTTCTGGATGATGACTCCGGAGTTGAAGCAGGAGCCCAGGGACTGGCCGAGGACGGCGTTGGAGTTGCCGCAGCCCTCGTTCTCGGCCTCCAGGTCCTTGATGTAGGAGATGTTGCCGCTGGCGTTGGAGTGGTGCGGGGTCCAGGGTCCGTGCGCCGCGGCGGGGGCGGCGGAGAGGAGGACTCCGGCGGAGGCGAGGAGCACGGCACCGGTGGCGAGCGTCTTCTTCAGCACTTCTTGTCTCCTTCAATGTCCGGACGGGGGGCCGTCCGGACTCGCAGTGACCCTTCGGTGGCGCCCGGGGGCGTCGAGAAAGAAGTTATCGACGCACGGCTCTCGTGAACATGGCCTGAGCTGCATTGATCACAGGGGATCGGCTGGCGTTGACACTGGGTGACGGGACGTCCCGGCGTCGATCGGGACAAAGGAGGGGACTTCGGCCTCCACGGCGTGCGCGCAGCGTGACGGGGGTTCGGGGTTGCAGTCAGACACCAACCCCGGTTCCGGGCGCGCACCACGGCCCCGCGCGGACTCCGGGCACACGAAAGGGCGCCACTCCGTCGTCACGGAGTGGCGCCCCTGCGCGGAAAGCTCGCTGGCCCTGGGCCGGGTCGGATCGGTCGGGACGTCGCCGACCGGACACCCCCGCCCGGACGGGCCGGGAGGTCAGTCCGGCACTTAGTTCTTGACGACCGCGCCGGAGCCGGTGCAGTTGGCACCGGAGACGCCCAGGATGGAGATCGCGTTGCCGCAGACGTTGATCGGCGCGTCGACATCCGCCACGAGCTGGTTGCCGCTCAGGATGCCGCCGTTGCCGGAGGTGAAGACGTTGCTGTTGGCCATGGCAGGAGTGCCGGCGAACAGGACGCTGCCAGCGGCAGCGGCGATGGCCGTGGCGGCGAGAGCCTTCTTCAGCATGTGTTTTCTCCCGTCAGACCGGCGAGCGGGGGCGCCAACCGGTCGATAACGTTGACGATGTGTATGACAGTGAACACTCAACGTGTTCACCACTATTTAGCCATACTCCGTCGCGCTCCGTGGCCAGAACACGAAAGAGTTTTCCGGTCCTGACCTGGAAGTATCACCATGAGTGAGAAGACATGTCGGACATGCAACCCCGAACCACAGCCTCTGCGGCCCCAGAATGTGACACACGTCACTCTGGCGCCCCGGGGGTGTCACCGCCCGAACCCGCCGATTTCTCACCCTCGTCCCCGCTGTTGGTCGAGTCTCCGTGCATGGTCGCCCGGGTGGCCCACCGTTCCGTTCCCGCCGAGGGCACTCTCGCGCGCCTTCCGTTCTCCACCAGGACGTCCAGGAAGCGGCGCCCCTCCCCCGCCTCGCGGTCGGCGGCCCGCGCCGTGACCGGCCCCGGAGGCGTGTCCACGTCCACGGTGACCCGGCCCCTCAGCTGCGCGACCGGACCGGCCGAGAGCCGCAGCGCCTGCATCCGCTCCACCGGCACGATCTCGGTCACCCGGCACAGGAGCCCGCGCACACTCACGAACAACCGCTCGTCCACCCCCACCGCCTGCGGCAACAGGACACGGTTGTCCACCAACGGCACCAGCGCCGCCTCGCTCTCCGGGAACACCTCGTTCACCAGAGCGAACGCCCTCCCCCGGGGCGCCACCGGAAGCAGTGCCGTCGAGTCTGCCTGGCGCGCGCCCGCGTAGCCCGCCACCGTCGCCTCGACCCGGGCCACCCCGAGCGCCCGCCACAGCAGCGGCTCCACCACGCGCACGGCCTGCACCCGGCCGGGCGGGACCGTCTGCATGCGCCGCTGGAACATCCCGTAACGCAGCCTCAGCCCGTCCGAGGACGACGAAGCGTAGAAGTCCGTGTACCGCGCCAGCGGGCCCCAGTAGTAGCGCAGCAGCCCGAGGACGAGCGGGACGGCCCCGGCCAGCGCTCCGGGTTCGAGGAAGACCACGAACGCGGTGAGCAGCAGGAGCAGCAGGACGAACGAGAGCAGCACCGGCACGCGGAACGTCAACGCGCCCAGGAGCAGGAGGAAGGGGAGCCGGTAGAAGGGCCACTCGGGCGCCTCGGGGGCACGGCCCGAGAGTCCGGCGGCGTGCGCCAGCACCGCCACGCGCATCCGCTCGGCCACCTTCCACGGCAGGCAGCGCAACCGGATGGCGCTCCCGTCACCGCCGGCCAGCTCGACCCTGAGCTCCGCGAGGCCGAACACCTGCATCAGCAGCGGTCGCACCACGTCCACCGCCTGGAGGCGGCTCAGCGGGATCTCCCGCGAGCTGCGCAGGAGCAGCCCGCTGTGTACCACCAGATGGTCCTCCCTCAGTCCGAAGGAGCCGTACCACCACGCGGGCAGCGCGTAGGCGAGGGAGCCGAACACCACGGCCACGGTCAGCATGAACACCCACGCGAGCCCGAACTGGCTGAGGATCGGGCCGACCAGCGCCACGAAGACCAGGGTGACCCCGATGACCTGGAGCGGGATGATCAGCCAGTGTGACCGGAACACCCCCCTGGTGACGTCGTCGGCCGGATCACGCCGCCGGGGCGGTGCCGGGGGACCCCAGGCCGGGCGCGGCGGCAGCACCGCCGGGCCCCAGGAGGGCGGCGGGGGCGGTCCGGGTCGGTGCGGCCCCCGCGACCACGGGCCCGGCTGCGGTCGTCCGTGCACTTACAACCCCGTGGAGAAGGTCTCGCTGCGCGCCGCGAGGCGGTCGCGCATCTGGACTGCGTCGGCCAGCGGAAGCCCCACCACCCGTGTGTCCGCCGTGCTCGCGGCGGTGCGCACCCGCACGGTCGCGATCCCCAGCGCCTGTTCGAGCAGGTCCGTCGTGACGTCCACGACCTGCATCCGGCCGTAGGGGACGACCACCAGCTGACGGACCAGCACTCCGTAGGTGAGGTACAGCTCGGCGGACCCCTCGACGTAGCCCCAGGAGCGCTGGAAGCGCCCGGCCAGCAGCCACAGCACGACGGCGGCCACCAGGACCAGCGCCGCCCAGACCACGGCCGCCCACGGTCCACGCCACAGGAACAGGAGCAGGGACCCGACCGCGCCTACGGCCAGACAGCCCGCGGCCGTCACCAGGCGGCGGTACCAGGCCAGCGCGACCGGAACCCGGGACCAGTCGTTGCCCCCGGGCGCCGCGAAGGCGTCGTCCACGGGGCGAGGGGGCGGTGCGGCCCCCTCCGGCGTCGGCGGTGTCGGTTCACTGGTGTCCACGGGCTCAGTCAATCATCAGCGGGCCGTGCCCGCCCGAAACGGCTCGGCCGTAACCCGGAGTCGACCGCGTTCCACCCCGTTCCGGGCGGGACGGCACGTCCTAGGCGAGCCCCGGTGGGTCGTTCCGGTCCTCGTCCTCGTCCTCGGGCACCCGGCAGGCGTGCTCCAGGTAGAGCGCGGCGGCGAGCAGCAGACCGGCGGCGAACGCCGTGCCCAGGGCGATCAGGAACACCTCGCGGTGGCTGGGCAGCTCCAGCCGCCCCGTGACGGACAGCGCCGTCCCGGCGAAGTACCCGGCGGCCAGCGAGGCGAACAGCGCGCTGGCCTTGGCCAGTGCCAGCAGACGGGCCGCGCTCAGCGGCTCCATCGGCTCGGTCCCGGGCGCCCGGCGGACCCGGCGCGCGGTCCGCCCGGCGGTGAACCCCTCCGCAAGGGCGAGCAGCACCAGGGTCGGGATCGCCGACCACGGCATCAGGGGCAGACCGCTCACCGAGTTGGCGACGAGCAACCCCGCCAGCGCCCCGAGGAGCGCCAGCAGGGTGGGGACGCGCCACCCGGTCGGGGCGAGCGTGCCCCCGCCCTCACCCGACACGTCCGGCCTCCCCGGGCAGCCGGAGCCGCAGGTCCTCCCGGACGGTCAGCTCCTGTTCCCCCTCGGTGTCGGCCTCCTCCACCCCGGCCAGCAGGGTGGCGACCGGGGCCCGGCCGGGCAGGACCGCGCCGGGGTCCGTGTCCAGCCAGGGCCGCAGCACGAACGCGCGCAGGTGCGCGCGCGGATGCGGGAGGGTCAGCTCCGGGTCGTCGTCGGTCACGTCCCCGAAGGCGATCACGTCCACGTCCAGGGTGCGTGGCCCCCACCGGACCTCGCGGACCCGCTCGAAGGCGCGCTCGGCGGAACGGGCCAGCTCCAGCAGGTCCTTGGGGCCGACGGTGGCGTCCACGACCAGGACCGCGTTGAGGAACGCGCCCTGGTCGGGCCCGCCCACCGGAGCGGTCTCGTAGACCGGGGAGACCGTCACCGGGGTGACGCCCTCCCCCGCCGAGAGCAGGTCCACCGCGCCCTGGAGGGTGGCCCTGCGGTCCCCGAGGTTGGACCCCAGGGAGAGCACGGCCCGCGTCGCCGGGCTCACCACGGGCCCCTCCGCCCCCGGGTGACGGTGACCGCCACGTCCGCGAACTCGTGCTCGATGGGCGCCGACGGCTTGTGCACCGTCAGTTCCACCCCCTCCACCAGGGACTCGGCCAGGCACACCCCGGCCAGGCGCTCGGCCAGGGTCTCGATCAGGTTCACCGGCTCGCCGGTGACCACCGCGACCAGCCGGTCGGCCAGCTCGCCGTAGTGCACCGTGTCGCGGACGTCGTCGCTGGCCGCGGCGGGGGAGGTGTCCAGGTACAGCACGGCGTCCACGACGAAGTCCTGCCCGTCGCGACGCTCGAAGTCGAACACCCCGTGGTGGCCCCGGGCCCGCAGGCCGCGGAGCTCGACGCGGTCCCGCATCAGTCCTCGGCCTCCGCCTCGTCGTCGTCCTCCATCAGCACCGGGGAGGCGTGGTGCGACCACAGCCGCCACCCCTGTTCGGTGTCCACGAACAGGTTGGTGGTGACCACCTGACCGCCCGCGACGAACCCGGGGCTGCCGTCCTCCGCCGTCAGCACGTTCTCCTCGCACGTCACCATGGCGATGTCCCCGCCCACCCCGATGTGCGTCTCGGTGAGCACGTACTGGATGTAGGTGACGTTGGCCATGATCAGTGACCACGCGCGCATGATCTCGGTACGGCCGCGCAGGAGCGGCCACCCGGGGTTGACGCACACCAGGTCGGGGGCCTCGTGCTCCTCCGCCCACACGGTGCGCATCAGGTCGATGTCGCCGTTCTCGATGGCGCTGTAGAACTGCGCGTTGGCCTCGCCCACGCGCTCCATGACCTCCTGGCGGGACTTCACGCGTCACCCCGGTCCACGGTCCGGTCCCGGCCCTCGGCGAGGCTGGCCCCGCCGTCGGCCCAGGCCGCCGCCACGCGCACGGCGTCGGCGTTCGGACGGACGTCGTGCACCCGGACCGCCCAGGCGCCGCGGTCGGCGGACAGGGTGGTCACGGCCGCGGTGGCCGCGTCGCACCCGACGAAGGGGCGGTCCTCGCCCTTGGCGTCTCCGAGCAGGCGGCTGAGGAAGCGTTTGCGTGAACCCGCCACGAGGACGGGCCGGCCCAGTTCGTGGAACCGGTCGAGGTTCTGGAGCAGCGCCCAGTTGTGCGCCTGTTCGGGACGCTTGGAGAATCCCAGACCCGGGTCCAGAACGATCTGGCCGGGGTCGACACCTGCACTGATCATGGCCTCCATACGGTCGCGGAGCTCATCGAGGACCTCCTGGACGACATCCGTGTACACGGCACGGCTCTGCATGTCATGACTATGCCCACGCCAGTGCATCAACACGTAGGCGACACCGGAAGAAGCGACGAGTCGCGCCATCTCGGGGTCCGCGAGACCGCCGCTGACGTCGTTGACCAGTACCGCACCGGCGTCGACCGCGCTCGCGGCGACCTCGGCCCGCATCGTGTCCACACTGACCGCGATCCCGCGCGAGGCGAGTTCGCGCACCACCGGTTCCACACGGCGCAGCTCCTCGGGGGCCGAGACCCGTTGGGCTCCGGGGCGGGTGGACTCACCGCCCACGTCGACGATGTCCGCGCCCTCCTCCACGAGGTGCAGACCGTGTTCGATCGCGCGCTCGGGGTCGAACCAGGACCCGCCGTCGGAGAAGGAGTCGGGGGTGACGTTCACGACCCCCATGACCAGGCACCGCCCGCGGTCGGGCAGCCCTGGAAGTGTGTGTTTCGGCGCCATGCGCATCACCCTACGCGTACGCCGAGGGGCCGGGGGCACACGGCCCCCGGCCCCTCGGCCGGTGGTGTCGGGGTCCGGACCGGGCGCCGCCCGCGGACGGCGTCAGCGCTGGTCGAGAATGAGGCTCATGACCTCGGAACGGGTGCGGTCGCTGCTGCGGAAGATGCCCCGCACGGCGGAGGTGACCGTCTTCGCGCCGGGCTTGCGCACCCCGCGCATGGTCATGCACAGGTGTTCGGCCTCGACCACCACTATCACCCCGCGCGGGTCGAGGTGCTCCATGATGGCGTCCGCGACCTGCCCGGTGAGGCGCTCCTGCACCTGCGGGCGCCGGGCGTAGACGTCCACGAGGCGGGCGAACTTGCTCAGCCCGGTGATCCGGCCGTGCGGGCCCGGGATGTAGCCCACGTGCGCCACGCCGAAGAACGGCACCAGGTGGTGTTCGCAGGTCGAGTACAGCTCGATGTCCTTGACCAGGACCATTTCCTCGTGGTCGGCCTCGAAGACCGTGGTGAGGACGTCACCGGGCTTCTGACCCAGACCGGAGAACTGCTCCTCGTAGGCCCGGGCGACCCGCTCGGGGGTCTTGGCGAGGCCGTCGCGGTCGGGGTCCTCCCCGATGGCGATGAGGATCTCCCGAACCGCGTGCTCGATGCGCTCGCGGTCCACGGGTCTGGCGGGCAGGTCCGAGCTCACTCCTGGTCTCCTTCTGTGGTGGTCGGCCCCGGGTGCTGACCGTTGCTGGACGGACTCTGGACGTCGGCGCCGTTCAGCGCGGCCAGCTCCTTCTTGGAGCGGACCGGGGGGCGGCTGGAGGGCTGGCGCTTGCCGTAGCCCGTGTAGGAACCGCGGGCGGGCCGCTTGACGACCGGCTCGAAGACCTCCAGCACCTGGCTCTTGGTGAGCGTCTCCTTCTCGAGGAGCTGCACGACCAGCTCGTCGAGCACGTCGCGGTACTCGACGAGGACCTCGTAGGCCTCGTCGTGCGCGGACTCGATGAGGCGGCGCACCTCCTCGTCGATGAGGGAGGCGATCTCCTCGGAGTACTCGCGGGCGTGGGACATCTCGCGGCCCAGGAACGGCTCGGTGTTACCGGAGCCGAACTTGCGGGCGCCCAGGCGCTCGCTCATGCCGTACTCGGTGACCATGTTGCGGGCCAGGCTGGTGGCCTTGTCGATGTCGTTCCCGGCACCCGTGGTGGGCTCGTGGAAGACCAGTTCCTCGGCGGCACGGCCGCCGAGCATCATGGCCAGCTGGTCCATCATCTGCGAGCGGGAGGTGAGGAACTTGTCCTCGGTCGGCACCGACATCGTGTAGCCGAGGGCACGGCCGCGCGGCAGGATCGTGATCTTGTGGACCGGGTCGGCGTTGGGCAGCGCGTGGCCCACCAGGGCGTGGCCGCCCTCGTGGTAGGCGATGACCTTCTTCTCGCGGTCCGACATCACGCGGGTCTTGCGCTCCGGACCGGCCATCACGCGCTCGATGGCCTCCTCGAGGACCGCGTGGGTGATGACCTTGCTGTCCGCGCGCGCCGACAGCAGCGCGCCCTCGTTGATGACGTTGGCCAGGTCGGCGCCGGTCATCCCGGAGGTCTGGCGGGCGATGACGGTGAAGTCGACGTCCTCGCTCATCGGCTTGCCCTTGGCGTGCACGGCGAGGATGTCCTTGCGACCGTCCATGTCCGGGCGGTCCACGACGACCTGGCGGTCGAAGCGGCCCGGGCGCAGCAGCGCGGGGTCGAGGATGTCGGGGCGGTTGGTGGCGGCGATCAGGATGACGCCGCCCTTGACGTCGAAGCCGTCCATCTCGACCAGCATCTGGTTGAGGGTCTGCTCGCGCTCGTCGTGCCCGCCGCCCATACCGGCGCCGCGGTGGCGGCCGACGGCGTCGATCTCGTCGATGAAGATGATCGCGGGGGCGTTGGCCTTGGCCTGCTCGAAGAGGTCGCGCACACGCGAGGCGCCCACACCGACGAACATCTCGACGAAGTCCGAACCGGAGATGGAGTAGAACGGCACCCCGGCCTCACCGGCGACCGCGCGGGCCAGGAGGGTCTTGCCGGTTCCGGGCGGGCCCATGAGCAGGACGCCCTTGGGGATCTTCGCCCCCATCGACTGGAACTTCTCCGGGCTCTGGAGGAACTCCTTGATCTCGTGGAGCTCCTCGATGGCCTCGTCCGCACCGGCCACGTCCTCGAAGGTGTTCTTCGGGGTGTCCTTGGTGATGAGCTTGGCCTTGGACTTGCCGAACTGCATGACCCGGGAGCCGCCGCCCTGCATCTGGCTGAAGATGAACCAGAAGATGACGATGATGATGATCAGCGGCAGGAGGCTGAACAGGGCCGTGGTCCAGATCGGTGTGGTCGCCACCGAGACCTCGTAGGCCTTCAGGTTCCCGTCGGGGTTCTCACTGGACTCCTGGAGCATGTCGGCCAGCTGGAGGCCCTGCCCCTCGACCCAGTACGCCTCGAGGATGTCCTCGTCGACCGTGGTCAGTCGGATGCGCTGGTCGCGGTCGACGATCTCGGCGTTGTCCACCTTGTCCTGCTCGATGAGCTGGTAGACCGTCGAGATGTCCGCTTCCTCGGGCTGGGGACCGGCGCCCACGTCGAACACGCGGAAGCCGATGACGAGCATGAGGGCGACAGCCAGGATCCAGATCCACGGGCCGCGGAAAAAACGCTTCAGATTCATGTGAGCGGAACCCTGTCGGGTCCGTCCCTCCTGACCAGGCCGCCCGCCCCAGAGGAGATTCCGAAGCAGGACCTATCGGACACGTGCTCCCTGCGATGACGCCGGGATATTCGACGGTACACCTCGCCGTGCGGAGCGGGCACACCGCTCGGGCCGGTGACGGGTCCGTCATGAACGCAACGACGGTGACCCGCTCCGTTGTTCCCGCGACCGCCGCCGCGCGGAGCCCGCGCGGCGGCGCCGAACGCTACTTCTCGTAGACGTGCGGGGCGAGGGTGCCGATGAACGGCAGGTTCCGGTACTTCTCCGCGTAGTCGAGCCCGTAGCCGATGATGAACTCGTTGGGCAGGTCGAAGCCGATGTACTTGACGTCGAGGTCGACGTCGAAGGCCAGGGGCTTGCGGACCATGGTGCAGATCTCCACGGACCGGGGACCGCGCGACTTCAGGTTGCCCACCAGCCAGGAGAGGGTCAGCCCGGAGTCGATGACGTCCTCGACGATCAGGACGTCGCGGTCCTTGATGTCGGTCTCCAGGTCCTTGAGGATGCGCACGACACCCGAGGAGGTGGTCCCGGCCCCGTAGGAGGACACCGCCATCCAGTCCATGGAGACGGGGTTGTGCAGCGCCCGCGCCAGGTCGGCCATGACCATGACGGCGCCCTTGAGCACGCCGACGATCAGCAGGTCCCGGCCCTCGTAGTCGGCGTCGATCCGCGCCCCCAGCTCGGCCAGGCGCGCCCTGATCTCTTCCTCGGTGACCAGGACCTTCTCCAGGTCCTCGCCCATGTCCTTAGCGTCCACGCTCACGTCCTCGCTGCTGGGTTCCCCGTTTGCGGCAACCAGGATAAACGTGCCGAACGAGGTCACGGTGCCCGGAGGGTCGCCCCGGACCCGGGGCACGGTGTCCGGTTCAGCGCCCGAAGACGATCCGACCAGCGCTCCGACGTCCCCGAACCCCGCCGGGGAGGTCGATGTGGGCCTGTCCGCGCCATTCGGTGACGAGGCGATCCAGCTCACGTACGTGACGTGCGTTCAGTGCGCTGGCCGGGCACCCCGATTCGAGGGCGGCACGACGGAGCACACGGGAGCGCAGCGAGGGTTCGGCCCCCTCCAGGGGTGCGACGGCCAGTCCCGTGCCCTCCCGGGCGCGCTCGTGCAGGGCGTCCGCGAGCGCGTCCAGGGTGTCGGCGTCCGCGCGCAGCAGGGTGGCGGTCCTGGCCAGCGCGGCCGCGATCCCCGGCCCCAGGGCCGCCTCCAGTGCGGGCAGGGCCTCGTGGCGCACCCGGGAGCGGGCGAAGCGCGGGTCGTGGTTGTGCGGGTCCTCCCACGGGCTCAGCCCCGTCAGGGCGCACGCCTCGCGGACGGTGGCGCGGTCCAGGTCCAGCAGGGGACGCAGGTAGGCGCCGGTCCGCCGGGCCATCCCGGCGAGGGACCGGGCCCCCGACCCCCGGGCCAGCCCGAGCAGGACCGTCTCCGCCTGGTCGTCCAGGGTGTGGCCGAGCAGGACCACGGCCGGACGGAATGCGTCGACCACCCCGTCCAGGGCGTCGTAGCGGGCCCGACGAGCCGCCGCCTCGGGTCCCCCCGCCCCGTCGACCCGCACGGTGACCGCCCGCACCGGGTCCATCCCGAGCCGGGACATGATCCCGGCCACGGCCCCGGCCCGTTCGTCCGAACCCTCCTGGAGCCCGTGGTCGACGGTGACGCCGCCCGCGCGCACCCCCATCCGGGGCGCCTCGAAGGCCAGCGCACCGGCCAGGGCGAGGGAGTCGGCGCCGCCGCTGCACGCGACCAGGGCGGTCGTCCCCTCGGGCAGCTCGGACAGCGCCCGCCGGACCGCCGAGCGGACGGCGGCCACGGCGGGGGGCGGTCCGCTCACTCGGTGATGGCGGCGGGGCGCACGACCCGTTCGATCCACTGCGAGGGGGCGCGGATCTCCTCCAGGGTGGGCAGCGTCTCGGGCGAGGTCCACACCCGGTTGAAGTCGGCCATCCCGACCTGCGCGACGACCTGCCTGACGAAGGCGGCCCCCTCCTCGTACTGCTTCATCTTGAGGTCCATGCCCAGCAGCTGGCGCATGATCCGGTCGAGGGGGTTGAGGGTCTCCCGCCGCTTCTGGAAGCGGGTGCGGATGGTCTCCACCGAGGGGACGACGTCCGGCCCCACGGCGTCCATCACGTAGTCGCCGTGGCCCTCGGCCAGGCTCATGACGGCGGTGACGCGGTCCATCAGAGCGCTCTGCTCCGGGGTCTGGAACGCGGTGAGGAGGTTGCTCTCGCCGCCCCGCACGGCGTCCGCCACGGCCTCGCCCGCCTGGCGCAGCCGGTCGATGAGGTCCGAGGCGTCCATCTCCGTGGACAGCAGGAGTTCCCGCATGAGGTCCTGGACGTGCCCGCGCAGCCACGGCGTGGCCGTGAACTGCATCCGGTGCGTCTCCTCGTGCAGGCAGACCCACAGGCGGAAGTCGCGCGGGTCGACACCCAGCTCCCGCTCGGTGTTGACGATGTTGGGCGCCACCAGGGTCAGGCGCCCGGTCGGCGCGTGGCCGTCGGGGTCCGGTGGCAGGAAGAGTTCGTACTGGCCGAGGACCCGCCCGGCCAGGTAGGACAGGACCGCCCCGAGCTGCACCCCGGTGATCCGCGAACCGACCGCGCTGGTCAGGTTCCCGGCCGGGCTGTTGTTCAGCCGGTCGGCGCCCATCTGTTCGAGTACGGGTTCGAGTACGACCCGAAACCCGTCGACGTTGGCTCGAATCCATCCCGGACGGTCGACGATGACCGCGGGCCCTGAGGGTTCGAGGGGGTTCATTCCGGTGAAGTCACGCACGTGCCCGGCCGCCACGGTGGACAGCTCGCGCAACTGCACCACGGCCTGCCGCGCGTCGGACAGGTCCACCTGCGGCCCAGGGCGCACGAGGCGGACACCGGTGTTGACGGCTACGTCCCAGTCGATAACAGTCACACCGCCAGCCTACCCATTTTGTTTTGGGCCTCCGCTTCGCTTCGGCCCGGGTTCGGCGCCTTTGCAGAGATCCTCAGCCACGGTCGAGGAGCCGACCGCCCAGTTCAGCCACGAGCGTGTGACCCGCTCAGGGCCCAAGGCCACGGGGGGTGCTTTCGTTCGGGCGCCGGCAGGGTTCTGGAGGTGCCGCAGGTGGGATCGCGAGGAACGAGCCATCACACCGGGGGCGCCGAAGGTTCCTGCCTTTCAGGGCGCCCGAACACGGGCCGAAGCGAAGCGGAGGCCCCAAACAACACTGCTCAGCCCGCCAAGCACACTTCCTCTAACCGCACCCGCACTGGCTGAGTGCCGCGGCCAGCGTGTCCATCTGGGGGCCGGTCGCGCCGGGGCTGTTGGCCATCAGGGCGAACACGAAGACGTTGCCCTCCTGGTCGTGGATGGTCCCGGCCAGGGTGCTGACGCCGTCCAGGGTTCCGGTCTTGCCCCGGACGAGGCCCGCCGCCGCGTGGGAGCTGCTGTGCTCGGAGTAGCGCCCGGCGAGGGTCCCGGTGGAGTGGGAGGTGGGCAGCCCGGTGATGGTGGCGTTGAGGCGCGGATCGTCGGCGGCGGTCTTGACCAGCTGGACCAGGGCTCGCGGCGTGATGCGGTTCTCGGTGCTCAGGCCGCTGTTGTCGGAGAGGCGGACCCCCTCGATGCCCAGGCTGTCCATGACCCGGTGGGTGGCGGCGGCGGCCCCTGCGTGGTCGGGCTCCTCGCCCAGTTCCAGGGCGGTGATCCGTCCCAGCGACTCGGCCATGTTGTTGTCGCTGGCGAGCATCATGAACTCGACCAGGGCGCTCATCGGCACGGAGTCCACGGAGGCGACGGGGTCTCCGGAGACGCCGGTCTCGGCTGGCGTGCCCTCGACGGTCAGTCCGGCCTCCTCCAGCTGCTCCGCGAACGCCTCGGCGGCGGCCAGCGGCGGGTTCGGGGAACGGGTGGACGTGTCGGGGTCCACCCGGCCTCCGTCGATCATCAGGGCGTGGATGGTGGCCGTGCTGCCCTCGGTGACGTAGTTGGGCTTCCACCCGGGGGCAGTGTCCGGGCCGGTGAAGAACGAGTCGTCGTAGCCGACGGTCACGGTGTCCAGGCCCAGGTCGTCGAGGGCGGCGGCGGTGTCCCCGGCCAGATCCTCCAGAGTGGCTACCTGCGGGTAGTCTGCGGAGTCGGCGGTCGTGGTCAGTGTCACGTCTCCCCCACCACGCAGCACCACACGGTTCTCCTCGGCGTCGAGGTAGGCCTCGGTCCGCAGCACGTGGTCGGGGCCGACGGTGTCCAGGACGGCGACGGCCGTGGCGATCTTCGTCGTCGACGCCGGGGTCACGGGGGTGTCCGCGTCGCGTTCGAAGAGCGTCTCTCCGGTCACGCCGTCCACGACGTAACCGGAGAGGCCCTCATCGAGCCCGGACGATGACATGGGATCATCAAGAATGTCCGCGATCCGAGCCGGGTCCGCCGGGGTCGGGGTCGTGGGTGCAACCGCCGCCACGCCGTCGGCGCGCGTGACGGGGTTGGGCACCGCCGCAAGCGGTCGCGCCTCGATCACGTCCAGGGCGACCAACCCGGTGATCAGCACGAATATGTTGAGCAGGGCCAGCGCGAGGAACGCCTCGCCTCGTACCCGTCGCACCCGGGGACCTGCCTTCCGTCGGTGTCGCGGCCTGACGTTGTAGTTATACGGCGACATTAGTCGCATTGGGAGCCGAGATCAGCATGGAATTCGACGTTACGATCGAGATCCCCAAGGGGGAGCGCAACAAGTACGAGGTGGACCACGAGACCGGTCGTATCCGTCTCGACCGCATGCTGTTCACCTCCACCACCTACCCCGCCGACTACGGCTTCGTCGAGGGGACGCTCGGTGAGGACGGCGACCCCCTGGACGCGCTTGTCCTGCTCAAGGCCCCGACGTTCCCGGGCTGCCTGATCCGGGCGCGCGCCATCGGCATGTTCCGGATGCGTGACGAGGCCGGCGGCGACGACAAGCTGCTGTGCGTCCCGGCGACGGACCCGCGCCAGGAGCACCTGCGTGACATTCACCACGTGAACGAGTTCGAGCGCCTCGAGATCGAGCACTTCTTCACCGTGTACAAGGACCTGGAGCCCGGCAAGTCCGTCGAGGGCGCCAGCTGGGTCGGCCGCCACGAGGCCGAGCAGGAGATCATCGCGTCGGTGAAGCGCGCGGAGGAGGCCGGTGTGCACGGCGACTCCTCGCACATCACCAACGAGGCCCCGTAACCGGAGTTCCGGTGTCTGCCAGGCCCGGCCGGGGTTTCCCGCCGGGCCTTCGTCGTGCCCGGGGTCGGGAGGGGTCAGGTGGCCTTGGCGATCTGCGGCGCGTCCGTGCCCAGTTCACGGCCGGGGTCGCGGGTCAGCGCGTACCCGGCCAGGACGAGCACCAGCAGCGCGCACAGCAGGGCGATGACGAAGGACAGCCGGGGCAGCGGGCCGTCTGCGAGGGGTCCGGAACCCGGAGGCAGCGGGAAGCCGTCGCGGCCGAGGCGGTCCGCCCGGGCCGCGACGTGGCTGCGGTACCCGGCCAGCTCGGGTCTGCCGATGCCGTTCAGGACCCGTGCCGGGACGAGGTCGGTCCTCGCGGGCAGGGCCAGGGGGTGGGCGTCCCAGGCCCGGTGCGCGCGGTTGCTCTCCAGGTAGCGGGCGCACTCGGCCTCCGTCAGGGCGTGCAGCCACTCCCCCAGGCGCTCGGTGTCGGCCAGGCGCCCGGCGTGTGCGCGGGCGACGATGAGGGTGTCCCTGAGGACGACGTGCGCGGCGTCCCGGTCACGCAGGACCAGGATGCAGCGCCGGTACAGCTCGTCTCCGTACGCGTCGAGGAGCCTCGCGTAGGCGTCCGCGGTGTCGGCCCGGTCGAAGCGCAGGGCGTGCAGGAGGTCCCGGTCCGTCATAGACCTAGAATCTACGCCGCGCCCGGCCCACCGTCCCACGGCTCGCCGGACGACCGCCGCCCTCTCGCGGCCCCGGAACAGCTCCGACCTGCCCGGAAGGTGTTTCGTCGGGGCGAGTGTGACCTCAGTCCGAGGCGTCCCGCGGGTCGTCGCGGTCCTCGGGGGGATCGTCCCCCGGGTCGACGAACAGGAAGCCCGCGTAGCGGGATCGTGCCCACAGCAGCACGTGGGTGAGCGCGGTCAGGAAGGCGACCAGCAGCGCCGCACCGGGGCCCAGGAAACCGAGCGCCATCACACCGGCGGCGACCACCACGAGGGCACGCACCAGGACACGCGCCCACAGTCCCTGAGCCTCGGGGGTCAAGGCTGCCCTCTGGGGACGGACGGCTGCACGGCCACTCCTGTCACTACGGCTGTACTGGGGGATGGACTCCGGTTCGACGGACGCGCCGTGTTCTCGGGTTCCACATGTCACCACCACGGGACGCCGCCCGCAACACGTTCCGGGCGGACCGGTACGTGGTCCGACACGCACGATTCACGGCGTTCGCTTGACGCGCCACCGTCTTTGCTGGTCTCCTTACGTCCATGTATCCGCGCACCCGCACCGACGCCACGGCTCGTACGACCCCCTGGGTCTCCTGCCACCTGGCCCGTGCGGCGTGTCCGTGTTGTCGTCGCTGAGTCGAAGCCGAGGGGTCCGAGTCGACCGACCCCGCCCGACCAGTCCGTGAGCGGCCTCCGCCTTCCGGCGTGACCGGTCCGCGAACGAACTCCACCAGGGTGATTGTCCTCTCCGAACGTGCGTTCGGTGTGGGCGCCCCTGCCGCCCCGCGCCGTCCGGGGCCCATTGACGACACCCTCGCGGCCCCGGTCACCGGACCCGGTCGCGTACACGTGAAGGATCTTCCCACGATGCCCCAGCAGGTCCTGGCCACGACCGAGCACACTCCCCGCCCGCGCACCGCGTCCGTCTCCCTCGACGGGATCGGTGACGTGGTGGACGCCGGACGGACCTCCGGCTACGCCCACCTGGTGGAACGCCGTCTGCCCACCGTCGGCCAGCTGGTCACCGCGGCCCGCGGCGCCGCCGCCGCACTGGGCCGACCGACCCTGTGGCCGACCCGCAGGGGCCACTGGCAGCCCGCCCCGCGCAGCGCCCGCCGTCACGCGGGCGGTCGCCTCCGGGTGACCACGGTGGCCCTCGAACCGAACAGTTTCGTCCCGGGCCCGGCCCAGCGCTCCGACCGTCCGCACGGGATGGAGGTCCTGCACCTGGTCAGTGGGCGGGCCCACCTGATCACCTCCGGCCCCGACGGCCAGATGCGTTCGGCGGCGGAGCTGGCTCCCGGCCGGACCCGCGTGGTCGGCGGCGCCGACGGCTCCGTCCGGGGCCACCACCACCTGGTGAACACCGGTGACGAGGTCGCCGTCCTGGTCCGCGTGAGCGCCTGAGCACCCCGGCCCCGAGCGAGCGGGGCGGTGCGACCGTGCCCGGCGCGGAACCGGCGGATCGTCCCGGGACGGCCCGGACGGCTCTGGTACGGGGCCGTGTCCCGAGGGCTCACTCATCGCGGCCCCGATCCGGGGCCGCCGCGCGCAGGGCACCGTCCACGGCCTCGACCGCGCGCAGGACCTCGGCGGTGCGCCGCCCCTCCGCGAGGTAGGCGTTCATCACCTGGTCCAGCGCGTGCGGCGGGAGCTGGCCGCGTAGGTCCACGCGGGCCGTGCGGTACCCCTCCCGGGCCGCGTCCAGCGTCGCGGAGACGTACTGGCGGGCCAGGCGGGAGAGGGCCACGGGATGACGTCGCAGAACCCCGTGCAGCCGGTAGTCGGCGGGCACGTGGTCGAACAGCCACTCCAGGGCCGTCTGCTCGAAGGAGTCCGACCCGGGTGGGTGCACACTCGCGGGCCAGTCCGATGTCAGGGACTGATCGGGCATACCACACAGCATACCCGCTGTTCGAAAGTATGTTCGATGTCCACGGCTCCGAGATCGCGGAGCCCTCCGATCAGTCGGGGGTGTCGGCTTCTTCCTTCTCGGCCGTGCGCTTCTCCAGTTCCACCCGGATGGCCTGTTCGGCCGCGTCCACGGCGGCCCTGGCGGTGATCGCGTTGGTGTGTGCCCGGTCCAGTTCCTCCAGCAGGATGCAGTCGAACGCGACTCGCGCGTCGTGGATGGTGGCTTCCAGCTGACGTGACGCCTCTTCCAGACTCATGCTCCTTCCCTTCCCCAGAATCGGCCTTCTGCACACACTCGCCCCATGGGCCCCGTCACCCCTGTGCCTCGAACAGCGGCGGTGCCGGGTGGAGTGGCCCCCGGAACACCCGCGGGCGGCAGGGGCCGCCGGGCCGGGAGGGGCCCGACGGACCGTGGTCGACGGCACTCGACCCCGAGGGGGCGGAACCGCTTCGGAGGCGGGACGTCGGGGTAGGTCGTCACCGAAAACGCCGACCACCTGGGGGTCCCATGATCTACCTCGTCCTCGTCCTGCTCGCCGTCTGGCTGATCCTCGCCATCCTCGGCGTCGTGATCAAGGGGCTGTTCTGGTTGGCCGTGATCGGCGGTCTGCTGTTCGTCGCGACCGCCGTGTGGGGCTGGTTCCAGAACCGCCAGAGGATCTGAGGGTTCAGGACTCCAGCGCGGGCCGCTCCTCGCCGCCCAGACGCCGCACGACCCTGAGCGCGCCCGCCTCGTCACCGCCGAGGCGGGCGCGCACCACGCGGACCGCGTCCTCGGTGCGGCCCAGCGCGATCAGGTTGCGCACCCGGTCGCGGAGTTCGGCGGGCAGTGCGCCGGGGTCGCCCTGGACCGGGACGTACCCGCCCACGTGCGGGTCGGGCTCGGGCCTCGGGGGCGGCTCGGGCTCCGCGAGCGCCACGCGCGCCTCCATGTGGGCGAGAACGCTGCGCAGGGCGTAGGAGCCACCGCCGAGAACGACCACGGCGCCCAACAGTGCGAACAGCATGAACATCAGACTCATAACGCCCACCTACCCATACTTCGGACACAGCAGGCACAACACCCCTTCACGCGGAGTAATCATTCCGCCAAGCCGCGGTCCCCGTCCGGAAGGTCCTCGGGCAGCAGGGTCCGGAGCTCGGACACGTCGGGGTTGTCCCCCGCCAGCGCCGACGCCTCGATCCGTCCCGCCTGCCTGGTGAGGCTCGCCTCGAACAGCGCGCGCACCCCGTGCCCGTTGCCCTCGACGGTCCCCAACACCTCCGCGAGCGCCCACCGGGTCGCCTCCGGCACCAGGAGGTCGGCCCGCTCGGCCATCCCCACGAAGACGGCGGCCAGCTCCTCCCGATCGTGGGAGGGGAACTCCACCGTCCGGGAGAGCCGGGCGGCCAGTCCCGGGTGGTCCGCGAGGAAGCCGGTCGTCTCCCGCGCACGGCCGGACACGACCACCACGACCTCGTCCCGATGCTCCTCCATGAGCCTCAGCAGGGTGTCGACCACGTCCTGACCGACCCCGCGCCCACCGGAGAAATCCCTGTTCAGCACATCCGCGTCGGACAGGAACAGCAGGCCGCCGCGCGCCCGCTCGAACAGCGCGCGCGTCCGCCGCGCGACCCTCCCGGGCCCCCGCTGCCCCGGCGGGCCCACCAGGCTCCCCGGCGAGGCCTCCACCACGTGCCCCCGGGGCAGCACCCCCAGAGCGGCCAGCAGTTCGCCGTAGAGCCGGGCCACTGTGCTCTTCCCGGTTCCCGGGTCCCCCAGGAACACCAGGTGCCGCGCGGAGGGGGGCCGGCCCCCCTCCGTACGGGCCCGGCGCAGGAGCTCGGTCAGCCCCCTCACCTGGCGTTTGGCCTCGTCGAGCCCCACCATGCCGTCCAGCCCGGCCAGCAGGGCGTTCACCCGCACGCCGTCGACCGGCCCGTCCACGCTCGTGAGGCCCTCGGCCACCAGGCTCTCCAGGTCGTCGGTCCGGATCTGGGTGAGGTCCTCGACGGTCTGGTAGCCGCCCCCCGTGACGCGTTCGGCCTGGACCCGCAGCGCCTCCTCGAACACCGCCCGCGCCTCCCGACCGTGGCCGAAGGAACCCTCCGCGAGCCGTCCCCGGAAGTGCTGGAGCAGGAGGTCACGCGTGCCCTCCCCCAGGGTGTAGCCGCGGGTCCCGGCCATACCCTCGAAGATCCCGCCCAGCTGCTCCGGGGAGTAGCCCTCGAACTCCACCGTGCGCGCCACCCGCGAGCGCAGCGCCGGATTCGTGTCCAGCAGCGCGCGCATCGCGCCGGTGGGGCCGGAGAGGACCACCACCACCTCGTCGCGGAGCTCCTTCATGAGGTCGGACAGGGTGTCGACCGCCTCCTGCCCCCGGCCCAGCGCGTGCGCCCCGGCCACGAACAGCACACCGCCCCGGGCGCGCTCCACCAGCTCCGCCGTCCTCCGGGCGCCGTCGCCCACCAGGTCGTCGCGTCCGACCGTCACGAACTGTCCCTGGCTGAGCAGGCCCAGCGCTCGCAGGATCTCCCCGTACAACCGGGCCACGGTCGCCTTACCTGCCCCGGAGGGCCCCGAGAGCACCAGGTGGCGGCTCACGTTGAGCGGCGGGAACCCCGCCTCCAGGCGTTTGGCGCTCACCCTCTGGATGTTGACGAGGGCACGGACCTCCTTCTTCACCCGCTCCAGGCCCACCAGGCCCTCCAGTTCGGCGAGCAGGGTCTCCAGCGGACGCGCCCGGTCCCGCACGGTCGCGTCACCGGACTCCTGGGCCGCCGCCGCGCCCTCGTCGGGCCGGGCCGCCCCCGTCCCCGCCACCCGCGCAGCGGCCCGGTCGCCGTTACCGCCCTGGTCCGGGTCGCCGCCCCGGTTGCCGCTGATGGTGCTCTCCTCCAGGTACACGGAGGCGCTGTCGGCGGCCCACAGACCCTCCTCGTCGTTGCCGGTCACGGTGCACCGCACCAACCGCACCCGGCCGCCCTCCTCCACCATGACCCCGTCCCCGCGCCCGTCCCGGATCGAGGTGTCCTCCAGGGCGGCCACGCCGCCCTCCCCCACCCTGATCCCGCGTTCCCCGCTCCCGGACAGGGTCGAGGAGCGCACCGTGACGTGCCCGCCCTGGACGTAGACGGCGTCCTCGCCGCAGTCGGACAGGTCGGCCTGGTGGAGCTGGACCTCGGTGCCGTCGAGGATGTTGAGCCCGTCCTCACGGGCGTCGCGCAGCACCATGCCGCGCACCTTGAGCGTGGCGTCCTCACGGCTGTGGATACCCGAGCCCACGTCGTGCCCGACGATGTCCTCGAAGTACCCCCGGCCGCCCACCACGATCGCCATCGGCCCGTGCCAGCGGCTCACCCTGAGGTCACTCACCTCGAACCGGGAGCGTACGGAGGCGATGGCGCCGCGCTCCTCCACGCCGCTCTCGGCCACGGACATCCCCGCGACGGTGACCCGGGCCCCGTCCGCGATGAGCAGCGCGGCCTTGCCGATCCGCGTGCACCGCAGGTCGGTGACGTCGGCCTGGCCGCCGTCGACCAGCACGGCGTCCGTAGCGGTGCCGGTCACCGTCAGCCCCCGGACGGTGAGCCTGCCGCCCTCGATCGCCACGCCGGTCCGGGTGGCGTCGGTGATCTCGCAGTCGTTCAGCGTTCCCTCGGAGTCGCCGTGCACGAAGAACGCGTCGGTGTCCTCCTTGCGCGCGCCCTCGACCACCATGCGGGTGAAGGTGGCCTTGGAGCGCTCGTAGACCCGCACGGGCCAGTCGTAGGAGCCGGTGACCCTCAGGTCCGTGAACTCCGCCCGCGCCCGGTCCCGCACGTACACCCCGCCGCCGTCGACCAGCGCGCAGTCGGTGAACTCCGGGGACGCGTTGGCCACGTACAGCGTGTGCCAGTCCTCGTGGGCCCCGGTGAAGACCGTCCCGCTGATCTTCGGGCTGCACCGGCCCTGGACCGCGATCACCGCCCCCGCGAAGTAGCACTCGCTCACGCTGCCCTCGCTGGCGTCCCACAGCAGCCCGCTCTCCTCGAAGCGGCAGCCGACGATCTCCGCGCGGGCGCCCACCACGTTGACCCTGCGGGGCGCGGTGAAGACGCAGTCCACGGCCCGGAGCCGGGCGTCCTTCTGGACGTACAGCGGCGGGTACTCCTCCGAGGCGCTCCGCACGGAGATCCCGTGCAGCTCCAGGCTCCCGCCCTCGTGCACGTTGAACACGTTGGTCTCACCGGTCGCGGCCACGGTCACCGTCCCGGCGCCCTCGTCGGGCGTCACGACCACCCGCCCCCGAACCCCGATGACCAGGGGTTCCACGTAGTCACCCGGTGCGACGCGCAGGTGCAGGTCCTCCCCGGCGTGCCGGTGTTCCCGGACCGCCTTCCCGAGCGAGGAAGTGGCGGCGGGATCTGTCTTCGAGACGCGGACCGTGATCATCCATCGACTCCCATGGGGGTTTCGGCCCCGGCGCCGCGCCGGAGGGTCTGCGATAGGTACCGTATCCACCTGGGACGCCGGGAACCCGGGACGACGCACACACCTGTGGCCAGGGTCGGTCAGAAACCCGCGGACCGCAGGTCGGCGGAGGCCTCCCCGACCGCATCGCACCCGGGGTTCACCCCTTGGGGCCGGGGACGTCCTCCCGGTCCCCGCCGCCGTTGTCCCGGAAGGTGACGTCCCGCGTCTCGACCACGGCGTGCGGATGGGCGCGCACCCCCGCGCGCGCGTTACCGGCGATCCGGCAACGCACCGCCTCCACCCGGCTCGTGCCGTCGGCGGCGCCCACCCCGGCGTGACGGCCGTCCCTGATCACCACGTCCTCCAGCGTGACCGTGCCGCCCTCGTCGGCCAGCACCCCTACTCCCTTGGCGCCGCTCACCTCCACCGAGGTCAGGGAGAGCGACGCCTCGTGCGCGGCCAATGCCACGGCGGAGACATCGGAGACACGGGCGTCGACGACCTCCACGGTCGCGCCCGTCCGCGCCCGGACCGCGGCACCGTGGTCCCCGGTGGCCTCCAGCCCGCGCACCGTGACCGTGCTGCCCTCCTCAGCGAGGACCGCGCCCCTCGTGCGTTCGGAGGTCACCGAGGTCAGGGCCGCCTCGGAACCGGTCACGAGGGCCACCGGCCCTGCCAGGTCCGTGCCCCTGAGCCCGTCCGCCTCCAGTCGGCCTCCCCGCACGTTCACCCCGCGTCCGTACAGGTCGGACTCGGCGGGGGGCAGGTAGGAGTCCGGGTGGGCGTCCTCGAACGCGACGTCGGACAGCTCGACCCGGCTGTCGAAGGCGAGGATCGCTGACTGCCCCATTCCCCGGAAACGGAGCCTCCGGCCCCTGAGGTGTCCGCGCTCGACGAGGACGTTGGTGGTCCGGACGTTCTCGAAGCTCAGTCCGTCGGCGGTGGCCGTGCCCTTCACCGCCATGGCCGTGGACGTGGCGTCGGAGATCCGGCCCGAGGAGAGGTGCGCCTCGGCTCCCGTTCCGACGGCGATCCCGTAGCGCTCCTCCCCCCAGTCGCTCACGCGGAGGTCGGTGAGGACGGCCCGGGTGCCCTCGCCCGTGACCATGACCCCGCCGCTGCCGCCCCCGCTGATCGAGAGGCCGCTGACGCGGACGTCGGACCCCTGCGTGATCCCCAGGGAGAAGTCCGCGTCCACCCCGCCGTTGGTCATGGCGCAGTCGGTGACCGTGACCGTGGACCTGACGACGGCGAAGGCTCCCATGACGAGGTTGCTGAACTCGACGGAGGCGACGGTCGGGCCGACGGCGTCCTTGAAGGCGAGGAACGCGTTGTGGAAGTGCGTGTCCCGCAGGACACCGCCCGCCCCGCCCAGCCAGTGGAGCCCCCCGTCCTCGAACCGGCAGTTGACGATCTCCGTGCCGTCCCCGTGGATCTTCAGGGAACCCGACGAGAACACGGTGTCGATCGCCCTGAACCGGGTCCCGGGGGCGGTCCGGACCCCGGGATGTCCCGCCGCGCCTCGGACATGGACGCCGTAGAGCTCCAGTGAGGCCCGCTCCCCGGCCACGGCGAACACGCTGTCGTCCCCCTGGACGGCGATCTCCACGCTGCCGGGACCGGCGACCGGGACGACCATGACCCTGGTGGTGATCTCCAGGCAGTGGGGCTCCGTGTAGAGGCCGGGCTCCAGGTGCAGGTAGAGGTCCGTACCGGCGTGGCGGGGGTCGTGCAGGACCGCCCGCAACGAGGCGAAGGCACGCGGGTCGGACGGTGAGATCCGGGCGGTGTACATCCGAGGGCTCCCGGTGTGGGGGGGTGGGTGGCTGACACGTACCGTAACGCCCCGCACCGTCGGACCCCGCCAACGCGAAACGCCACCCCGGTCTGGGGTGGCGTTTTCGCTGGAGCCGCCTATCGGAATCGAACCGATGACCTATTCATTACGAGTGAATCGCTCTGCCGACTGAGCTAAGGCGGCACACCGCCACGCGGTGCGCGTGGCGAAGCAGAAACCAGTCTAGCGCCTCCGGCGAGTGGCGCGAACCGGCCGCCGCTATCCGGCGTCGTCCGCGAGATGGCTGGCGCAGGCCATCCCGTCCTCGGGCACGGCCAGGTCCAACAGGTACTCGTCGACGACCGTGTCCACGCAGGTGTCGCCCATCCGGTAGCCGGTGTGGCCGTCGCCGTCGCGGGTCACCAGGAAGCCGGAGTCCAACTGGCCCGCGAGCGCCTCCGCCCAGGCGTAGGGGGTGGCGGAGTCACGCGTGGTGCCCACCACCATGATCGGGTCGGCGCCGACTGCGTTGAGCTCCCCGAGCGGAGCCACCGCCTCCTCCGGCCAGAACGCGCAGGTCAGCGCACCCCAGGCCAGCATCGGTCCGAACATCGGGGACTCCTCGGCGGCCTCGGCCGCCGCCTCGGCGTAGGCCTCCACCTCACGGGGCGCGACCGAGTCCGAGCAGTTCACCGCGGTGAGCGCGGCCGTGGAGTTCTCGTACTCGGCCAGGTCCCCGCGCCCGTACAGGTCGTCGCCGAGCAGCAGCAGGCCGGTGCCGTCGCCGTCCTCCATCGCGTCGGTGAGCGCCTCGCGCACGCGCGGCCACCAGTTCTCCGTGTACAGGGCGGCGAGCACGCCCAGTTCGGCGCGGGCCCGGTTGACCTCCCGGCCGTCGCCGGTGCCGTTGGCCAGGGGGGCGTCGGCGGCGTCGTCCAGAAAGGCGTCCAGCGCGGCGACGCCCTCGTCCACGGTGCTGCCCCGGGCGCCGAGCGGGCAGTCGGGCAGGGTGAGGCAGTCCTCGACGAAGGAGCGCAGTGCCGTCTCGAAGCCGGTGGCCTGCTGCACGCTCACGCTGAGCTGGTCCTGGCTCGGGTCGACGGCGCCGTCGAGCACCAGGGCCCGCACGCGCTCGGGGAACTGCTCGGCGTACTGCGCGCCGATGTGGGTGCCGTAGGAGGCGCCGAGGTAGGTGAGCCGCTCGTCCCCGAGCAGGCCGCGGAGCACGTCCATGTCGCGGGCCACGTCGGCGGTGCCGATGTTGCGCATCAGGTCGGGGTCGTTCTCCTCGCAGGCCTCGACGAACGCCCGGCTGTTGGCCTCGATCTCGGCCAGCCCCTCGGGGCCGAGGTCCGCGAGGTCGTCCGCCCCCTCGCCGTCGCCGTAGTCCGTGCCCAGGAAGTCGTCGATCCCCTCGGCGTCCAGACAGGTCAGCGGGGTGCTGCGGCCGACGCCGCGCGGGTCGAAGCCGACCACGTCGAAGCTCGCGCGCACCGACTCGCTGACGGTGTAGGGCGCGTGGTCCACGAAGTCGTGTCCGGAGCCGCCGGGGCCACCGGGGTTGACCAGCAGCGAGCCGGTGACGTCGTCACCGGTGGCGGGCAGGCGCTTGACGGCGATCTCGATCCGTTCGCCGTCGGGCTCGTCGTAGTCCAGCGGCACCTCGAAGACGGCGCACTCGCTGTCGGGCAGGCCGCTCTCGCACTCGTCCCAGGCCAGTTCCTGCTCGGTGACCTCCACCCGGGTGTCGTCCCCGTCACCGGACGCGTCACCGCCACCGTCACTCGTGCAACCGGAGACCAGCACCGTCCCGGCGAGCAGCGCCGCCAACGGACCCCGATACCTCGTGCCCACCCGTAACCGCCTTCACTCGAAGTCCCGTGGCCACGCGCGCCCTCGGACGGCGCCGTCGCCGCGCACGCTCGTGCCGACGCGTGACCGGACCATTCTCCCGGTCGCCGTGGCGGCACCGGCCCCCGGCCCTATCCGGCCAGGAGCGCGGAGGTCATGGCCTCCATGGCGATCTGCGGGTGCACGTTGGCCGCGATCCGCTCACGGCAGGCCATGATCGCGTCGATCCTCCGCAGGGTGGACTCGGGGGTGCCGGAACGGGCGATCCGCTCCAGGTCCCCCGAACGCTCGGCCGTGGACCGCTCCACCGCCGCGCCCAACTGGAGGGTGAGCACGTCCCGGTAGAAGGCGGCCAGGTCGAGCAGGGCCCTGTCGTAGGAGTCCCGCTTGATCCGGGTGGCTCTGCGCTTCTGCCGCTCGTCGAGGTCCTTGAGCGCCCCCGCCGCGCCACGGACCGCCTTGGCCACGCCCTTGCCCGTGGAACCCTCACCGAAGGCCGCCTTGAGCTCGTCCTTCTCCTTCTCGTTGAGGGACGTGGTGAGCGCCTTGGACTCCTCCTCGGCGATCTCGAACAGGCGGGCGGCGGCGGTGACACAGGACCCGAGCCCGTCGAGCCCGGCCGGGATGGACAGGACCTCCTCCCGCCTGCGCCGCGCCTCCGGGTCGGTGGCCAGCTGCCGGGCCCGGTCGACCCGGCCCGCCGCGGCCCGGGCGGCGGCCTCGGCGGCGGCCCGGTCCACCCCGTCGCGCTGGACGAGGGCGTCCACGATCTGCCGGGTGCCGGGGGTGGCCAGCGTGACCAGGCGGCACCGGGAGCGGATGGTGATGAGGAGATCGTCCGGGGTGGGCGTGCACAGCAGCCACACCGTGCGCGGGGAGGGCTCCTCCACGGCCTTGAGGAGCGCGTTGGAGGCGGCCTCCGTGGCACGGTCGGCGTCCTCGAAGAGCACGATCCGGAAGTTCCCGCCGGAGGGCTTGGACCCGGCACGGAGCACGAGGTCGCGGGTGGCGGCCACACCGAAGCTCAACCCGCTGGGCCGCACGTACAGCACGTCGGGGTGGGTCCCGGTGAGCACCTGGTGGCAGGAGTCGCAGTGCCCGCACCCGCCGTCCCGGCACTGGAGGGCGGCGGCGAAGGCCCGCGCCGCCTCCTCCCTGCCGGACCCGGGCGGACCGGTGAACAGCCAGGCGTGGGTCATCCCGGCGCCGCGTCCTCCGGCCAGGAGGTCGGCCGCGCCCGCCACGGCACGGCCCAGCTGTGCGCTCGCCGCCTCCTGGCCGACGAGGTCGTCGAAGACCGTCAAGCTTGCCCCCCGGAGCACATGGAATGTCTTCCTCCAGAATAGGAGCCCCCACCGACCCCGGGACCGTTTTCCCCAGGCCCTCCTCCACGGGCGGGCGGGCCGCCCTTCCCGCAACGGTGAGGCGCACCGATGAGTCCTCGCACCTCCGGGAGTCTGTTCCGGTGCAAGGAAGAAGGTGGTCTCCGTGAACGAACGAACACCCCTGACCGAGGTCTGCCCGGAGTTCGGCAGCCCCGGCTCACCGGCGGTCCCCTGGGAGCGGACCCGCGCCGTCCTGGCCGACGCGCCCCTGTACTGGGTGACGACCGTGCGCCCCGACGGCCGCCCCCACGCGACCCCCCTGCTGGGCGTGTGGCTGGACGGAGCCCCGTACTTCTGCACCGGGCGCGAGGAGCGCAAGGCCCGCAACCTCGCCGCGAACCCGCACTGCGCCCTGAGTACGGGCGACAACGCGCTGGAGGGCGGCCCGGACGTGGTCGTCGAGGGCACCGGTGTCCCGGTGGACGACCCGGCCGGGTTGGACCGGGTCGCCCGCGCCTACGAGGACAAGTACGGCACTGCCGTCACCACCGAGGGCGGCACCTGGTTCGGGCTCCCCGACGCGGTGCGCGGGGGCGTGGTCCTGACCGTCCGGGTCGCCCCGGTGAAGGCCCTCGCCTTCGGCAAGGCGCCGGTGTTCAGCCAGACCCGCTACACGTTCCCCTGAGTCGCGGACGGCCGTCCCGGGGCCACCGGCGGGTGCCGCCGGTGGCCCCGGACAGCGAAAGGGCCCCTCCCGCCGGGGAGGGGCCCGCAGGTCCGGGGACCGGGTCCGCTCGTGCCCGCTCCGGTCCTGCTCGTGTCCTACTCGGGGCGGATCACCGGGATCATGCCGGTGACCGCCTCGGAGCTGGAGTCGACCGGGTCGGGCAGCAGCGGCCGCATCCGGCGCTGGATCTCCCGGGTGATCTTCTCCTGCGGCTCACGGGCGTCGAGCACCAGGTAGCGGTCCGGGTCCCGCTCGGCCAGCTCGCGGAAGCCCTTGCGGACCCGCGCGTGGAACTCCACCGACTCCGACTCGATACGGTCCGCCGGTCCGCCCAGACGCGACAGCCCGTCCTCGGGGCGCACGTCCAGCAGGACCGTCAGGTCCGGGACCAGGTCCTGGGTCGCCCACGCACTGATCCGACCGACGTCCTCGACCTCCAGGTCGCGACCGGCGCCCTGGTAGGCGAGCAGGGAGTCCACGTAGCGGTCGCTGATCACCACGGCGCCCCGGCGCAGCGCGGGCAGGATCTCCTGTTCGACGTGGTCGGCCTTGTCCGCCGCGTAGAGCAGGACCTCGGCCCGGTTGGTGATGTGCGAGTTCTCGCGGTCGAGCAGGATGCCGCGCAGGCGCATCCCGAGCTTGGTGGCGCCCGGCTGGCGGGTGCCCACCACCTCGAAGCCCTGGTCACGCAGCCACACTGTGAGCTCGCGCACCTGGGTGGACTTGCCCGCGCCCTCGCCGCCCTCCAGGACGATGAAGGCGCCCGTGATCCGGGTGTCCTCCTCCTCGTCGGCGGTGGGCGTGATCCCGCGCAGGGCCGCGAAGAGCTCGGGGACCAGGCCGGGCCCGGCCTCCGGGTCGTCCCGGTTGACCTGCTGGTAGGCGACGACAGCCCCGATGACGGCGAGCAGCCCGCCCACCGCCAGGACCAGGCCGCTGCCGTGCAGGTCGTAACTGAGCGGGCCGCCGAGCGGGATCACGTGGTCCCCGGCGAACCCGGCGGCCAGGGGAGCCAGCACGGCTCCCGCGAGCAGGGCCAGTCTTCCCGTGCCGTGCAGGAGGGCGAACGCGGCACCCCGCTGCTCCTCCTCGACCTCCACGTTGACCAGCGACGTCCCGGTCACCCACGCCAGCCCCGCGCCGGTCCCCAGGACCAGGGCCAGGACGGCGGAGAGCACCATGTCACCGGTGACACCGGTGAAGAGCAGAGCCAGGGCGGCCAGACCGACGGCCAGGCCGAGCAGACGGCGTCGGCTGAACTGCTTGAGCACGCGCGGACCGGAGACGAGCCCCAGCCCCAGGCCCAGGAAGAGCGCCGCGACCAGGACACCGAACCCGGCGTTGCCCGCGCCGAGGTTCTCCACGTGGGCACGGCCCACACCGACGACCAGACCGCCCGCGGCGGCCGTGACGGCCAGGCCGACCACCACACCCCGCACGAGCGAACCGCCGCCGACCGCCGCGCGGCCGGAGACGACCGCCCGGAGGACGTGCGCGTCCCGGTTGGGGCTCAGCGACCCCTTGGACACCGCGTGCCTGGGCAGCGGCAGCCCGGCGACGACGATCGCGGCGACGAAGAAGGTGAGCGCGTTCAGGTAGAGGGCGACATCCGCCTCGGGGTTGGCCATGGACGGCACGAGCGCGCCCAGCAGGTTGCTGATCGAGGCCAGCACCGCGAACAGCAGGGCCGCGACCGGCGCGGCGCCGTAGGTCGCCAGCAGGGTCAGCTTGTTGGCCTGGCCGAGCATCCGCTTGGGGACGAGCGTGGGGATGGTGGCGTCCCGCGCGGGGGTCCACAGGAGCGCGACGATCTCCGCGAGGAGGCTCGCGATCAGCAGCCACTGGAGGGTGAAGCCGGAGGACAGCAGGCCGACCACGGGGATCGACACGTAGAGGAGGCCGCGCAGGACGTCGCCGCCGACCATCGTCCACCGCCGGTCCAGGCGGTCCGCGACGGCTCCCACCAGGGGGCTGAGCAGGACCGCAGGGGCGAGTTTGATGGCGACGACGCCGCTGACGGCGAGGTACTGGACCAGGGGGGAGCCGTCGGCGGTGAAGATGGCCGCGAGGGACACCAACGCCAGCAGGCTCAGCCAGTCACCCAGGCTGGAGAGGGAAAGCGAGATCCACAGCCTTCTGAAGGGTGTGATCGCGAGGACGTTCTGCGCCTCGGCCGGCGCTCCCAGGGGTGCAGATCTGCTCATAGCGCTCAAGATTATCTACGAGGGGGATAGGAACTGACAGGCGTGCTCGCCTGTCCAGGTGATTCGGGGGGAACGTTCAGGGTTCACACACGTTTTCGTGTCCCCATCCGTCACTCACAGCGTAGTACGGAAGATCATCCCCGAACAGGGTCCCGCGTCGCGTATCCGTCACGTCTCCGGGGCGGGGGTGCCGGGGAGACGCGCACCGGAGGACCGCACGCCCGGGTGCTCCCGTGAGGGAGCACCCGGGCGTGCGCGGTCGGGGGTCCGGATCGACTACTCGTCGGCCTTCTTCGCGCTCGTCCTCGGCTCACCGGTCTTCTTGGCGGCGGGCTTCTTCGCCGCCGCCTTCTTGACCGTGGTGGTCGTGGTCTTCTTCGCGGCGGGCTTCTTCGCCGGCGCCTTCTTGGCGGCGGGCTTCTTGGCCGGCGCCTTCTTCTTGGCGGGGGCCTTGGCCCGGCGCTCGGCCAGGAGTTCGGCGGCGCGCTCGTCGGTGATCGACTCGACCTCGTCGCCCTTGCGCAGGGAGGCGTTGACCTCCCCGTCGGTGACGTAGGGACCGAACCGGCCGTCCTTGATCACCATCTTGGCGCCCGAGGCCGGGTCCTCGCCGAGCTCGCGCAGGGGCGGGGCCGCCGCCCGGCGGCCGCGCTGCTTGGGCTGGGCGAAGATCGCCTGGGCCTCCTCCAGGGTGACCGTGAACATCTGCTCCTCGGTCTCCAGGGAGCGGCTGTCGGTGCCCTTCTTGAGGTACGGACCGAAGCGGCCGTTCTGGGCGGTGACGTCCTCTCCGTCGAGCTGACCCACCACGCGGGGCAGGGACAGCAGACGCAGCGCGTCCTCCAGGGTGACCGTGTCCAGGTCCATGTTCTTCAGCAGCGAGCTGGTGCGCGGCTTGACCTTGGCGGCCTTCTTCGCCTTGGGCTTGGTCTCGCCCTCGGGCTCCTCCGGCTCAGGGAGGACCTCGGTGACGTAGGGGCCGTACCGCCCGGACTTGGCCACGATCATGCGGCCGGTCTCCGGGTCGGGGCCGAGCTCGCGGTCCCCGCTGGGCTGGGCGAAGAGCTCCTCCGCCTTCTCCTCGGTCAGCTCGTCCGGCGCCAGGTCCTCCGGCACGTTCACCCGGACGCCCTCGCGGTCCAGGTAGGGGCCGTAGCGCCCCACCCGCAGCATGATGTCGGTCCCGGGCAGCGGGAGGGAGCTGACCTCCTTGGGGTCGATCTCGGAGAGGTGGTCGCCCACCAGCTCCTTGAGCCCCGTCTCCTGGTTGCCCTCGGCGTCCTCGCCGCCGAAGTAGAACCGGCGCAGCCAGGGCAGGCTCTCGGCCTCGCCCCGCGCGATGTCGTCGAGGCTCTCCTCCAGGCGCGCGGTGAACTCGTAGTCCACCAGGTTGCCGAAGTGGCGCTCCAGCAGCTGGACCACGGCGAAGGCCAGGAAGGACGGCACGAGCGCCGTGCCCTTCTTGAAGACGTAGCCACGGTCCAGGATAGTGCCGATGATCGAGGCGTAGGTGGAGGGGCGGCCGATCTCCCGCTCCTCCAGCTCCTTGACCAGGGTCGCCTCGGTGTAGCGCGCGGGCGGCCGGGTGCTGTGCCCCTCGGCCTCCAGGTTCTGCGCCTTGACCGGGTCCTCCTCGGACATCGCGGGCAGGCGGCGCTCGCGGTCGTCGAGGTCGGCGGCCGGGTCGTCGGAGCCCTCCACGTAGGCCTTGAGGAAGCCGTGGAAGGTGATGACCTTGCCGCTGGCGGCGAACTCGGCGACCTCGCCGTCGGTGGAGGTCCCCTCGATGCGCACGGACACGGACTCACCGACCGCGTCCTTCATCTGGGAGGCGACGGTGCGCTTCCAGATGAGGTCGTACAGGCGCAGTTCGGGTCCGGACAGCGGGGTCTCGTTGGGGGTGCGGAAGGTGTCGCCCGCGGGACGGATGGCCTCGTGGGCCTCCTGCGCGTTCTTGACCTTCTTGGCGTACACGCGGGGCTTGTCCGGCAGGTAGTCGCCGCCGTACAGGCGCCGCACCTGGTTGCGGGCGGCCTTGACCGCGCTGTCCGACAGCGTGGTGCTGTCGGTACGCATGTAGGTGATGTACCCGTTCTCGTACAGCCGCTGGGCGACCTGCATGGTCTGCTTCGCGGACAGGTTGAGCTTGCGGGAGGCCTCCTGCTGGAGGGTGGTGGTGCGGAAGGGCGCGTACGGCGAACGGCGGTAGGGCTTGCGCTCCACCGACTTCACCGCGAACCCGGCACCGGTCAGGCGCTCGGCCAGCCCCCGCGCGGTGGCCTCGTCCAGCTGGCGCACGTCGCGGTCGGAGCGGACGGTGCCCTGGGGGGTGAAGTCGCGCCCGGAGGCGATGCGCCTGCCGTCCACGGAGGACAGCGTGGCCGGGAAGGTGGAGGGGCCGTCGGGGACACCGGCCTCGGTGGCGTCGAAGAGCGCCTTGAGGTCCCAGTACTCGGCGGAGGTGAACGCCATGCGCTCACGTTCACGCTCGACCACCAGACGGGTGGCCACGGACTGCACGCGGCCCGCCGAGAGCTTCGGCATGACCTTCTTCCACAGCACGGGTGAGACCTCGTAGCCGTAGAGACGGTCCAGGATGCGGCGGGTCTCCTGCGCGCTGACCAGGCGGGTGTTCAGTTCACGCGTGTTGTTCGCGGCGTGCTGGATGGCGTCCTTGGTGATCTCGTTGAAGACCATCCGTCGGACGGGGATCCTGGGATTGAGTTCCTCGCGCAGGTGCCAGGCGATGGCCTCGCCCTCGCGGTCCTCATCCGTGGCCAGGAGGAGTTCGTCGGCGTCCGCCATGAGCTCCTTGAGCTTCTTGACGTGCGCCTTCTTGTCGGAGTTGACGACATAGAGCGGTTCGAAGTCGCTGTCCACGTCGACACCGAGCCGGGCCCAGGGCTGTCCCCGGTACTTGGTGGGGATCTCCGCGGCCTTGGTGGGCAGGTCACGGATGTGACCGATGCTGGACTCCACGACGTAGCCGCGCCCCAGGTATCCGGCGATGGTCTTCGCCTTGGCTGGTGACTCGACGATGACGAGGGCGGTACCCGCCCCCTGGCTTGCCTTGTCCTTCGAGCCGTTCTTGCCGGCGCTGCCCTTCGTGGGTGGCACGCTGTTCCCCTACGTCTAGCCTTACGTGTTCTGTCGGCCGCGGTCCTTCGGTTCCCGTGGGAACCGACAGTAACCGAACTACGGGCTCTCCCCCGTCGGTGAGCGGGCCTCGTCCCTCGTTCGGGGCTCACCCTGCGTGGGCGTCGGGCCGTCTCCCACCGGCACCCGCAGAATAAGCGCAACACGAACCGGTACCGGCCCGTAACCTGCACCACCGGCCGTGGCGCCGCTCTCCCCCGAGCCTTTTCCTGCTCTGGCGAGCACCTGGAACACCCCACGAAAGTGACTTGCATCACACTTGAGGGCTTCAGGGTGTCCCCGCCTCCAGAATGCGGCGAGTCCTCCCGGATATTCCCGGGAGGACTCGGCTCACGTCCTGAGCTCGGCGGTCGTCACCCCCACCCTCCCGCAGTCCACCGCGTTCCATAACGGAACGGGAGCGCGGAGGCGACTCACCACCACTTCACTTCGGACGTGCACGGCACCTCTCTCGGCGCCGGTCGCGGGGACACCGTCCCGCCGCACCGCCTCCGCCGTGCCAGGGAGGTTCGGCTTCCCGCAGTCCACCGCGTTCCATAACGGAACGGGAGGCCGCACTCCCCCTGGTCCGGCGGGTGGCCGTGAACGGGCCCACCCCCCACGCAGGTCCTTCGGACCGTGTCCGGACGCCCGGAGGCGTCCGCCGTACGGACCCTGGAACCTGTTCTGGCAGCTACAGGCCGATGCCGGCCGCGCCCAGCAGGTCACCGACCGGGTCGACGGACGGGATCTCGGAGGCCTCGGGCAGCTCGGCGGCGCGCTCCGGGGCGTGCTTCTCGACCGACTGCGCGGCGGTCTCGCTCACGTCGTAGCTGACGGGCAGCATCTCGGAGACGGGCACCTCGGGCAGCTGGTCGACGACCGGGAGGCTGCTCAGGGCCGAGGACTGCGGCTCGGTCTCGGCGCTCTGGTGCACGACCTTGGAGTCGGCGTCGGTGGCGCTGGCGCCGGCCACACCCGCGACGGCGGCCACGGAGTTGCCCGCGACGTTCACCGGGACGTCGGCGTCGGCGACCAGCTGGTTGCCGCCGAGCACGGAGCCGTTGCCGGAGGTCGCGATGTCGCGCTGGGCCTCCTTGACGACGGCGTCGCTGTCGGTGGCGGCCGCACCCGCGACGCCGCCGACGGCGCCGATCGCGTTGCCCGCGACGTTCACGGGGACGTCCAGGTCCACGACGGCCTGGTTGCCGCCGAGCACGGAGCCGTTGCCGGAGGTCGCGATCGACTGGTGCTCGCGGACCGGGGCGGCCTGGTGCTCGCGGACCGGGGCGGACTGGCGGAGGACGCCGGCGTCGATGCCGGAGGTGTCGGGCAGGATCTGCGCGCTGCTGACGGCCTCGCTGAGCAGGTCGGCCGTGGTCAGCGGAGCGGACTGGTGCTCGACGCCGGGGGCCTCGTGGCTCTGGCGGACGATCGCGTCCGCGTCCGTGGCCGCGGCACCCGCGACGCCGCCGACGGCGCCGATCGCGTTGCCGGAGATGTTCACGGGGACGTCCAGGTCACCGACGAGCTGGTTGCCGCCGATGAGGGAGCCGTTGCCGGAGGTGGCGACGTCGGGCTCACCGTGCTTGTGGCCGTGCTTGTGCCCGTGGCCGTGGCCGCCCTGGAGGACCTTGGAGTCGCTGCCGGTGCTGGAGGCACCCGCGACGCCGCCGACGGCGCCGATCGCGTTGCCGGTGACGTTGACGGGGATGTCACCGTCGACGACCAGCTGGTTGCCGCCCAGGATCGAGCCGTTGCCCGAGGTGTGGACCTCGTTGTGGTGGTGGTCGATCACCTTCGCGTCACTGCCGGTGCTGGAGGCACCCGCGATGCCGGCGACGGCGCCGACGGCGTTACCGGTGACGTTGACGGGAACGTCCGCGTTCAGGACGGCCTGGTTGCCGCCGAGAACCGAACCGTTGCCGCTGGTGGCGACGTCGCTGTCGGCGAAGGCCACGCCGGTGCCCAGAGCGACGAAGCCGGCCGCGAGGAGCACGGACTTCGCGGAGGTGCTAGCCCACTTACGCATGTGGGAAGTCCTTTCGAGATAACGAGTTGATGAGAAGGTGTCTGTGCGGGCCACAGGCCGTTCCACACCCCTGGATGGGATGCGGGCCTTCGGCCGAGGCCGGGGATCATCCGGTCGGCTCCGCACCTGGGCGGTGCGTGGTCTGCCGGTCTGGTGGGTGTGGTCGGCGTCCGTCTGCGCTGGATGCGCGTGGACGTCCACACCCCGTCGATCAGCTCCGCTCTGGTTGAGCGGCGGCTGACGTGAACCCCGAGCACATGGCCTCGGCCGGTGCTGCGGGACTCGCGTCAACCCCCGGGCCCTGGGGCCCGGGGAGCTGATCAGGCCCGGGCCCTGCGGCGCTTGCCGAAGAGCAGGAGCCCGACGCCCGCGGCGACCGTGAGGACCGCCCCCGCGAGCAGTGCGGCGAGGCCGCTCTGGTCGGTGCCGGTCACGGCGAGCCGCTGCTCGTCGGCGGGCGGAGCGGAGGGCGAGGCGGCGTCCGCGGGCCGCTCGGGGGTTCCCGGGGCGGCGGGCGAGGGCTCCTCGGACGGTGACTGCCCGTCCTCGCGTCCCTTGTCCTGCTCACCCTCGGGCTCCTCGGGCTCCCCCACGACGGGGTCGTCGTCGGGGTTCTGCTGCTCGTGCTTGTCCTCCTCCGGCTCACCGGGCGCGCCGGGCTCCTCGGGCGTGCCCGGCTCCTCGGGCTCACCCGGCTTGCCGGGCTCTCCGGGCTTGCCGGGCTCGTAGCCCTCGTAGCCGGAGTCCGGCTTCTTCGGGGTACCGGTCTCGGTCACGCTGGCCTCGCCGTCGGTGCAGTTGGCACCGGCGATGCCCAGGACCGCGATGGCGTTCCCGCAGAGGTTGATCGGCACGTCGCCGTCGACGACGAGCTGGTTGCCACCGCCGAGCGACCCGTTACCGCTGGTCGTGGTGTCGGCGTGGGCGATGCCGCTGGCGGCGACGAAGAATCCGGTGGCCACGAGGGCCGCGAAGCGGAGGTGGGTTGACTGGGTCATCGGCTGTCCTTTGGTCGACGAGGAGGTCCTGCTGGCTACTCGTGTTGACCGCGGACGGAGTTCCCTGGCTGTGGAGCCGTGGGAAGGGAGCACGCCCACCGGGAATCGGCAGGGCGGCTGTGCGCAGGGCGCACGGACCGGCCGCGGTCGGGGAGCGCGGCTAGTCGGGGGAGTACGAGGGGTCGTCCGCGGCGTCGCGGACGACCAGGGTGGGGTCGCCGGGAAGGGCGACCCGCTGGGCCCGGAGCGCCATGTGACCGGCGCGGGCCATGAGGAATCCAGCGGCACCGGGTGCCGGGAAGGACGGGGCGGAGGCACCGGTGGTGTCCGGCCCGACCTGGTGCTGGGAGCCGCCGCCGATGAGGCGGACGCGCTCCGCGGAGTCGTCGTCGGAGGCCGTGTCACCGGCGTTCCCCGCGACCTCGTTGGCCACACGCCACGAGGTCTGGGCGACGTGGGCGGCGGCCTCGTCCTTGACGCGGGCCACCCGCTCCTCACGCTCCCGCTGCTCCTCGGCGGCGGAACGCTCGGCGGCGGGGGCGGAGACGGCGGGCTCCTCGTCGGAGCCCAGGATCGGCAGTCCCAGGGGACCACCGGGTTCGGTCACGGAGTCGATCCCACCGCGCCCGACCGTGTCGTTCAGGCTGGTGGCGACACTGTCGACCAGCGCGGATTCGCGCAACGACCCGTCCGTGGAGTCGACGACCCCCTGACCGGTGCGAGCGACCCCGGCGACGAGGCCGGTGGCCCCGCGAGCGGTGTCGTCGACGGCCTGTCCGGTGTCGTGGACGACCGCGCCCACCGCACTCTCCTCCAGCGCCGCGCCGGTCTCCCGAAGCGCGTTCCCCGGAAGCGAGGAGGCCTGGGGGACGACGCCGCCGGTGAGGGCCTCCGTGGAGGAGGCGGCCCGGTGAGCGGTGTCGGAGAGCTTGGAGTCCCGGAGTTCGTCGGCGGCCTGACCGGTGCGGTCAGCGAGCTCACCGACGCCCAGGACGCTACCGCCGAGCCCGCCGGACTCGGAGGCGGTCTCGCTGTGCGCGACACCCATTCCTCCGGCCAGCCAGGCGACGGCGACGATGCCGGACAGGAGCAGCAACCGAGCGTAGGCACCACGGGCGTTGCGAGCAGCGCGACTGGAGGAAACCAGCCACCCTCGGCTCGCGAGCACCATGGATGCCCCTTCGTGTCATTGCTGCTGGACGGTCCCGTGCGGCGACGCCGCTGACGGTCGTACCGCGAAGCTCCGGAGAACGGAGGCCTCACTGAACTGAAAGCAACACTAGCATCACCGTGCGTGACCATGGGCGAAAAAAGGAACCGCGCCGAGAACTTCTCGGCGCGGCCTTCCGACCCGTCCCACTATGGGTGGATTGGCAGGTCAGCTCATGCCGACGAACCGGTCCAGCACCCGTACGCCGAACTGGAGGCCGTCCACGGGGACGCGCTCGTCCACCCCGTGGAACATGCCCGCGAAGTCCAGCTCCGGGGGGAGTCTGAGCGGCGCGAAACCGTAGTTGCGCACGCCCAGCCGGGAGAAGCTCTTGGCGTCCGTGCCGCCCGAGAGGCAGTAGGGCACGGCCTTGGCGCCCGGGTCCTCGGCCAGCAGGGACTCCGACATGGCGTTCACCAGGCCGCCGTCGAAGGGGGTCTCCACGGCCGGCAGGTGGTGGATGAAGTCGCGGCTGACCTTCGGGCCCAGCAGTTCGTCGATCTTCGCGAAGTACGCGTCCTCGGTGCCCGGCAGGAAGCGCCCGTCCACCTGGGCGGTGGCCTCACCGGGAATGACGTTGGCCTTGTAGCCGCCGCCGAGCACCGTGGGGTTGAGGGTGTTGCGCAGTGTGGCGCCGATCATCTTGGCGATGGGCCCCAGCCGGGCCACCGTGGCGTCCACGTCCCTCTCGTCGAAGGGGATGCCGAACTCCTCGCAGATCTCCTCCAGGAAGGTCCGCACGGTCGGGGTCAGCTGCACGGGGAACTCGTGCTGCCCCAGCCGGGCGACGGCGGCCGCCAGTTCGGTGACGGCGTTGTCCCTGTTGGTCATCGAACCGTGCCCGGCGGTGCCGCGCGCGGTCAGCTTCATCCAGGCGATGCCCTTCTCCGCCGTCTCCACGAGGTAGAGGCGACGGTTCTCGTTGACCGTGAAGGAGAAGCCGCCGACCTCGCTGATCGCGGAGTCGCAGTCGGCGAACAGCTCGGGGTGCTCGTCCACCAGGTACTGGGCGCCCCAGGTGCCGCCCGCCTCCTCGTCCGCGAGGAAGGCCAGCACGATGTCGCGCGGGGGCCGACGCCCCTCGCGCAGCCGCTGGCGCAGCATCGCCAGCACCATCGCGTTCATGTTCTTCATGTCGACGGCGCCGCGACCCCACACGCAGCCGTCGGTGACCTCACCGGCGAAGGGGTGGTGGGTCCAGTCCTCGGGGGCGGCGGGAACGACGTCCAGGTGGCCGTGGATGAGCAGCGGCGGACGCGAGGAGTCCTCTCCCGAGATCCGCGCCACGACGTTGCTGCGCCCGGGGTGCTTCTCGTAGATCCGTGACTCCACCCCGACCTCGTCGAGTCTGGCCGCCACGTACTCCGCCGCCTTGCGCTCGCCCGGCCCGGAGTGGTCACCGTAGTTGGAGGTGTCGATCTCGATGAGCTCCCGGCACAGGTCGACGACCTCGACCTCGCCCGCGCTCGCTTCCCTGCCTGGTTCCACCATCTGGTTCTCCCATCTCAGGACGCACCTTTTGGCCTAGAGCCTGTCACGGTGACCCCCCGCCGGAAAACTGGTTCGGGTGCCCCCAGACCTTTGCTATGGTTAAACCTGTTCGGAGCGACACACGCCGAACAGCCCAGTCCGGGTGGCGGAATAGGTAGACGCGCTAGCTTGAGGTGCTAGTGGCCGTTAAGGCTGTGGGGGTTCAAGTCCCCCCTCGGACACAGAATTACCCCATGGCGGGGTGCGGGCCCGATCCAAGTGACTCTGCGAAGTTGCTCTGGGTCGGGCCTTCGTTGTCTTCGGATCGGACAAGCACCCGCTCCTCTGGGGCACACAGGACCACGGGATCGTCTCTGCGTAAGCGCGTAGCCGTGGCGGCACCGATACCCCGACCGGCCGTTGACCCCGTGCGTGTCCATCCACCGACCCGCAGGTTGGGCACACCAGCAAACCGGTGCATTTCTCGCGGACCGCCCGTCGTTGGTCGGACGGCTCGCCCGTACCGCTTGGACCGCGACGAAGTCCCTCTCACTGAGCAGCTCCGGATCCGCGAAATTCTTCGAGACCTCCCACTCCTGCCCTGGCTCGTCCCGGGACACGTTGCCGGGACCAGCGGTGCGGGCAGAGCGAGCACCGGAGGTCCCTTGCCCGACCTCGCGAGCGGTGTAACGGGGGTTGTTCATTCACTCTGCTCCAACCGCGAGCGAGAGTGATGCCCATGTCCCCCGACCGATACGGTCCCAGTCGTCGCCTCAACGGGATGGAGATGCTGCTCACCACCACCAGTTGTGGGGTCGCCGCCATCTGACCGCCACAGCGCAAGAGCCAGGAACCGGCCGTGAGGCCGTGTGGGTTACTACTTCGACCGCGACGAACCGCCGATACGGTGACGCGCTACGACCGTGAGGCCCTGACCGAACCGTGTTGGGCGCAGACCACCATCTGCGGGCGTCGATGGGCGGTCATGGTCGGCGGCGACGGAGGCAACGTCGGCAGACACGGTGAGGTTGCTTTTTCGCCCCGACTTGCCATCGCTGCCTCGCCCTCGTCGACCGACATCAGCCCGAAATGGTTGCTTTCAACGGTTCCAGGACGAGGGTGGGCACGCATAGTGACGCTTGTTTGATGTTGCTTCGAATCAGAGGACTATGTCGGCCAGGCGGTTGACCTCCTCGAGGTCGTCGATTCCGGGACTCAGAATCAGTTCGTCAGCGCCCAGGGCCTCGAACCGCTTGACGGCCTCGCGCAGGGATCCCGCGTCGGTGTGCACGTTATCGACAACTATGTCCTGGTATTCGCTGGTAGCAGCGTAGTAATCGGCGATGTTGGCCCGCCCGCGGCCGGGGTCGCCCAGCGAGAAGTAGTTGAGGCCTACCAGGCGAGGCCGACCCGACCGCCCGGCCGCCTGCCACGCGGCACGGGCAGCGTCAAAAGCGCCGGATGCCAGAGCCGCCGGCACTGATCCGGCTATGTAGCCGTCCGACGACTCGGCCATCCGGCGGAAGGCGGCCGGGGTAGTGGCGCCGAACAGCAGCGGCACCTGCCGTCCCCCGGCCGGAACCGCCGGGTTCGCGCTTCCCGGAACGGGTTCGCCCGCCCACGTCGACCGATAGGTCGCCAGATCGCGGTCCATCCGGGCGCCCCGATCCCGGGGCCCGTGCCCGGACACGACGAAGTCGTCCTCGCGGATGCCCACCCCGATGCCGAGGGTGAGCCGACCGCCGGAGACCCCGTCGATCGAGGCTGCCTCCTTGGCCAGTAGCGCGCCCGGCCAGGTGGTCGCCAGCAGCACCTGGCTGAGCAGCCCGATCGTGGTGGTGGCCCCGGCGGCCGCGGCCAAGGCGACGGTGTCCATCACGCCCGGATAGGCGAACCGGCCGGTGGTGCCCAAGGTGGCGAAGCCCGCTTCTTCCGCCCGGCGGGCCCAGGCCGGAATCACCGGGGCGTGGACGTCGCGGACCTGGTTGGGTAGTCCGATGCCAATGCGCATCGAGACGCTCCTTAGCTGAGACGGGTGTCAACGGTGCGAGGCCGTGGCCCGACCCGCGCCCCGCGATCCTGGCCAAGCACCCCTACACCCGGGTTACAGCCATCAGACAGCGCGCGCCGGGGCGGTCAGGACGGCGACGGCGTCGTCGAGAGTCGGCGGCTGTGCGGGAGGGGGGCCTTCGTACCAGCCATGCGGCATCACCGACTGGAGGTAGGTTTCGGCAGGCCGGATGCCGCTGCGCGCCTGGTGGAAATGGACGACGTCGCGGAGCAGCGCGGCGCCGGCGGCATCGCCGGCCACGTCCAGGGCCAGGGCCCCGTTGTGCAGCACTGCCAGCTGATTGCTCAGGTCGCCCTCGGTGAGGAAGCGCCGCAGCGAGGTCCGCAGCAGCGGCAGCGCTTCGCCGTCTCCCGCGTCGACCAGTGTCTGGGCAAGCATCAGCTCGCTGAGCGCGGCCGTCCACACCAAACCGGAGGCGTCGGCGAGCCGTACGGCGTCCCGCAGTCGGCGCCGACCGTCGGCGATCCGGCCGGCCATGACCAGAGCGGCGCCCGACGCCATCGCGGTGGCCGCGATCAGCCAGGAGGTCTGTGTCTCGGTGGCGATGGCGTGCGCCTCTGCTGACGCGGTCAGCGCGACCTCCGGGTCGCCTCCTGGCAGCTGGACCAGGGCCTGGTAGTAGCGGACCTCAGCGAGCAGGCTGCGATGCCCCGGCTCCGAGCGGACCGCCAGGAACGCCTCGGACAGCATGCGCCGTGCCGTGGTGACTTCGCCGGTGAAGTAGAACAATCCGGCCGACGAGACCTGGGCCCGCACGACGTCGCCGAGCGGGGCGTACGGCGCAGCGGCCATGGCCTTGGCCAGTACCCTGTTGCCCTCGTCGAGCAGGCCGCTGCGGATCCAGAACCACATCAGCCGCGCGGACGTGCGCAATGCCTCGACCGGGGCATGCGCCAGGTCGTGCGCGAGCCCCGCGCGCAGGTTCGGCAACTCCAACCGCAGCGCCGCCATTGTGCTCGCGGACCGCACGCCCTGCAGATCGCCCTCGGCCCGGGCGACCAGTTCGCGGACCCAGACGGCATGGGCTGCCCGGGTCGCCGTCGGATCTGGGTCCACGGACCGGCAGTACGCCCGAATTGTCTCCAGCATCCGGTAGCGCGCCGTGCTGCCGCCAGTATCGGCGGTGACCACGGACTGATCGACCAGCGCGACGAACGCGTCGAGCCTGGCAGCGGTGGAGGACGCGGCCTCCATGGGAAAGCCACCCTCGTACGGCCAGAGCCGCACTGCGAGGTCGCGCTCGTCGCCGGAGAGAAGATCGAAGCTCCAGGCGACGGCCTCCTGCAATGTCGCGTGCGGGTTCGTCGTGCCGTGCGGGATTCGGCCCAGTACGCTGAAGCGGTCGTCCAGCAGCTCGATCAGCCCTCGCACGCCGAAGGTCCGCACCCGCGCCGCCGCCAGTTCCAGGGCCAGCGGCAGACGGTCCAGCGCATCGGCGAGACGGGACAGGTCCCGGCGGTCGGCGTCCTGCTCGACCCAGCCGGGGCGAAGCGCGCGGATGCGATCGGCCAGTAGCGCCACGGCGTCTTCGGCGGCCAACGGACCGAGCGGCAGACAGTGCTCGGCATCGACGCCGAGCGGGCTGCGGCTGGTGGCCACCACCCGGAGGGAGGGAACCCGGTCGAGGAGGTCGACGACGAGCCGGGCTATGTCGCTGGCGAGGTGCTCGCAGTTGTCGAGCACCAAGGGCTCCCCGTGTAGACGCAGCCGCTTGACGAGCGCCTCGTACGGGTCCCCGGCGACCCCGGTGGCGTCGACCGCCGCGGCGATCGCCGAGACCAGGTGGGCGGGGTCGGCCACATCGGCGAGCCGGACGACGGCGCCCCGCCCGGCCCATTCCACGGCGATGCGGGTCTTGCCCGACCCGGCGGGCCCGACGATGGAGACGAGCCGATGCATGCCGACGAGGCGGCCCAGCAGAGCAAGATCGGCGTCGCGGCCGATGAACGACGACAGCGGCCGATCTCCGGGCGTCGGGGCCGTGACGCCGGCGGACGCCAGGGTCGGGTCCTGCAGCAGGATGCGGCCTTCGAGCTGGCGCAACTCCGGTCCGGGTTCGACCCCCAACTCCTCGGCCAGCACGGCCCGGACCCGGCGCACCGCGTTCAGGGCGTCAGCCTGGCGTCCCGAGCGGTAGAGCGACAGCGCCAGCAACTGCCAACGACGTTCGCGGTACGGTTCGGCGTGCACAAGCCGTTCCAACTCGGCCACCGCACCGGCGTGGTCCCCGGTGGCCAGCAGCGCCGCGGCCTCCTCCTCCTGGGCGCTGGCACGCTGTTCCAACAGTGCGGCACGGATCGCGGTCGTGGACGCGTCGTCGGCCAGGTCCTCGTACGGTGTCCCCCGCCACAACCGCAGCGCCGCGCCGAAGGCCTCGTGCGCATCGGCGTGGCGGTCGTCGGCCGCCAACGCACGGGCGCGGACGAGGTGGCCGCCGAAGCGTTCGACGTCGGTGTCATCGGCAAGGAGCCGATAGCCGCCGGGGGAGCGCCGCAACGCCGTGCCCGGCAGCACTCGGCGCAGCCGGGAGACGTACACCTGTAGGGCGCTAGCCGGATTGCGTGGCTGGCTTTCACCCCACAGTCCTTCGGCCAGGCTGTCATCCGAGACCGGCCGCCCTTCCGCGGCGATCAGGATCGCCAACAGCCTACGGGGCAGCCGACCTCCGACGTGGACCGCTTGATCTCCTGCACGGACCTCGAACGGACCCAGCACCGCGAACGTCAGCACCACACCATGAAAGCCCATGTCACTGAAAGCGGCAAATGGGGCGGCGGCCGCCGTATCCGCGTTGTAGGCGGCTTGAAAGGCAAGGCCTCAAGGCTGCTCCCATGCACAACGAGAAGATGGCCGACAGCCGTGACATGATCGGCGCGCACGACGCCATGCGACGACAGTTCGGCGCTATGCCCGCCCTGATCGCGGGCGTCCCGGCCGGTGACGCGGCCAGCACCGAAGTCGTCGCCGACCACGTCCTGATGATGGTCGACTTCCTGCACGCCCACCACACCAGCGAGGACGACCACGTGTGGCCCCGCCTGCGTGAGCGCTGCCCCGACGACGTCGAGCCCCTCATCGAGACAATGGACCAGCAGCACGCCTTCATCGACGGCGAACTGGATGCGCTCGCCGAGGGCGGTCGGCGTTGGCGGGCCTCCGCCGACGCCACCGATCGGGAGGCCGTCGCCGCCGTCGCGGAACGTCTGCTGCCGGCGCTGTTCGAGCATCTGGCGCTGGAAGAGGAGCGGATCCTACCGCTGATCGATCAGCACCTGACCGAACGCGAGTGGAAAGCGGTCGTCGAGGCGTCCTTCGGCAAGGTGACCTTCGCGCGGCGTCTGCTGATGCTGGGTATGGCCCTGAACGAGGCGAGCGAGGAGCAGGCCCAGCTCCTGCGCGCCGCCGTCCCCGCCGTCGTCTGGTACGTCGGGCGCCCGATCGGGACCCGTCTCTATCGCGCCCACCGTGAGCGCCTGTCCTCCGCGAGCCGGGGGTCAGATCTCTGACAACCACCCGCACACGCGCGAGCTGCGTGGCTCAAGGTTCCTGCTCCGGCCAGCGGCCCAACCACCGACGCAAAGGAAACATCGTGGCCTTCGCCGAAGGAAAAGAATCGCATTTCGTGGAAGCGGCCCGAGGAGGTGGGCATCGGTGGTGGCGGTACCTGGTGGGGTTGGCGGTCATCATCTCTTTCTATGTGGTCGTCGCTGGGGCCGCCACCATGTTCATCGCGTCGGCCATTGGCGGCCGGGGGGAGGAGGTGGGGATCTTCTTGGGTCAGGGGGACCTCTCCGCACTCGGACCCGTGAGCGAATTCGCGGCGCTCATGCTGAGCAATGTGTTCTTTCTGGCCGGAATTCTCGTCACGGTCACCCTTATTCATCGCCGCCACCCCCGTACGCTCGTCACAGCGAGGGAGAGAGTCAGCTGGCGTCGAATCGGCCACGGTTTCGTGGCGATTTTCGTGCCGTGGTCCCTGATACTCGTGCTCGGGCAGTATCTCCTCTACCCCGAGACCTTCGCCTTCACCTCCGACCTTGCAACGTTCGCGCTCTTCGCGCCCGTGGCACTGGTGCTCATCGCTATTCAGACCACCACCGAAGAACTGTTCTGCCGGGGCTACCTGGTACAGGCCACCAGCCTCATCTGGGCCAACCGCGTCTTCTTGGCGCTCGTGCCGGCCGTGGTATTCGCCCTGCTGCACCTCGGAAACCCGGAAGCAGAAGCAGGCGGTTGGCTCACGATGGTCCTCTTCTATTTCCTGGGCCCGGGTCTGGCATGGACGATCGTCTCGTTGGTGGACGGGACCACTGAGCTCGCCATCGGCGCACACTTCGCCTTCAACGCCGTCTACTTCGTTGTGGTCAACCCGATCGGAGGAGTCATAACCACGCCGGCCCTTTTCACGGTCAGCGAGTACCACTCGACTCTCTACGCGCTATCGGCAGTTTCGGTGATCCCAGTGTTCCTGACGATCTCCTACGTGGTGTTCAGGAGAGAGCCTCGCCGAATCGGTTCCCGAAGCAACGGGAACGGTCGGATCGATCATCCCGTCGATGTCTGAACCTTTCGGGCCCACGGCCCCGGCGTTGTTGTGTGATGGCGGGTTGCGAGTCTGCGGTGGTCCACCCGTTGTGTTCGGACAGGTCAGAGAGTACGGCTCGGACGTATCCGGTGGCGGTGGTCCATGGCTGGGTGCGTGCGAAGCCCACTCGCGAAACTGACACCGCCACCTCCCTCAGCATCAGTGCGAAACAGAATATCCACCGACCGAACAGGCAAGAGGGCGCAACCCCTTTGGCCTCTTCAACTGGGTGACGGCCCAAACCACGAAGCCGCCCCTGGAAAGGATCCCGCCCCATGACTTCCCCCTCCACCGCACAGAGGATGGACCCCACCACGCCGCGTCCCGGATGGGTCGAGCTGAGCGTGGGGTTGGCGATCATGGCACTCATCGCGTTCGTGCTCGCACCCCAGCTGAGTCGTCTGGGCATGAGCGGCCCCACCACCGGCATTGTCGGCGGTGTGGTCAGTGGCGGGGGCGGGCTCCTCGCCTTCGCCGCGGCCGCGCTGGTGCGCCGGCGCTCATGGGAGGCCTTCGGGGTGCGGCGCACCACGGTGCGCTGGCTACTGATCGGTCTGGCCGCAGGGCTCGTCGCGTTCGCGGCCAGGGTCGTGGCCGTGTACCTGGTCACCCTCATCATCGACGTGGAAACCGACACCCAGGCCAGCTACGCCGCCGGGGCAGGAGCCGGGCTGGTGTCGCTGGCGCTGATGATGCTGACCTTGGCAGTGCTCACCCCTATCGGGGAGGAGTTCTTGTTCCGCGGGGTGGTGACCTCCGCGCTTTTGCGCTATGGCGCCCTGGTCGGCGTTGTCGGCAGCGCGGTGGTGTTCGCGCTCATGCATGGCATCAACGAAGTCCTTCCCGCGGCCGTGATCGTCGGGTTGATCGCTGCCGAGCTCTACCGGCGCAGCGGATCCATCTGGCCCGGGGTCCTCATGCACGCGCTCTACAACGCCATCACGCTCGCACTTCTGGCCCTGGCTGCTTCGGCGGCCTGACGAGCGGCACCGAGCCACGTCCTGGAACACCGTCCGATCGGCGTCCTGTCTGAAGTGGCGGTGGAGTGGCCTCAGCCCAACCGAGACCCCCTCCACGTCCATTTCGGCGGCCAGTGCCATTGAACCTGCTTCGGCTTCACGACGAGCAGCCGAAGTCGACCGGCCAGCGCGGCCCCACTTCCTGATCAGCAGTCTCCAACGCTCCTTGCGGTCGAAGGCACTCCCGATCTCTTTGCCCGTGGGCCTTCACCGTGCCCGTCCAGGTACATCGTGGGGTCGGCCACAGAGACTGGCCGCCGGAGTGGCGGCCGAACCGTTGATCAACAGGGTCCGGGGCAGGAGACCGCCCTACGGCCACTGCGAGCGTCGCTGAGCAGCGTCATGGAGGAGGCGACGATCATGCCGTCGACAGAGAGTGGGAACAGAGCCGCGCGCCACTCGGGCTCTCGGTGGCGCAGGGCGAGCTCGTACGTGCGTGAGTAGGAGACGACGGCCGCGATCACGGCCAGCAGCAGCACGGCGGCGACGGTTGTCCAGCGGGACCATCGGAAAGACTGCATCACAGGTCGCCGCCCGTCCAGCGACAGGTCCACGCTCAGGACCAGCGGGCGCGGGTTCTGTGGGGGGATGGTTGAAGCCCCCCTCGGACACCAGCAGGAACACGGTGCGGGTCGAGAGCAATCTCGGCCCGCACTTCGCGTTGTGGGGCTCAGTTCGTCCGCGCGGCGGCGGACAGGTGTTCCCACTGGGTGGTCGAGGTGACCAGGGTCGCGCACCACAACGCGCCCAGGGCCCAACCGCCCAGCACGTCGGTGGCCCACACCGCGCCGAGGTAGGCGGCCACGGCCCCGGCCGCTCCCGCCCAGAGCGCGGCCACGGTCCAGCACGTCACCGCGCGAACCCAGCTGCGCGCCCGCCCGCTCGCCAGACACGCCAGGACCCCGGCGACGGCGGTCGTGGTCGCGATCTCCAACGCGGGGAAGGACCCGCCGGTGGTCGGGGCGACGAGGGCACTGGCCGATGGTGGCCCGACGCGCCTGACCAACGCGGCCACCAGCAGGGCGCTGCCCGCGGCACCGCCCCACGCCGCCAGGGCCAGCACCAGGTCGCGGCGGCGCGCACGCGTCAGGAGGGCCCCGACGACCGCGACGCCCAGGGACCCCCACACGCCCGTGAGACCGTGAAGCGGGACGACGATCGAGGTCAGGGCGGCGTCCCGGTGCGTGACCAGCCAGTCCAGGATCGGTCGGTCGACGCGGACGGCCTCCTCACCGACGATGACGTCCTGGAGCACCGCGCCGAAGAACCATCCTCCGGCCACGATGAACGCGATCCCGGCGGTGAGTTGCAGGCCCAGCACCGTGTGCGGTTCGAATCTGCGGCCCAGCCACCGGACCTGCCGGTCGTAGCGCGCGAGGACGGCGCGGACGCTCGGCCTCCCCGCCTGGCGCTCGGCCCAACGGCGCACGCGGTCGGGGTGACGGGCGATCCACTTGGCGAGGACCACCGAGAACAGGACCACCGCGCCCGCGAGCAGCACCAGGATCACGGCCGCGCCGAAGATCCGCTCCACGTGCTGCCAGGAGTTCCCCGCGAGGTACCCGATCAGGGTCACGGACGTCGCCCACACCGCACCGCCCAGCGCGTTCCAGACGAGGAAGCGCCGGTATCCCAGACCACCGGCGCCCGCCAGCGCGGGGACGAGGGCCCGCGCGAACCCCACCCAGCGGCCGAGGAAGACCGCGTGACCGCCGTAACGCCCCACGAACCCCTCGGCCCGCTCCCAGCGGGCGCTGCCGATCAGGCGGCCCATTCTCCCCGTGGTCAGGCGCGGTCCCAGTCGACGCCCGACCAGGAAGCCGACCGAGTCCCCGGCCACGGCCCCGACGATCCCGCAGGCCGCGACGGCGAAGGGGTCCGCGTGGCCCAGACCGGCCACCGCTCCGGCGACCAGCAGTCCGGTCTCACCGGGAACCACCAGCCCCACGAAGACCGCCGACTCCAGGAACGGCAGCAGGAGGGCGACGGAGTAGATCACACCGACCGGTACGGTCAGCAGCCATTGTTCCCAGTTCCCCACCCTGCCCCCACCCTCCTCCACGACGAGGTCGGACCGCCGCGTGACGCGGGCCCGTGTCCGTGACCGACCGGCGTCCGTGTCTGGCCGGTCCGCAGGACCATGTTCGTCCGCTCCGCCTCCGCCCCGTCCGAGCGACACACACGCGGAGTCGGCGGCCGGAGCAGGTCTCAGACGTGGAAGGGCACGGTGGTGACGACGATCCTGGGACGCTCACGAAGGGCGTGCCTGAGCCGGAACGCCATCCGGTCGTGCAGGACCCGTTGCCACCAGCGCCGGGGCACCACCTCGGGCAGGATCACCGTGATCGTCAGGTCCGACCGCTGTTCGCGCAGCGCCTCGATGTAGTTCACCAACGGCGCGATGATGGTCCGGTAGGGGGTGACGACCACCTCCAGGGGCAGGTGGTCCCCCCAGTGCAGCCAGTACCCCCGCATCCGCTCGGCCTCCTCCTCGGAGGGGCTGAGGTGGACGGCGAGGACGGGCTGCCGCAGTGAGGCCGCGTAGGCCAGGGCACGGATGTTGGCCAGGTCCAGCGTCTCCACGGGAACGACCGACAGGTGGTGGATCTCCTCGGGGGTCTCCTCCACCTCCTGGTCCCCCGGCCTCTCCGCGCGGCCCGCCGCGTTCGTGTCGGGCGCCGCCTGCTCCGCCGTCGCCTCCGTTTCCGGCCGCTCTTCGGGGGTCGGGGCCTCGGGCGGACGGCGGACCGCGCCGCTCGGGACGCCCGGCGCGGGGGCCGTGTGGGGCCGCAGCCGCAGCGCGTTCCCGACCGCGTCGTAGTGGACGCGGATGCGCAGGGCCAGCACGACGAACGCGGCCACGGCCAGGAGCGCCACCCACGCTCCCGCGCTGAACTTGACGATGGCGGCGGTGACGAACACCCCCGCGCACATCACTCCCCCGGTGGCGTTGAACGCGAGGCTCTTGCGCCAGTGCCGGGCGCGCGAGCGCCACCAGTGCACCACCATGCCCGCCTGCGAGAGCGTGAAGGCCAGGAAGACCCCGACCGCGTACAGCGGGATCAGGGAGGTGGTGTCGCCACCGAAGGAGGCGAAGACGAGGGCGGCCGCGACGGAGAGCAGGAGGATGCCGTTGCTGTAGGCCAGCCGGTCGCCCATGCGCATGAACCCGCGCGGGGCGTGGTGGTCGCGTGCCAGCAGGGACAGGACCCGTGGGAAGTCGTTGTAGGCGGTGTTGGCGGCCAGCAGGAGGATGGCCGCGGTGCTGGCCTGGACGAGCACGTACATCGCCCCGGTCCCGAAGGAGTGCCGGGCCAGCTGCGAGAGCACGGTCTCGCCCTTCGCCGGGATCGTGCCGGTGACCAGGATGAGGGCCATCAGACCACCGAACAGCGCCAGCAGGGTGAGGATCATCCAGGTCAGGGCGGTGCGGGCGTTGCGCCACTCCACGGGCCTGAAGGCGGGGACGGCGTTGGTGATGGCCTCGATGCCGGTCAGGGCGGTGGCCCCCGACGTGAAGGCCCTCAGGATGAGGAACAGCGTGACGCCCGTGGTGGCGTTGACCTGGGGTGTGGGAGCCGGGGGGAAACCGCGCAGGGCCGCGTCGACGAGGCCGACGACGATCACGGCGCCGACGGAGAGGACGAAGACGTAGGTGGGTGCCGCGAAGAGGAGGCCCGCCTGGCGCACGCCGCGCAGATTCCCGGCCAAGAGCACGGCGATGACCCCCAGCCCGATGGGCACGGTCGCTGCGCTGAGCGAGGGCACCGCGGACGTGATCGCGGCGATACCGGCGGCGATCGAGACCGCGACGGTGAGGACGTAGTCGACGATGAGGCCGCCCGCCGCCAGGAGACCCGGTGTCCGACCGAGGTTGTGGCTGGCCACGATGTAGGAACCCCCGCCGTTGGGATAGGCGCGGATGGTCTGTCGGTAGGAGAGTCCCACCGCCAGCATCATCAGCATGATCACCAGGGCGATCGGCAGGGACAGGGAGAGGCCCGCCACGCCGCCGATGACGAGGATGGTGAGCATCGCCTCGGGGCCGTAGGCGACGGAGGACAGGGCGTCGGAGGACAGCACGGGCAGGGCGACGAGTTTGCGCATGCGTTCGCGGACCAGGGCGGTGCTCTTCAGGGCCGGCCCCAGCAGCACGCGGCGCAGCCGGTACCCGGCACGGCCCGCGGGTGTGGAGGCTTCGCCAGCGGACTCCGAGGCGAGCGTCGTCCGGGGGTCCCCGCCGAGTTCGGAGACGGTGACGAAGCGTTCGTAGCGCGGCTGACGGACCTGGTGGCGTGCCGGGTAGCTGCCCACGTTCGGGTCCACCGGGAGGGCGCGGCGCCACTCCCTCGGCTCCCCCGTCACCTGACCCCACTCGCGTCCGATCTGGTGGAGCGCACTGAGCTGCCCGGTGGTGAGATCGGGCAGAAGGTCACTCGGTGCGGGTGGTCGAGTGGAGCGTTCCTCCGTCATGCGACCAGTGTTGTTCATCGAGGCCGCAGGGCCCCGCATTTGTGGGGACACCGTCGGTCGGCGTCCGGAGGTGTGCGAGCGGATCGGGGTGCGGGCCCCCACGGTCCGACCAGGCTCCTCCTCCCGGAGCGTCGCCGCCCCGGTCCGGCGACCGAAAAAAACTCGCCATTCGGGCGAACTCCTCCGCACTCTCCGCCATCAGAACGCACAGAAAGAAACCACGGACACAAGAGAGCGGCGCCGGGAGCGATCAGCACGGCAGAAGATAAGGGCGTCCCGCATTGCCGAGTGACCGAAAAACAAGAGAACACGGACACGCGTCGACGGCGTCATTCGCCCGGCACATCTGAACCCGTGCCGATGAGCCTCAGCCAGAGGTCAGAGCACCTCTCGGCGGGATCGACCGAAAGGGAAGCGTCCACCTGAGCGCACTTTTCCCGGGTTCGTACGACACCGCGCCTCCCCCACCGCGCGTGTTTCCCCTTCCCGGAATACCCGCACCGGTCGTACCCGAAAACCCGCACCCTTGATGAGACATCTCCTTCCTTGGGGAGAAAGGAATCGCATGAAGCGCACTTTCCGTACCACCGTCCTGGCTCTCGCGACCTCCGGCCTGGTGGTCCTCGGCTCCGCGGCGTGCTCCTCCGAGGCAGTGGTCAACGCGGTGTCGGGCGATTCCCCCCAGACGAGCGAGGGGAACGGCGAGGGGAACGAGGCCGCGGTGGTCACCGAGCCCCGGTCCGGCAAGCTGGAGTTCGTCGCGCCGGGTGAGTTCATGATCGACGGTGAGGCCTTCTTCGTCAGCGAGGAGACCCGCATCCTGGGCGGCCACCACGCCTGCCCCGCCGAGGACGGCGTCGACGACGACGGCTTCGGGATCGTGGAGTGCGACCTGGAGTCCCTGGAGGCCGCCACCCAGAGCGGCACGGACGTCCACGCGAGGGCCGAGGTGCTGGAGACCGGGAACGCCGAGTCGATCACGGAGTACGACAACGACAGCCACCAGCAGCCCGAGGAGCCGGTGGACGAGGGCGCCACGGGCGGGGGCGAGGAGTACGTGGTGGGCGAGCTGGAGTACATCGCCCCGGGTGAGTACATGATCGACGGGACGGCGTTCTTCGTCTCCGAGGACACCGTGATCATCGGCGGCGTCAACGCCTGCGCCGGGGGCGTCCAGGACCCGGACACCGGCGACGTGGCGTGCGACTTCGACAGGTTCGACGCCACCCTCGCGAACGGGACCACGATCATGGCCGAGGTCGAGATCGCCGACGGCATGGCGGAGTCGATCACCGAGTTCTAGACCGCACGGGGACGGCTCGCGTCTCCCGCACACACCGATGAAGGCCCTGCCCAGCAGGGCCTTCTTTCATGTTCCCACCAGCAGTGACGCCTGAGCGCAACCTCACAGAACCGGTCGGCGGGCCGGGCGCGGATCCGAACGTAGCCTTCTCATTGGGTGAGAATTTGCCCTTTTCATCCCTTTTGTCCGATCCATAGAGTGAGCCGGTCCCGAGCGCCGCTCGGAGCTGGCTCGGTCCGGGAGAGGGGGCGCCATGTCAGCCGACGCGACGTCCGGCAACTCGGGGCGGACCACCGACCGACTGCTCGGCGTGCTGATGGTCTTCGCCGAAGCGGAACGCGCCACCGCCTCGGAGGTCTCCGAGGCCACCGGCATCCCGGTCAGCACCGTCTACCGGATGCTGGACCGGCTGTCCGCGACCGGGTTCGTCCAACGTGTCGGCACGGCCTACGGGGCCGGTCCCGTGGCGGTCCGGTTCGCGGAGAAGTACCGCAACGGGGCGCTGGAGCGCACCGCCATCGGCCCACGGCTGGAACGGCTCTCGCACGAGTCCGGGGAACTGGCTGCCTTCATGGTGCCGGTCGGCACCGAGGCCCTGTGCGTGGACGCGGTCGAGGGAGCCCGGGTCCTGCGCTGCTGCTACACCCGCGGAGCCGTACGGCCGCTGCTGCGCGGAGCCACGGCCGAGGCACTGCTGGCCCACCTCCCCGAGGCACGGCGCCGGGAGGTGTACGCCGCCTACCGGCTGCCCGCCGAACAGGTGCGGACCCTGGAGGCCGCGCACCCGCTGGTCCGGGCACAGGGCGTGGCGGTCAGTGAGAGCGCCCTCGACGAGGGCGTGTGGGGCGCGAGCGCCCCCGTGCTCGGTGACTCGGGAGCCCTGAACGGGGTCGTCACCGTGATGGCCCCGGCCGCGCTGACCGAGCGCCGGCGCCCGTACTACGTCCGTCTCGTCAAGGAGGCGGCGCGTGACCTGAGTGGAGGAACGATTTGAACAGGGTGGATCCCCCCGTCTGGACCGGGCGCGACGACGGCCCCGGCGCCGAACACCGGCGCTGGCACGGCACCGTGCGCCCGCTCGACGGCGCCTACCGGGCCGGGACCGTGATCGTCGGCTTCGCCTCCGACGAGGGTGTGCGCAGGAACGGGGGCCGCACCGGCGCCGCCGAGGGCCCCACCGCCCTGCGCCGCGCGCTCGCTCCGCTCGCCCTGCACCGGGACGAGGCGCTGTACGACGCCGGGGACGTCCGCGTGGACGACGGTGACCTGGAGACCGGCCAGCGCGCGCTGGGCGCGGTGGTGGCCGGGGCCATGAGGGCCGGGCACCTCCCCGTCGTGCTCGGTGGCGGCCACGAGGTCGCCTACGCCAGCTACCTGGGTCTGGACGAGGGGCTGGGATCGGACCGGACCCGCACCCTGGGTGTGCTCAACATCGACGCCCACTTCGACCTGCGCGAGGAGCCGAGGCCCACCTCCGGCACACCGTTCCTCCAGATCTCCGAGGCCGAGCGGGCCCGGGGACGCGCCTTCCGGTACGCCGTCGTCGGGATCAACGAGGCCGCGAACACCCCCGTGCTCTTCGACCGCGCCGACCGGCTCGGCGTCGGGTACCTCACGGACGACCAGTGCACCGCCACGCACCTGGAACGGGTGCTGGCCTTCGTCCGCTCCTTCCTGGACACGGTGGACGACGTCCACCTCACGCTCGACCTGGACGCCCTGCCCGCGTGGGTGGCTCCCGGGGTGAGCGCCCCCGCGCCGCTCGGCGTTCCCACCGAGGTGGTGCAGGCCGTGGTCGAGGAGGTCGCCGCCTCGGGACGGCTGGCCCTGTTCGACGTGGCCGAACTCAACCCGTCCCTGGACGTGGACGGACGGACCGCGCGCGTCGCCGCTCGCATGGTGGACCGCGTACGCGCGGCCAGAGGACGGAACTCGTGAACATCTCCCTGGACCTGATCCAGACCACCACCCTGGCCGTCGTCCTCCTGCTCCTGGGCGAGTTCGCCCGGCGCCACGTGGCCTTCCTCCAGCGGTTCAGCATCCCCGGTCCGGTGATCGGCGGCTTCGCGTTCGCGCTGGCCGTCCTGGCCCTGCGGGAGACCGGCGTGGCCCAGCTGGAGCTGGACACCACGTTGCAGGAACCCGCGATGATCGCGTTCTTCACCACCATCGGACTGGGTGCCAGCGTCACTCTGCTCCGCAAGGGCGGCAAGCTGCTGATCATCTACCTGCTGGCCTGTTGGACCCTGGCGATCCTCCAGAACGTGGTGGGCATCGGGATGGCCACGGTCCTGGGCATCGACCCGGTGCTGGGTGTGATGGCCGGTGCCGTCGCCCTGGAGGGCGGCCACGGGGCCGCGGCCGCGTTCGGGCCCACCGCCGAGGCCCTGGGCACCGACGGCGCCACGGCGATCGCCATCGCCGCGGCCACGTTCGGCCTGGTCGCGGGTGGCCTGCTGGGCGGGCCGATGGCCTCCTGGCTGATGCGGCGCCACAAGGTGCGGGTGCCCGAGGCCTCGGAGAACGCCGCCGCAACCACCGTCGAGGCGGAGGAGAAGGAGGAGCCGCTGGGCTACGGCCCGCTGGTGAACACCGCAGTGCTGATCGGCGTGGTGATGGTGGCCGGGGTCGCGCTGGGCACGTGGTTCAGCGAGACCACCGGGTTCGTGCTGCCCGCGTACGTGGGCGCCATGGTGGTGGCGGCCGTCGCGCGCAACGTCGCCGACCGCTTCGGGCTGCGCATGCACCAGGGCGCGCTGTCGCTGGTGTCGTCGCTGTCGCTCGGCCTGTTCCTCACCATGGCCATGATGGGCCTGCGGATCTGGGACCTGTACGCGCTGGCCCTGCCGCTGGTCCTGCTCCTCGCGGTCCAGGTGATCGTCCTGCTGCTGTTCGTCGCGCTGGTCGTGTTCCGACTGCTGGGGAAGGGCTACGACGCCGCGACGATGGCGGCGGGCATGGTCGGCCACGGTCTGGGCGGCACCCCCAACGCGATGGCGAACATGGACGCCTTCAACCGGCGTTTCGGGGTCCGTTCGGAGAAGGCCTTCCTGATCGTCCCGTTGGCCGGAGCGGTGCTGATCGACATCGTGGCGCTGCCGTGGATCGTGTGGTGCATCAACGCGGTGGCCTGAGCGGAGCCGCCCCGAGGGACCCCCGGATCACCGACCCGGGGGTCCCTCCCCTTCTCACCCCGGGGTTCACTCCAGGGCGGGGGGTCCGGGGGCTCCCTTCCGGGCCAGCTCCGCCAGGAGGCCGCTCAGGAGCGCGATCTCCTCGTCCGTGCCGACCGAGACCCGTAGACGCCCCGGATAGCCGAGCAGCGAGCACTCGTGCACGTGGACACCGCGTGCGGACAGCCACTCCTCGACGCGCACGGCCTCGGCGGGGTCCTGGCACCGCGCGATGACGAAGTTGGTCTGGGTGCGCCGGACCTCGACGAACAACCCCGAGGCGCCGAGGATCTCCACCAGGCGTTCACGCCCCCGGACCACCTGGGCGCGGTGTCCCGCCAGGTAGGCGTCGTCGGTGATGGCGGCGGCGGCCACGTGCAGGCTGACCGCGTCCGCCGAGTAGAACCGCTGTCGTTCCCGCAGGCGGGCGGCGAGCAGCGGTGGCGCGGCCAGGACCCCGAGCCGCAGGCCCGCGAGCCCGAGGGCCTTCGACAGGCTGCGGAAGACGCAGAGGTTCTCCCACTCCCCCAGCCTCGGGACGTATCCGGGTTCTTCGGAGAAGTCGACGTAGGTCTCGTCCACGCAGACGAGGTCGACCCGGGAGGGCAGCGCGTCCAGCCACTCGCTGGCGACGACGGTTCCGGTCGGGTTGTTGGGGCGGGCGACGAAGGCGACCCCGTGCGGTCCCACCCGTTCGGGGCCGACCGTGGGCTGCCCGTCCTCCCGCAGCGGCAGTCGGGTGGTCGGCAGCCCGTGGATCTCGGGGCGCGTCCAGAAGGCGTCGAACCCGGGAACGGTGCACCAGACCCGGTCGGTGAGCGAGGTGAGCAGGTCGATGGCCTCGTCGACACCGTTGGTCAGGACCAGGGACTCCGGCCGTACCCGCCAGTGGGCGGCGATCTCCTCGCGCAGCAGTGCGCTGGCACCACGGGGGTAGCGGTGCAGGGAGTTCTGGAGGGCGAGCAGGCGGTCCACGGCGGACGGCGGCGGCCCGGCGGGGGACTCGTTGGAGCTCAGTTCCGCCGTTTTCCCCGGCTCCGGTTCCCTCTCCGACTTCGCGCGCGTCTCGATCAACGTGCGCCCCCGGGGCTCAGGCGCAGGCGGTAGCCGAGCAGGAAGCCCGTGGAGTCGACGCGGGGGTCGGCCGTCAGCTGTTGGGCGACCTCGGCACCCGCCTCGGTGAAGAGCTCGTGCCAGAACGCGTCCCGCTCCAGACGCTGCTCGGTGAGGTAGTGCACGAGGAAGTACGGGTTGTAGTAGGAGAGGGCCAGCCGATGGGCCATCGCGGCGCGGTCGGCGATGCGGTTGTCGACCTCGATCACGACCCAGTGCGCGTCCGGGTGGTGGGTGAACACCTCGCGCACGAGGCCGACCACCGCCTCCCTCCCCTGCTGTTCCAGGAGTTCCTGGAGCACGAAGGCGGAGATGAAGCAGACGGGGCCGGGGCCGAGGTCCAGTTCGGGCGCGTTCTCCGCACCGGCCACCCGCAGTCGGACGCGCTGGTCGAGTCCGCGCCGACGCATGAGCTCCTCCCCCGCGCGGACACTCGCGGGCTCCGGATCGACCCCGATGGCCGACAGACCGGGCAGGAGCTCCATGAGGTCGGCCAGGGATCCGCCGTCGCCGCACCCGAGGTCGACCACGGACTCGATCTCGTCGCGCACCGCCCCGAGCAGGTCGACGATCACGGGATAGGCGTCGTACTGGCTGATGCCGCAGCTGCCGACGCCGACGTCCAGTCCGGAACGGGAGGCGAAGCCCGCCCCCTCCTGAAGGGTCCGGCCGAGCTGTTCGAAGGTCTGGGAGTAGCCTCCGACGAGGAGTTTGTACCAGGAGGAGAACACGGCGGTCTCCCTCGCCCTCTCCTCCAGGGAGAAGGCGCCGTCGTTCTCACTGAGGTAGCCCTCGTTGGCGAGGTAGTGGAGGACCCCGACCAGGCGCCGGGGCTGGAGGGAAAGGCTTTCCGACAACTCCTCCACGGTGCGGGGACCCGCGTCGAGCTCCTTGTGGAGCCCGGTTTCCATGAACTGGTGGAGCACCTGCGCCAATACGAAGTACCTGACTGGCTGCAAAGCCTCCACCAGCCTGATCTCCAGACCGGATTTCATGGTTTCAGGCATGACGAATCCCTTCACGACAATTGCGCGTGATTTCCCTGGACCCCGGTGCGGTTAACGGCCCGGGTCGGCCGTGACGACGTGCAGTGCGAGCAGGACGAGGGTCAGCCCGCAGACGATCTGGACCGTCCGGTACCACACGGGTTGGTGGAGGCGTCGGAGTGCGTGGTGGGAGAAGTACGAGAGGAATCCGAGCCAGGCCGCCACCAGGAGGCAGTCGACGAGGCTGAGCAGCATCATGGCGGGCATCGGCGCCCACCCCTGCGGCACGAACTGGGGGAGGACCGCCAGGAAGAAGAGTCCGGCCTTGGGACTCAGGAGGTCGGCGAGGAGTCCCTGCCGGAACCACCTGCGCCCGAGCATGGGCCGCACCCGGGTGTGGCCCGAGGGGACCGTGGCGGGCGCCGGTTCGGGTTCGGGGGTCCGGGCGGGAGGGCGTTCGACGGCGGTGCGCACCCCCAGGTAGGCGAGGTAGGCCGCACCCGCGTAGCGCAGGGCCTCGAAGGCGGCGTCCGAACGGGCCACGAACGCGGCGACCCCGACCGCTGCCGCGAAACCCCAGGCGAGGGATCCCAGGGCCGCGCCCATGGCCGCCGAGAGAGCGGGTCGGACCCCGTGCACGATGCCGTTCCTCAGAACGATCACGGTGGCGGGACCCGGAGTGACGGTGACAATGAGCGAGAACACGACAAAAGATGCCAACGCCTGCTGAGCGTCCATACAACCCGTTTCGCGAGGATGCTCATTCGGATACGAATACAAGCTATAACGCACCGTGATGCCGAACAAGAGGCCAAGGCACGGTTTTCCAACTGACCGATCCGGGCAGTATGTTTCGAATTTCAATGTTTGGCACTGTTTAATGGATCGTGCCAGCCCATTTAACCCTTGTGCAACGTGCCTCGGTCGACGCTTTCGAGATTTTCGGCCACCACCCCTCCGCGCGGGATCCAGCCGACACCCGGGGCCGCCGTCCGCTCGGGCGATTCCCCCGCCGACAAAGCTGGCCAGCCAGGTGGCACGCCGACGCGCCGACAAGTGGGACGCGGATCCTTAGCGTGATATCACATGTACCGAAAGTAATCATGCGGACCGCAGTCGGTCTTCCCGTACTGAACCGTGCCGTCCCCGACGTCCCCGTGTCCGACCTCGACCGCCGACCGACGCCCGACCCCGCCCGAGGCGCGGCGCGGCACACTCAGCCCACTCGGCTGTCGGCCTCTGCATGCCCGAACCCGTGGAGAAGACACCCTTGACCCTGACCCGCCGTCCTTCCGTGATTCCAGGGCACCGAGCCCTCCCATCCGAATCCTCTCGACAGGCTCCCACCGGGACCACCGACTCCCTCGCCTCCGTGCCGCGCCCCGCCGCCCCGGCCCCGGGGAGGCACCATGAGGCGTGAGGCCGTCATCACCGGTGTCGGGGTGGTCGCTCCCGGCGCGACCAACGCGACCGCCTTCTGGGAGATGCTCACCGCGGGCAGGACCGCGACCCGGGGCATCACCCTGTTCGACCCGACGGGCTTCCGGTCCCGGATCGCCGCCGAGGTCGACTTCGACCCCGTCGCGCTCGGTCTGGCTCCCGAGCAGGCCGAACGTATGGACAGATACGCCCAGTTCGCCGCCGTCGCCACCGCCGAGGCGCTGGCCGACAGCGCCGTCTCACTGGCCGAGGTGTCCCCCTGGCGCGTCGGAGTGAGCATGGGGACGGCCGTCGGCGCCACCTCCCAGCTCGACCGCGAGTACGCGGTGATGAGCCGGGGCGGCGCGGACTGGGTGGTGGACCCCGGTGCCGCCGGGCCGCACCTGGACCTGGCCCTGTCCCCGAGCTCCCTGTCCGGGGAGATCGCCGAGCGGGTCGGCGCGCGCGGCCCGGTGCGCACCGTCTCCACCGGCTGCACGTCGGGGCTCGACGCCGTCGGCTACGCGGCGCAGGCCATCGAGGACGACCTCGCGGACGTGGTGGTCGCGGGGGCGGCCGAGTCCCCGATCTCCCCCATCGCCATGGCCTGCTTCGACGCCATCAGGGCCACGTCGGACACCAACGACGACCCCGAACACGCGTCCCGGCCCTTCGACCGGCACCGGAACGGCTTCGTCATGGGCGAGGGGGCGGCCGTGCTCATCCTGGAGGAGGCGTCGGCGGCGCGCCGCCGGGGGGCGCGTACGCGCTGCCGGGTCGCGGGGTTCGCCAACCACGGCAACGCCTTCCACATGACCGGGCTGCGCCGCGAGGGCACGGAGATGGCCCGGGCCATCACGACCGCGCTGGACCAGGCGCGCCGTCCCGCCACCGACGTGGACTACGTCAACGCCCACGGTTCGGGGACCGTGCAGAACGACCGGCACGAGACCGACGCGGTGAAGCGGGCCCTGGGTGAGCACGCCCGCCGCACCCCCATGACGTCGATCAAGTCGATGGTGGGGCACTCGCTCGGCGCGATCGGCTCCATCGAGCTCGCCGCGTGCGTCCTGGCCATGGACACCGGAGTGGTCCCGCCCACGGCGAACCTCACCACCCCGGACCCCGAGTGCGACCTGGACTACGTGCCCGTGACGGCGCGCGAGCGGAACGTCGACGTGGTCCTGTCCGTGGGCAGCGGCTTCGGCGGGTTCCAGTCGGCGGTCGTCCTGGACCGAGGAAGCGAGGTGCGGTCATGAACCCGGTGATCACGGGACTGGGAACGGTCTCCCCCGCAGGGACCGGAACCCACGACTACTGGGCGGCGCTCATGGAGGGCCGCTCGCTCATCGCCCCGCTCACCGACTTCGACACCAGCGGGTTCCCGGTCCGTCTGGCCGGGCGGGTCCGGGGGTTCGACCCCCGCGCGCACCTGGACGGGCGGTACGTCGTCCAGACCGACGCGTTCACCTGGTTCGCGATGGTCGCGGCCGAGGAGGCACTGGAGGACTCGGGCTTCGACGTCACGGCGGACCCCTACGCCACCGGGGTGCTGATCTGCTCCGGCGCGGGCGGGGCCGAGTTCGGGCAGCGCGAGCTGACCGAGCTGTACGGCAAGGGCCCCAGCCACGTGGGCCCCTACCAGTCCATCGCGTGGTTCTACGCGGCCAGCACCGGCCAGGTGTCGATCCGCAACGACCTCAAGGGCATGTGCGGTGTCCTGGTCACCGACGAACCGGGGATGCTCGACGCCCTGGGCCAGGCGGGCCAGGCCCTGCGCCGGGGAGGCTCCGCGATGCTGGTCGGCGCCAGCGAGTCGGCGCTCGGGGCGCCCTACTCCCTGGCCTGCCAGGCGGTCTCCGGCACGCTCGCGGAGGGGGACGACCCCGACTCCGCGTACCTGCCGTTCACCGAACGGACGGTCGGCTACGTCCCCGCCGAGGGCGCGGCCGTCGCGCTCGTGGAGGACCACGACCTGGCCAGGGCGCGCGGAGCCCGGGTGCGGGCCGTCGTCGCGGGCCACGCGAGCACCTTCGGGTCGGTCGGGGGCTACGACCCCGGGGGCGAGGGCCTCCTGCACGCGGCCCGGGGCGCGATGCACCGCGCCGGTGTCACCCCGGACCAGGTGGACGTGGTCTTCGCGGACGCCCTCGGCATGCCGAAGGCCGACGCCGACGAGGCCGCGGCGCTGCGACGGCTCTTCCCCGACGGCGTGGCCGTCACGGCTCCGAAGACGGGGTTCGGCCGGGCCCACGCCGGGGCCGGAGCGCTCGACGTGGCCGCCGCGGTCCTCAGCCTGGAACACCAGGTCATCCCGCCCACTCCCCGCGTCCCCGACCCGCCCGCCGGGCTCGACCTGGTCGTCCGGGTGGCCCGGCCCGCACCGCTGCGCACCGCGCTGGTCCTGTCCCGGGGCATGGGCGGCGGGACCTCGGCGGTCGTCCTCACCAGCCCACACCACGTCTGAACACGAGAACCGAACCCGAGATTCGAGGAGAGGCATGGCACAGGAACACATCACGTTGGAGGAGCTGGTGGAGCTGATCTCCGCCAGCGCCGGCGTACGGACGGACACCGGAACCGCCGCGACACAGTCGTTCGAGGAGCTGGGCGTCGACTCGCTCGGCGTGCTCGGTATCGTCGCGGAGATCGAGCGCCGGGTCGGCCGCAAGCTGGGCAGCGAGGCCGAGCTGTCGCCCTCCCCCACCGCCCTGATCGCGTTCGTCAACGAGGACGCCCCCACCCTCGTGGAAGGTGTGTGACCCCGATGGCAGTCAAGGTCGAGTACGACATCCTCATCGACGCCCCCTACGACCTGGTCTGGGAGGTGACCAACGACGTGGCCTCGTGGGCCGACCTGTTCGCCCCGAGCTACGAGTCGGTCGACGTCATCCACCAGGAGGGCGACACGATCCGCTTCCGGATCACGAAGGTCCCCGACGAGGAGGGCCGGGTCATGACCTGGGTCTCCGACCGCACGATGGACCGTGAGGCGGGCCAGACCCGGGCGGCGCGGGTGGAGACCGGGCCGTTCGAGTTCATGCACATCGTCTGGGACTACGAACAGGAGCCGGAGGGTGTGCGCCTGACCTGGAACTACGAGTTCGCGGTGAAGCCGGAGTGCCCCTGGTCCGAGGACCGGATGGAGCAGCACTTCGACGAGAGCGTGCCGGAGGAGATGTCGAAGGTCAGGGAGAGGATCGAGGCGCGGGCCCGCGAGCTCGCCGAGACGGTCTGACCGTCGCCCCGCATCGGGGCCCCGCTCCCGGCAGCGTCACCGTGCCGGGGGCGGGGCCCCTCCGCGTACCCGACCCCTCAGACCCCGGAGCGCCAGGTGCCCTGGGCGACGTCGGGCACGAAGGCGGTCAGCCGCTCCAGGGTGGCGGGGTCGGTGAGGTCGACCCTGCGGCCCTCCTGCGCGGACAGGTAGGCCGCCATCAGCAGCCGGGTCACGTCCCTGCCGTCCCGCAGGTCCTCCCGGGGCGGCTTCCCGTCCAGGAACCGCTCGACCATGTGGCGGTTCTCCTCGGTGTAGCCGTAGGTCGCCGCCTCGTCGGGGACCACCGGCATGAGTCCGCCCTCGGCGTTCTGCTTCTCCACCAGGTCCTCGCCGACCCCGCCGGCGATCTCACGGCTGAGGAACACCCTCGACTCCGTGTCCAGCGTGTTGGAGGACATGGAGTACTCCGGGCCGAGGAGTTCGTAGCTGAGCCGCAGCCCCGCGCCCACGTAGCTCCACGACGTGGTGGCCTCCGCGACCACCTGGTGGCCGTCGCCGTTGACGTAGACCACGGTGGCCCTCGCGTAGTCCTCGGCGGGGCTCCTGCGGTAGTCCACCTCGGGTCCGTACCGGTTGACCAGCTCGTCCGCGTAGTGCGGGCGCGCCCACTTCAGGCACGCGATGGTCGCCTCCACGCTCACCGGGCGCAGCCAGTCCCTGGCCTGGGTGCCGGGCGGGGTGAGGAGGTACCGGGAGGCCTCCACGCTGTGGCACATCATGTCGTTGAGGACCCCGCCGCCCTGGTGCTCCCCCTGCCAGAACCAGGCCCGGTGCGGGCCGCTGTGCTCCTCCGCGCACCGCGCCAGGTACGGGGAGCCGGACGCGGCGGCGCCACGGGCCCAGACCAGTTCGTGGGCGCGCGTCACCCCGGGCGCGAAGACCTGGTTCTCCAGGTAGCCGTGGAGCAGACCGGCCCCCTCCACCAGGCTCAGGACCTCCTCCGCCTCGGCCAGCGTGCGGCCCAGCGGCTTCTCGATGGCGATCCCCCGCAGGTCGGCCCGGCCCGAGGTGACCTCCTCGCAGATCGCCCGGACGGTCTCCAGGCGCACGTGGTTCGGGGTGGTCACCCACACCGCCTGGACGGCGGGGTCGCGCACCATCGCGCGCACGTCGTCGTAGGCGGTGGGGTCGCCCACGCGCAGCTCCCTGGCGAGGTCGGCCACCTGGCGCACCGTCTCCGCCGTCCGGCCGCACACCGCCACGACGTCGGCGTCGCGCACGCCCCGGAAGGAGCGGGTGTGGAAGTCGGCGATGAACCCGCTGCCGACGACGCCGACACCGAGCCGACCGTTCACCTGTGAAGTCACGTTGGAGTTCTCCCCATCGAATTGGCGGTACTTGTGGTGGTGGGACCGTGACGGCACGGGGGGTGTCCGCGTCACGGTCGTGGGGGGTCAGGCGCGCAGGTGTCTCTGGCGGCCGTAGGCGGTGAGCACGACGATCAGGACCAGGCCGAAGAGGATCTGGCGCGGTGCGTCCCCCCACTCGCCGCCGCCGATCTGCATGGTGCGCAGCAGGGCGCTCAGCACGGTGAGCAGGACGGCGCCGACGATGGTGCCGAGGTAGCCGCCGACCCCTCCGATCAGCGCCGTCCCGCCGATCACGACGGCCGCGACGCTGTTGAGCATGTAGTCGGCGCCCAGGTTCGTGTAGACGTTCTGGGAGTAGCCGAGGAGCAGCAGACCGCCCACGCCGGCGAACAGCGAGGACAGCACGTACGCGCTGAACCGGACCGCCGAGGGGTTGACGCCGGACAGGTGGGCGGTGGTCCGGTTGGCGCCCACCGCGTAGAGCCGCCACCCGAACGACGTGCGCCGGAGCAGCCAGATCACCACGACCGACAGCGCGAGCCACAGCCACAGGACCCCGGGGACGCCGAACACCGTGTCGCCGGTGACCAGCTGGTTGAGCAGGGGCGCGGCCGACCCCTCGGGGCGTCCGCCGGTGTAGAGGCGGATGAACCCGGCCACCACCGCGATCATGCCGAGGGTCATCACCAGGGGTGGCACCCGGAACAGCAGAACGCCGATCCCGTTGACCACCCCGATCACACAGGCCGAGCCCAGGGCCACCAGCACCGCGAAGAGGAAACCGTCGTCACTGCCGTTCATGAAGCGTGAGGCGACGATGGCGGACAGGGTCGCCGCCGACCCGACCGACAGGTCGATGCCCTCTCCTCCGGCGATGATCACCAGGGTCTGGCCGATGGCGATCACACCGAGGAACGAGGCGACGGTCAGGGTGGTGACGATGTGGCCCCATGTGGCGAAGGCGGGCGAGTAGAGGCTGGCCACGACCCAGAGCAGCAGGGTGACGACACCGGAGATGACCACCGGGTCCCGGGTCAGGCGGCGCGCGGTGAGGGTGGTGGTCATCGTGTGCCTCCTGATGCTCCGGACGCCGAACCGTCGCGGGCGGTGAGGAGCCCGGCGAGCGCGATCGCGGCGATGATGACGCAGCCATAGACGAACTCGCGGGCGTTGGTGGGAACTCCGGCGAAGAAGACGAGTCCCTGGATGAGGGAGAGCACCACTGCGCCCACCAGCGCTCCGCCGACCCCGCCGGAGCCGCCGCGCAGCCGGGTGCCGCCGATCACGAGCGCGGCGATCGACCCCAGGGTGAGCTCGGTGCCGAGGGTGGGGTCACCGGCCCCGGCGTCGGCCAGCAGCGCCACCCCCGCGAGGGAGGCCACCGCCCCGCCGAGGGTGTAGGACAGCACGCGCACCCTCGACACCGGGACGGAGGAGGTGTAGGCGGCCTCGGCGTTACCGCCCACCGCGTACAGGTGCTGGCCGTAGCGGCTCCCCCGCAGCAGCCGCCAGCTGAGGAAGAGGACCACGAGCAGCACGGCGGGGATGGGCACGTACATCGCCAGGACCATCCGGTAGGTCCCGGTGAGGACCGGCGACACCTCGCCGCCGGGTGTCGGCAGCACCAGCAGGGCGACCCCGCCGAACACCGAGCTCGTGGCGAAGGTCGCCACGATGGGTTGCAGCCGCAGGACCGCCACCACGAGGCCGTTGAAGAGCCCGCAGGCGGCGCCCGTGGCGAGCCCGGCGGCCAGGGCCAGCGGCAGGCGGGCGTCGTCCCCCTGCATGAGCACCACCGACACCGCCGAGGACAGCGTGACGATGGTGCCGATGGACAGGTCGATCCCGCCGCCGAGCACGATGATGGTCTGCGCGGCCGCGATGGTGGCCAGGGGCAGGAAGGTGGCGAAGCTGGCGCTGAGACCGTAGGGCGAGAAGAACCCCGGTTGGAGGATCGCGGAGGCCGTGACCGTGACCAGCAGGAGGAGTCCCACGGCCAGGGCCGGCATGTGCACGGACAGCAGGGATCGCACCGGACCGGGCAGGTCCCGCGTTCCGGTGCCCCTCAGGAGGTTCATGCTCCGCCCTCCTCGGCGTGGCGTGGTTCGGGGTCGGGGAGCCGGGTCGGGTGGCCCTCGTGGGCGGCGGCGACGTCGGCGCCGGTGACGTGCATGGCGCTGGCGATCAGGGTGTCCTCCGTGAGTCGGTCCCCGGACACCTCGTCCACCACCCGGCCCTCGAACATCACGAGGACGCGGTCGCAGACCTCGACCAGTTCGCGGTCGTCGCTGGAGCCGACCAGCACGGCGGCCCCGGACGCGGCCAGCTCGGCCACCACGTCGAACATCTCGGCCTTGGCGCCGACGTCGATGCCCTTGGCCGGGTCGTCCATGAGCACCACGGCGGGCTCGGTGGGGAACCACTTGCCGACGACGATCTTCTGCTGGTTGCCGCCGGAGAGCGTGGAGACCGGGTCGTCCAGGGAGCCGTAGCGGGTGTTGACGCGTTCGGCCACGGCGCGGGCGGCCGCGACCTCACGGCGCCGGGACAGCCCCACTCCCAGGAGGGCGCGGCGGCCCACCGAGGGCAGGGCGAGGTTCTCCAGGATCGGGCGGCCCAGCGCCAGGCCCTGCACGCCCCGGTTTCCGGGTACGTAACAGAACCCGGCCCGGACCGCCTGCTTGGGCGAGCGGGGGCGAACGGGGGCTCCGTCCAGCAGCACGGTGCCGCCGGTCCGGCGACCGGCGCCGAACAGCGCCGCCATGAGTTCGGACTGACCCTGCCCCTGGAGACCGCCCAGCCCGAGCACCTCGCCCGCACGGACGTGCAGGGAGACCCCGTGGAGCCGGTCCCCGGTCAGGTCCCGCACCTCCAGGCGCGGCGGCGCGGCGGGGTCGGCGCCCGGGTCCGTCCGCGCCGGGGCCGTGGGGGCGGTGTCGGTCTCCGCCACGGGGGCCGTCCTCCGAGAGCCCGACGTCCCCGCGCTCGGGCGGCCCGACATCAGTTCCAGGAGTTCGGCCTCCGGGGTCCCGGCCACGGTCACCGTGGCCACGTCGGTCCCGTTGCGCATGACCGTGGCCCGGTCGCACACCGCGTAGATCTCGGCCAGCCGGTGGGTGATGAACAGGACCAGCACGCCGCGCGCCCGGAGTTCGTCGACCACCTCGAAGAGCACCTCCACCTGGCCGCGCCGCAGCGAGGCGGTGGCCTCGTCCAGCACGAGCACGCGGGGGTCGCGGACCAGGGCCTTGCACACTTCGACCACCTGGCGTTCGCCGGGGTCGAGGTCGCTCACGCGTTCGCGGACCGGCACCCTGCCGCCGAAGGCCGGGGCGAACCGCTCCAGCCACGGCAGGGACCGCGCCAGGGCGGCGCGGCGGTCGCGGAGCCCGAACCGGGAGGGCTCCACGCCCAGCACGAGGTTGTCCAGGACGGTGAAGTCCTCGACCAGCGACAGTTCCTGGTACACGGAGCTGATCCCGGCCGCCAGGGTGTCGCGGGGGCCGCGCGGCCGCAGCGGAGCGCCGTCCAGCCGGACCTGCCCGGCGTCCGGTCCGACCACCCCGGTGAGCACCTTCAACAGGGTCGACTTGCCGGAGCCGTTGGGGCCGAGGACGGCGTGCACCGTCCCGGCGTGGGCCTCGAAGTCGGCACCGTCCAGCGCGGTGACCCCTCCGTAGCGTTTGCGCACTCCGCTCATGCGCAGAAACGGCGGTGAGTCCACGAGTTCTCTCCCTGCTCCTGTCCGTTCGCGGCCTCCGCCACGGGTGGGTCCCGCCCGGCCTACTCGAAGTAGGCGTCGGCCTCCTCGGGGGTGAGCGCGTGGTCCACGGCGTAGGCGTCGTTCTCGTCGGAGACCTCCGCGAAGCGCTCGTCGAAGGTGTCGTCGGTGATGGTCTCCGGGATGGGCAGCCAGGCGTTGTTGCCGTCGAGCCCGTCCGCGGTGAACTCCTCGCCCTGGAGCATGCGGATCACCACGTGGAGCGCGGACACCGAGACCGACGGCGGGTTGGGGACGCCGATGCTGGTGTAGTCGCCCTCCGCGCGCTGGGCGTCCCACTCGCGCATGTAGCCCACGCGCGCCTCGCCGGTCATGACGACGTCGTCCACGAGGCCCTCGGCCTGGAGGGCCCGGAAGGCGCCGAGCGCCATGCCGTCCTGGACGAACACGCCGTCGACGTCGGGGTTGCTGGCCAGCAGGTCGCGGGTGACGGTCTGGCCCTGGTTCTGGTCCCACTCGGCGTAGTCGTTGGCGACGACCTCGACACCGGCGGCGTCGAAGACCTCGCTCGCCCCGGACCAGCGGTCCTCGTTGGCGGGGTGGCCGTCGATGCCGTTGACCGCGATGATCCGGCCGCCCTCACCGACCTCGTCGGCCAGCCACTGGGCCGAGAGGGAGGCCCACTCGGCCTGGTCGATGACCACGTTGACGACGTCCTCGGAGGCCACGGCCTGGTCGATGGCGACGATCTCGATGCCCTGTTCGGCGGCCTCCGCGAACACCTGGTCCAGGGCCGTGGGCGAGTTCGGGTTGACGATGATCGCGTCCACGTCCGAGCGGATGAGGTTGCGGATCTGCTGGATCTGGCCGTTGATGTCGACGTCGGCGCTCTCCACGACCAGCTGGTCGACGATCCCCTCCGCCTCGTACTCACCGAAGGCGGTCTCCAGTTCGGACAGCATCTGCTCGCGCCACTCGCTGCCGATGAAGCCGTTGCTGACGCCGATCGTGAACGGGCCCTCGGTCTCGCCCGTTCCACCGCCGCCCTCGGGTGTGCTGCACGCCGTGGCCATCAGTGTCCCGGCCACGGCCGCGGCGCCCAGCGCCAGCGACCCGCGCCAACGTCGCCCAAGCATGTTCCGGTGCCTCGTCGAACCCATCGGGGGGACCTCCATCCTGTGAGCTGAGACACGAATCTACGCATCCTTGTGGCGACCGTCAATAACCTTTTTGATGACAATCGACAAAAGTCAGCGATGATCCGATCTCCGTTAGCGCAAAAGAACAGAGCGTGGCCAGGGGGCCAAGGAGGGTTTCCCGGGGAACGGAGAACGCCCCCGGCGAGGCCGGGGGCGTTCGGGAACGGCAAGGGCGCGGTCAGCCGAGCCGGGCGGCGAGCGCGCGCAGGGCCTCCGGGCCGAGGGGTTCCGACGCGCTCAGCGGCAGCTCCACCGTGCCGTGGTCGGCGAAGCGGGCGCGGACGGCGTCCAGGACCTCGGGGTCCACGTCCTCCGGGACCTGGTTGACGATCACCCGGCCGAGCCGGAATCCGGTCGCCACCAACTGGGCGGCGGCACGGTCGGTCTCGGCCAGCACCATCCGACGCGGCACCAGCACGAGCCTGACCTCGGCGTCCTCCCGCAGGCGCGCGGCGGCCCGCTCCAGCTTGCGGCGGCGGGCGTGCAGCTTCTCCAGCAGCGGATCGTCGGGAGCGCCGTCGCCCGCGCCACCGACGACACCCACGGCGAAGCGGTCGGCGTCCACAGCCCGTTCGCGCTGGCGCACCAGTCCCCGAACCCACGGGGTCAGCAGTTCGGGCAGGTCCAGCAGGCGTAGCAGGTGACCCGTGGGGGCGCTGTCCACCACGAGCCGGTCCCACGTGCCGGGGACCTCCTCCATGGCGTCCATGAGCAGGTCGGCCAGGGCCGACTCGGCCATGCCCGGACCGGCCGCCGCGTGGTCCAGGTGGCGGGTGACGGCGGGCAGGATCTCCCGGGGCAGAGCGGCGCTGGCGTCGTCACCGATCTGCCGGACCCTGCGTCGCAGGGCGGCGTCCGCGTCGGGCTCGCGTGCCCACAGGTGGTCGCTGACCCGCACCGGGCGGTCGCCCAGGGAGAGGCCCAGCGCGTCACCGAGCGAGTGCGCGGGATCGGTGGACACGAGAAGGGTGCGCAGGCCCGCGTCGGCCAGACCCAGCGCGTGCGCGGCGGCCATGGTGGTCTTGCCGACCCCGCCCTTGCCGCCGAAGAAGACGATGGGGGCCTCCGCCAGGGCGGGCACGGGGGCCACCGGGCGCTCACGACGCCGTCCGCCGAACCTCAACAGCACACCCCCGGTCCACCGAGATCGTCCCGCCCCATGCGCAGGTGCCACTCGTGCAGGTCGGCCACCATGTGGGGAATGAGGTCGAGGGTCTCATAGGAGACGGGCCCCTCCACTCCCAGGGTCTCCAGGAGCAGCAGGGCCCGCAGGGTGTCCTCCTGGGTGCGCGCCTCCCTGCGCAGTTCCTGGCGCCAGCGCGAGGCGAAGACCTCCTCGTGGAAGGCCTCCACCCGTTTCCAGGCGTCACGCGCGCGGGAGAGCGCACCCATGGTGTTACCTCTCCTTCGGGTCGGCCGGGGTCTCCTCGGACGGGGTCTCCTCGGCCTCGGGGAGCTCCCCGGCCCGTCGGGCGGCGAAGGCCTTGCGCAGCGCCAGACCGGCCTCCACGACCAGCCAGACCGCCAGCGCGAAGATGACGAAGTCCAGCGGGGCCAGCAGGAAGAGGTCGATCAGGGAGTCCGACCTCAGGAACGAGACCAGGTTGACGATCAGCGCCCACGAGGTCATCACCAGCAGGAACAGCAACGGGATGAGGATGGCCAGCGGGTTGCGGCCCCGCTTGGTCACCCACACCGCGATCACGGCCAGCGCGAGCCCGGCGGTGAGCTGGTTGGTGGTGCCGAACAGCTGCCAGAGGGTGCCGAAGGCGAAGTCGCCCGGGATGAGCGCCAGGCCCAGGGGGACGATCGAGGCGACCAGGGTCGCGGCGGTGAGGTTGCGCGCCAGCGGCCTGAAGCGGACGATCTCGGCGATCTCCTGGACGATGTAGCGCTGGAGGCGCACGCCGGTGTCCATGGTGGTGGCGGCGAAACTGACCACCACGACCACCGCGAAGATGACGCCGATCTCCAACGGGACGCCGATGTTGTTGGCGAACTGGCCGACACCCTCGACGAAGTTGCCGGTGGCCCCGGCGGACGCGGAACCGAAGTCGCTGTACAGCCCCCGCCAGTCCGCCAGCGGCGAGGCCGAGGCGGCGACGACACCGGCGGTGCAGGCCAGGATCGAGCAGACCGCGAGCGTGCCCTCACCGGCCGCGCCCAGGTAACCGACCATCCGGGAGTCGGTCTCCTTGTCGATCTGCTTGGCCGTGGTCCCCGACGCCACGAGGCTGTGGAAGCCGGAGATGGCGCCGCAGGCGATGGTGACGAACAGCAGGGGGAACCAGGGCGGGGAACCCGCAGGGACGTCGCTGTTGATCACCGGGGCGACGATCGTGTCCCAGCCGACGATCACACCGAGGCCGATGACGACGAAGGCCAGCATCATCTGGTGCAGGTTGATGTAGTCCCGGGGCTGGAGCAGCATCCACACCGGGATGCGGGAGGCCACGAACGCGTACACGAACAGCAGGATGATCCACACCGTGTTGGGGGTCATCCCCATCGCCTCGGAGACACCCGTGATGTCGATCGGGAACATCACGCCGAGCGGGATGCACACGTAGACCAGGGCCAGCGCGATGATCGAGGGGACCAGGGCCGCGGTGCGCCTCTTGTAGACGATCTGGCCGACCGCGATCGCCAGCGGGATCTCGATGAGCACCGGCAGGACGGCCGCCGGGTAGCTCACGAACAGGTTCGAGATGACCACCGCGAACACGGCGTTGACCATGGTCAGCAGGAAGAAGATGATCACCAGGAAGAGCGTGCGGGAACGCTTGCTGATGACCTCGCCCGCGAGGGTGCCGATGCTGCGGGCCTTGTGCCGGACCGACACCACGAGGGCGCCGAAGTCGTGCACACCGGCGGCGAAGACGGTGCCGAGCAGGATCCACGCGAGGGCGGGTCCCCAACCCCAGAAGACCGCGACGGCCGGGCCGACGATGGGCGCGGCACCCGCCACCGAGATGAAGTGGTGGCTGAAAACGATGTGCCGATTGGTCGGAACGAAATCGACGCCGTCCTTGTAGGTGTGCGCCGGGGTGATGTACCCGGGGTCGAGCGCGTACACCTTCTCTGCCAAATATCGCGAATAGTAACGGTAGCCAACGGCGAACACCGCCACCGACGCGAGTAGGACTAGGGCTGCGGGCATGGCCGAGGCCTACCTTTCACGCTCCGGGTCCAAGTCGTCACCGCGTCCCCTCTGTCCGTGCTCGTCACCTGGGGGGTCGCGGCCGATTCGGAGTATGGGTTAAAGTCACCAGAAATTAACATGCGGCATTCCTCACATATAAGGCCTGACCTTGACGGACCTGATCACGGTTTGGCAGCGATCCACCGTCGCCGAACTCTCCTGGACCACTCCTTCCGGCCCTTCGGGTATTCCCGTGGTTCCACTCATGTGGCGTGACTCCCCGTGCGTCGCGCTGCCCTACTCCATGGCCGGGACCGCCGGGGAGCTCCGGGGGCGGACCGTGGCGTTCAGCGTGAGCGCCGAGGACGCGGGGGGCCGCTCGGCGGTGGTCGGGACCGGTCCGGTCGAGGTGGTCGAGGACCTCGACGGCTCCGCGTTCGTGGAACACCTGGTGGAGCAGGAGGCGATCAAGCACCCGCCCACACGGCTGCGCGCGGACAGCCTGATCGCCCGCCGTGAGAACTGGTGGTGGGTGCCCCGCCTGCTGGTCTCCCTCACCGGGATCGAGGAGCAGCACGCCCTGCGCCCCCGGACCCGCGCGCGGGACGCCCTGCTGGTGCGGGACCGTGCGGGCCGCCCGGAGGTCGAGGTGGTCACGGCCGAGGCCTGGTCCGACCGGGGCGACGTCACCCTGTGGTCGCGCGGCGGCACCCCGCTCGAAGGAGAGGGCGAACCGGCCTTCGTGTTCGCGCACCAGTACAGCCCGGACTTCGAACGCTGGGAACGGTGGTCCCGCCGGGGCTCGCTCTCCGGGGACACCCTTCTGGTGACCGGGTCCGAGGGCGGCCCCACCGGCGACTCCCCGTCCGGCCCGCTGGCCCCCTACGGCCTGCTGGAACGCCTCGGCAACCACCGCTCCCTCGCCCGCGCCTGCCGCACGGCCATCGCCCGGGCCGAGTCCCGACGGAACACCTGACCGGGTGGAGCCCCGGGGGTCCCCGCCGGACGCTCCGGTCCGGGCGGGGGCGGCGGATAGGATGCGCTGGTAACGGCGATCGAGAAGAAACGCGCATGGGGAATCTGAACACCGAACTCTTCGCGGCGATCGACGGTGTCGCCAGCGGGGCCAACGAACACGCGCTGGCCGCGTCGGTCCAGGAACTCATGAGGAAGTACCGGAGCAGGGTGGACCCGCAGGACCTGGTCCTGGCCTCGGACACCGACGTCGCCGCCTACGCCGCCTACCGGCTCCCCGCCACCTTCACCGCCGCCGAGGCCGCCTTCGAGACCGCCGCGGCCTCGATCCCCGGGTTCGCCCCCGCCACCCACCTGGACGTCGGCGGCGGCATGGGCGCCGCCGTGTGGGCCGCCTCCTCCGCCTGGCCGTCCCTGCGCTCGACCACCGTGCTGGAGCAGTCCGCCCCCGCCATCAGGCTGGGCAAACGCATCGCCCGCCGGTCCACGGCACCGGCGGTCAGCGGATCGGAGTGGGAACGCTTCCGGCTCACCGGAGCCGTCCCGGACGGTCCCCGTGTGGACCTGGCCACCATGTCGTACGTGCTCAACGAACTCACCCCGGAGGTCCAGGAGGAGGTCGTGCGCTCCCTGGCCCGACGGGCCCGGACCGTCGTGCTGATCGAGCCCGGCACCCCCGAGGGGTACGCGCGCGTGATCAGCGCCCGGAGGCACCTCCTGGCGGAGGGGATGACCGTGGCGGCGCCCTGCCCGCACGGCGAGGCCTGCCCCATCGCCCCGGGTGAGGACTGGTGCCACTTCTCCGAACGCCTCAACCGTTCGGGCGTCCAGCGCAGGCTCAAGTTCGGCACGCTGGGCTTCGAGGACGAGAAGTACTCCTTCGTGGCCGCCACCACCGACCCCGTCGACCGCCCCGCCGACCGCGTCCTGCGCCACCCCCAGAAGCGCAAGGGCCTGGTCTCGCTGAGCCTGTGCACCACGGGCCCCGGGATCGAGGAGCGGGTGGTCTCCAAGCGTCAGGGCCAGACCTACCGCGCGGCCCGCAAGGCCGACTGGGGCGACGCCTGGCCGCCCCCGGAGACGGTCGGCGACTGACCGCGTCCGCCACCCCGGCGTCATCCCCCGAGTACGGAAGCGAAGCCCGCTGGGAACCGCCGCGCCCCGACGACGAGGGCGTGGCGTGGCCCCGGACCGGGAGTACGTCTCCGTCCCGGCCCTCCCGAACGACGACGGCGTCCTCGTAGCCATTCCCGCTGGACGGTTCGGGAGACCGCGTCACCCTCCTGGACGGGGAACTGGAGCCCGTGGAGGACTTCACCGTCCCCACCCGGTGACCCGCGTCCCCTTCCGGTCGGACCGCCCGGGCGCCTCGATCGCGGTGACGGCCGCCGCTATCCAGTGGTCAGCGCCAGGCGGCCGGGTCCCCGCCCCACCGGGTGGAGGAGTGGGCCCACCCCTCGGGACCGCCCGCGTAGGAGACCGGCGGGAGCGCGTGGCGCAGCCCGCCGTAGGCGGATGGGGACTCCGTCAGCCAGTCGGCGGGGTCGTACCCCCCGCCCTCGGCCGGGACGCGGACGACGTCGTTCATCAGCCAACCGGCGGTGCCCGCGAGGGAGAAGCGCAGGCGCCGCCCCCGGCCGTCCCGCTGGCGGTCGGTGAGGGCCCGCAGCACCCCGGCGGCCAGCAGGTAGCCGGTGCCGTGGTCCAGGGCCTGGGCGGGGAGCGCCCCCGGACGCCCCTCGGGACCGGCCTCGATCGCCGCGATCCCGCTCGCCGCCTGCACCAGGCTGTCGAACCCCCGCCGACCGGCCCACGGCCCCGACCAGCCCCAGGCACACAGCTGGGCGACGACCAGCCCGGGACGGCGGGCGACCAGTTCCTCGGCGGCCAGCCCGTGGGCGTCGAGTCCGCCGGGCCGGTAGCCGGCCACCACCACGTCGGCGGAGTCCAGCAGCGCCTCGAAGGTGCTCCGCCCCTCGGCCGTGCCCAGGTCCAGCAGGGTGGAGCGCTTGCCCATGCCGGTGTCGGTGTGGCTGTCCGGGTCCTCCTCCAGCCACGGGGAGTCCACGCGCAGGACGTCCGCGCCGAGCAGCGCGAGGGTCCGGGTGGCGACCGGACCGGCGATGACGCGGGTCAGGTCGAGCACCCGCGCCCCGCTGGCGGGGAGCCCGATGTCGCCCTCGGCCAGGCGGCGCCCGCCGTCGGGCCCCAGCGCGGCGGCCTCCGCCAGCGGGAGCCCGGCCGCCCGGAAGCCGCCGGGCGCACCCGGCTCCCCGTTCCCTCTGGGCGCGGGCGCCACGGCGACCGCCAGGCCTCCCTCGGCGTACACCGCGTCCTGGACCTCGCGCGCGGGGGTCGAGGCCACCCTCGCGGCCAGCCCCTCCGGGCCGGTGCCCTCGTCCAGCTCCAGTGCGGCCAGCAGTCGGGCCCGGTGGTGGGGGTAGTTGGCGTGGGTGCGCACCCAGCCGTCGGCGGCCCGCCAGAATCCGGAGAGCGGTGCGAAGGGGGTCGGCGCACGACCGTCCACCAGGAGGTGGCGCTCGCTGACGAAGGAGGTGGCCACCGCTCCCTCCTCGACGTTCACCTCCGGGACCGGCTGGCCGCCGCGCGCAGAGAGCAGTTCGGCGGCGGCGAGGGAACACGCGCCCACGGTGGCCCGGGCCAGCTCCCGGACGGGCAGGGCGGCTGGCAGCACCGCCCCCGCTCCCCGGTAGGCCACCCGTTCCGTCAGCTCCGGTGCGCCACCGATCGACTGCCACGCCTGGGTCGTCGCCGTGTCCTGTGCTCCGCCGGGGTTCGTCATGGCGCCATTGTGCCCCTCCGGCTCCCGGGCGCCTCCGATCAGCCCCCGGTCGGGGTGGCCCCGGGTCACGCCCGGGGCCACCGGCTCGGGTCGGCGGGCCGGGTCGGTGGTTCACCGGTCGGACCGTCACCCGGTGCGCGCCGCGTAGGCTGCGGGGATGGACGGCCACGCGGACACGGTGGTCCTCAGACCGGGGATCGACGGCATCGCCGAGGTGTTCCACACCCACCTGCGCCAACACGCCTACCCGATGCACACGCACCGGTCGTGGACGCTGCTCATCATCGACTCCGGAACCGTCCGCTACGACCTGGGCCGCCACGAGCACGGCGCCCTCGACCGCACGGTCACCCTGCTGCCGCCGGGCGTCCCGCACAACGGCACCCCCACCACCGCGCAGGGGCTGCGCAAGCGGGTGCTGTACCTGGAACCGGAACAGATCGACACGGGGCTGGTCGGCCGGGCGGTGGACCACCCGATGTTCGACGACCCCCTCCTGCGCCACCGCGTCCACCAGCTGCACGGCGCCCTGTTCCGGCAGGGGGACCGCCTGGAGGCGGAGAGCCGGCTCGAACTGGTCTCCGAGCGGCTCCGCCAGCACCTGCGCGGCACGGTGGGTCCCGCCGCGCACCCCGACGACCCCGGCCTGGCCGAGCGGTTGCGCGACCTCCTGGACGCGCGCACCGTCGAGGGGGTGCCGCTGGCCGAGGCCGCCCGGACCCTGCACGCCCACCCCGCCCACCTGACCCGCGTGTTCACCAGGCGGTTCGGGATGCCCCCGCACCAGTACCTGGTGGGTCGGCGCGTGGACCTGGCGCGGCGGCTGATCCTGGAGGGGCGGGCTCCCGCGCACGCGGCGGCCGTCTCGGGCTTCTACGACCAGGCCCACCTGAACCGGCACTTCACCCGGATCCTCGGGCTGCCTCCCGGCCACTACGCCCGCGCGCGCCGAACGGGCGCCCCGTCGCGGCTCAGCGGTGCATCCGAGCGCCCTTGACGATCCGGTCCACCCCGTTCTTGGCTCCGTGCACGGCCAGTCCCACCAGGTCCAGGGAGTCGCGGCGGACCGCGCGGACGGCGGCCCTGTTGTCCCGGTCGTTGCCGGTGGCGAACAGGTCGGAGGTGAACACCGCCAGGTCGGCCTTCCGCGAGACCGCCCGGCCGTGCGCCCTGGTCAGGGTCTCCCTGTCGGCCTCGAACACCATGACGGGCTGGCGGAACATCGGCAGGTAGGCGGTGCCGTCGGCGTCCTCATAGGGGTGGCCGACCAGCTCCGGGACACGACTCCCCAGCCCACTGACCAGGAACGACGTGACGTTGAGCCGCTGCCAGACGGCCAGGTCGTCACGGAGCAGGACGGCGATCTTGGTGTCGAAGCGCACGGGTGCGTCTGTGGTCTCCATGCGTCACATCCTCACCAGTGGCACCGGCCGGGGTCTTGTACGTTCCTCACCGATCGCCCGGCTGCTCGTACTCCAGGCCGACGCCGCGCGCCCACAGTCGGGTGGCGGTCTCCACCACCACGTCCGGGTCGTGCTCCTCGCCGTACAGGAAGAGCATCCGGGCGGTGTGCTCCACCATGCCGCCGAGCATGCTCGCCGTGGCCTCGACGTCGATGTCAGCCGAGGCCAGCCCCTCCTCCTGGAGGCGGCGCGTCCCCGAACTGATGCGTTCGACGAAGAGGCCCCGGATCTCCAGGAAGAGGGTCCGGAAGACCGGGTGGCGCGGCGATATCTGCTCGATGACCTGCATGATCCGCGCGTTGTCCCGGTAGGCGGCCAGGAAGCGGACGGTGGCGTGCCGGATCCGGTCCACGGGGGCGGTGCCCCGGGGCGCGGCGGAGCGGGCCGCGTCGAACATCTCCCCGGCCACCCCCTTGGCGACCTCGTGGAAGACCTCGTCCTTGGAGTCGAAGTACGTGTAGAAGCTCCCGTAGGCGATCCCGGCACGGCCGGTGATCTGGGCGATCCTGGTCTCCTCGAACCCGCGTTCCTCGAACTCCTCGCGGGCCGCCTGGACCAGGGCACCCCGCTTGCGCCGCCCGCGTTCCGTGGGCGGTCGCCCGGTGGCCGTCTGCTGTCCCACTGGCATCCCTCGACCCTCGCTCCCCTCGGTCACCGCAGGGGGAGGAACTTCGCGATGACCTCGTTCATGATCTCGTAGGTGCCGCCGCCGATGCTGAACACCCGGGCGTCCCGGTAGTGGCGTTCCACCTCGGTGCCGCGCATGAAGCCCGTGCCGCCGTGCAGCTGGACGGCGTTGTCCACCACGTAGTCCATGGCCTCGGTCGCGGTGTTCTTGGCCATCGCCACCTCGGAGATGAGCGGCTCGCCGTCCTGGAGCCGCTCCGCGATCCCCCGCACGTAGGCGGTGGCGACCTCGGTCCGGCGGTGCATCTCCACCAGCCGGTGCCGCAGGACCTGGCGCCGGGACAGCGGCCCGCCGAAGGCCTCGCGCTCCCGCACCCACGCGACGGACAGGTCGACGCAGCGGCGTGCCATGGCGCAGGCCTGCACGGACAGGCCGATCCTCTCGCTGGCGAACTGGCGCATGATCTGGTGGAAGCCCTGGTCCACGCCGCCGACGAGGTGGTCGGCGGGCACCCGCACGTCGGTCAGGGAGAGCTCCGCGGTGTCCGAGGAGCGCCAGCCCATCTTGTCCAGCTTGCGGGCGGCGGTGAACCCGGGGGTGCCGCGGTCCACGACGAACAGCGAGATGCCGTCGTGGCCGGTGCCGGAGGTCCGGGCGGCCACGGTGACGAAGTCGGCCCGGTACCCGGAGGTGATGAAGGTCTTCGCCCCGTCGAGCACCCACGTGTCGCCGTCACGGACCGCCCTCGTGCGCAGGTGGGCGACGTCCGAACCGGCCTCGGGTTCCGTGATCCCCAGCGAGCAGACCAGCTCCCCGGCCAGCGCCGGGCGGACGTAGTCCCGCACCAGGTGCTCACGCCCGTCCTCGACCAGTGCGGGCAGGGCGATGGTGTGGGTGAACAGCGAGGCGAGGACCCCGGTGGGCACTCCGGCGAGGACCGCCTCCTCGGAGACGACCAGCTGGTCGATCATCTCCCCCTCGCCGCCCACGGACGCGGGCTGGCCGAGCCCGAGCAGCCCGAGCCGTCCGGCCGCGCGGTGCAGGTCCCGGGGCAGTTCGCCCTCGTCCTCCCACCGTTCGACGTGGGGAAGGATCTCCCTGGCCGCGAAGGTCCGCACGGTCTCCCGGAGCGCGGCGCGTTCGGGGGTGTTCCATCGGTCGGTCCGCGGGGTGTCGGTCCCGGTCATGTACGCACACTCGCATCCGTGTCGCGGAGGGGTTCGGCCGGACCCCTGGGAGATCCAGCTCACACTTTGTTATGGTGCGCGGAACATGACAAAACAGTCAACATCTGGGAGCCGCAGGACCGGCGGCCCCGGGAGGAGCCCCCCGTGGTCGACACCGCCGTACTCGTCGAGGACCTGCGAGCCGAGCAGGAGGAACTGGCCGCCCTGCTCCGGGGCACCGACCCCGCCGTCTGGTCCCGACCGACCCCCTCCCCCGGGTGGAGCATCACTGACCAGGTCGCCCACCTGGCCTTCTTCGACGAGTCCGCGCTGACCGCCGTCACCGACCCGCAGGGGTTCGCGACGATGGTGGAGGCGGCGCTGGCCGACCCGGAGGGGTACGTGGACACGGCCGCCGCCCCGCTGGCGGCCCTGCCTCCGGGCGCCCTGCTCGGTCGCTGGTGCGAGGCCTCGGCGGCGCTCCGGAGCGCCCTCCTCGACGCGCCCGCAGGGACGCGGGTGCCCTGGTTCGGGCCGCCGATGAGCGTGCCCTCCAAGGCGACCGCGCGGCTGATGGAGACCTGGGCGCACGGCCAGGACGTGGTGGACGCGCTGGGCACACCCCGACGCCCCACCGACCGCCTGCGCCACGTCGTCCACCTGGCCCTGCGCACCCGGTCCTACAGCTACCTGGCCCGTGGCCTGCCCGCGCCCGTCACGGAGGTCCGGGTGGAGCTCACCGCCCCGGACGGCGGCCTGTGGAGGATGGGCCCGGACGGGGCCGAAGAGGTCGTGCGCGGCGACGCCGAGGAGTTCTGCCTGGTCCTGACCCGCCGCCGCCACCCCGCCGACACGTCGCTGACCGCCGAAGGTCCCGCCGCCCGGGAGTGGCTGGAGGTGGGCCAGACCTACGCGGGCGGTCCCGGCCAGGGCCGCCGTCCCGGCCAGTTTCCGCGCCGTTGAGGTCCCGACCGCCGACACGCGGGCCCGGGAGTCCGAGAGTCCGAGAGCCTGGCAGTCCGAGAGCCTGGGAGGCGGACACCGGGGCGGGCGACCAGACCGTTCGGGAAGTTGACCGAACTGTCAGGACGAGTCCGGGGTCAGGGTGCCCTGAACCCTGATGCGTTGGTTCCGCTCGTCGAACTCCACGAGCGCGGGCGGCCGATGTTCGGTGAGGGAACGAGGGGTGCGGTGTCGGGACGCGGGCGCGGTCCTTCCGGGCTTCGGGGCGGGGGTCCCGGAACTACCGGGCTCGGGAGAGGACCTTCTTCTGCAGGGCCTCCAGCGGACCCTGATGGAAGGCACGCAGCCACAGCAGGGAGGACACCACCAGCACCAGCGACACCACGGCCCACAGGACCAGCACCCACCACCGTCCCGTGTCCGCCATCCGTTCGGCCAGTCCGAGGCCGAAGCCGTAACAGACGAACATGAGGAGGACGTTCTGGGCCACGTACCCGGTCATCGCCATCCGGCCGAGGGCGGAGACCCCCGTGACCACGGGCCCGGTGCCGTTCGTACGGTCCAGCAGGCGGCCGACCAGCCCGATCAGACCCACGGCGACCAGCGGAGCCACCACGTAGCGGTCCATGAGGAGCCAGTCCGGCCCGGCGACGGCGGTGACCACGGTGAGCGGGACGCCGAGGCCGAGACCCCACCCGAGCAGGCGGACGCGGAGGGCCCGCCCGACGGGGTCGCCCGCGAAGGCACCGGCCCGCAGGAGCCGCACCCCCAGCAGGAACATGAACACCATCAGACCGAAGGTGAGGACGGGTTCGAGGCGCAACCCCAGGAAGTGGTCCAGGCGGAAGGCGACCTGGTCCGCGTAGGAACCGTGCGCGTAGAGCTCGACCGCCTCGGGTGGCACGGTCGAGGTCCTCGCGGGATCCGTCACGAGCGCCGCCGTCACCAGGCCCATGAGGGCCACGTGCAGGGACACCGACACCCACATGACCCTGTTCCGGGCGCGCTCCGAACGAGTGAGAAGCCAGGCGACCAGCAGGGCGACCGCCGCGTACCCCATGAGCACGTCACCCGCGAAGACCAGTGTGAAGTGCACCGTCCCCTCGACGAACAGGAACAGCGCCCGCCACCGGTAGGGTCCGGGCCAGCGCGCGCCCCGTCGGGCGGCCGACCGGAACTGGACGGCCAGGCCCGCGCCGAACAACAGCGTGAGCAGGGCGAGGAACGTGCCGTTGGCGGCGGTCCGGAAGACGCCCTCGGCCAGGGTGGCGGCGGAGGGGTCGGCGTGGAACGACGTGAACGGACTCAGCTCGTCGGAGCCGTACAGGATCGCGGCGTCCCCGCCGGGCCCGGCGAACAGCCACACGTTGGTGGCGAGGGTGCCGAGGATGGCGACGCCCCGCAGGACGTCCAGCAGGGGCAGCCGTCCGCCGACGGCACCGCCGGGGGTTGCGCCTCGGAGCGCTGTGTCGTCGCTGGTCACGTCAGGCTTCCTCCGCCCGCGCGGAGAAGAGGCGGTCGAAGTGCAGCCGGAGCAGGCGCTCGGCGGTGGCGTCGTCGAACAGGTCCGGGGTGGCCAGCTGGTGCAGGGTGAGCCCGTCCGCCAGGGCCACCAGGGCCGCGGCCTCGGCGTGGGGGTCGAGGTCGGCGGGGAGCTCGCCCAGGCGCCGCGCGGCGTCCAGCCCCTCCGCCAGCCCGTCGACCAGCTGGCGGGTGGTGGTCCGGTGCAGCTCGGCCATCCCGGGGTCGCGGACGGCGTTGGGGAGGAACTCCAGCCAGACGGTCAGCTCCATGCGCCGCTCCTCGTCCATGGGCAGGAGGGTGTGCGCGATCCGGAACATGAGGTCGCGGACGGGCGCGACCCGCTCCACCGCCTCGATCCTCTCCTCACCGCGCCGGTAGAGGTGCTCGACGCCGAAGCGCAGGAGGTCGGACTTGCTGCGGAAGTAGCGCTGGACCAGCCCCACGGACCCGCCGAGCTCGTCGGCGACGTCCGCGAAGGTGGTCGCGGCCAGGCCCTTCCGGGCGATGGTGCGCAGCAGGGCCTCGGCGACCTGGCGCCTTCTCTCGTCGTGGTCAGCGGTGCGTGGCATATAAAAATATTAGGGACATATTTTTATTACCGCAAACGCTGACCCCTCCCGGCCGCCCCTGGTCCGGGCCTCCCGTGGTTTCCGTGTCCGGGGTCGCCCCGATAATGCGGTGACGGCTTGCCCGCGCACGGGGGCCGGGACGGGCGAACGGGAGGCGACGTGGGAGCGGACGGGCGGGGCGCGAAGGACGCGCCGCGACCAGCGGTGAGCCGCAGGTCCCTGCTGGTCGGCGGGGGTGTTCTCCTGGGCGGCGCCGCCCTGCTGGGCGCCTCGGTCCACGCCGCCCGGGAACGCTGGGACGTGGCGGTCGTGGGGGCCGGGGTCACCGGGCTCTCCGCCGCCCGCAACCTCGCCGACCACGGCCTCTCCGTGGTCGTCCTGGAGGCCCGCGACCGGATCGGCGGCCAGCTGTACACCGACCACACCTTCAGCTCCGTCCCCGTCGAGCTGGGCGCCGGACTGATCCACGGCCGGGAGGCCCACACCTGGGAACTGGTGGCGGAGGCCGGGGTCGAGACCGTCCCGGTGCGCGCCGGGGAGGGGGTGTCCGACCCCGTCCCGACCCCGGAGGCCCCCCGCGACGACGAGGACGCCGCCGCGTACCTGCGCCGGATGGGCGTGCCCGAGGACCGGTGGCCCCCGGTGGCCATCGACAACGAGTCACTGGAGCGGTGGAGCGCCGTGTGGATGCGCGAGTACGGGATCTTCGACTGGTGGTCCGTGCCCCGGGACAACTTCCGGGTGGTCGGCGGCTACGACGGCCTCCTCCCGCCGCTCTCCCACGGGCTGGACGTGCGCCTGGAGCACACGGTGCGCCGCGTGCGGTGGTCCGGGCGCGGCGTGGAGCTGGACACGGCGGCGCCCGACGGGGACCTCACGGTACGGGCGGACCGGTGCGTGGTCACGCTGCCGATCGGGGTCCTCAAGGCGGGCGACGTCGCGTTCGAACCGGAGCTGCCGTCGAGCCATCAGGAGGCGGTCGACGCCCTGGACCGCACCGACGCCCTCAAGCTCGTGTACGAGTTCGACCGCGCGGTCTTCCCCGCCGACGAGGACGCCCTCGGATGGGACGAGGACACCGGCTTCGTGTTCTGGTGCCTGTCCCGGGTCTCCCCCGAGGTGGTGGTGGCCTGGGCCGCGGGAGAGCGCGCCCGGGAGCTCCTGGCGCTGCCGCCGGACCAGCGGTTCGCCGCCGGACTGACGGCGCTGTCCGAAGCGCTCGGGGAACGGCTGCCGACACCCGTCGCGCGGACCACACACGACTGGGCGGCCGACGAGTTCAGCCGGGGCGCCTACCTGGTCGTCCCGCCGGGCGCGCACGACGCACCGGACGCCCTCGCCCGACCGTTGGAGGGAGTGCTGTACTTCGCGGGTGAACCGACCACCGGTGAGAACACCGTGGACGGCGCCTACGCCAGCGGCTACGACACCACGGACGCCCTGCTGGCCCGGGGGTGAGGGCGCACACCCCGACGGATCTCCGGGTGTCCCCAGAACCACACCCTGAACGTTATGCCGGAAATGGGCACTTGTGATGCAATAACCAGTGGGTTCGTGACCCGTGAGGGCCCCGACACCGCGCATCTGCACAGCAAGTTAGAGGGAGGTTGGCGATGACCAACCGCGCGTACGTGATCGCAGGGTCGGAGGCCACCGGCGGCGCCGGGATCCAGGCTGACCTCAAGGCCTTCCAGGAACTGGGCGTCTACGGCATGGGGACGATCACCTGCATCGTCTCCTTCGACCCCGGGAACGGATGGGGCCACCGCTTCGTGCCGGTCGACCCCGGTGTCATCGCCGACCAGATCGAGGCCGCCACCGCCTGCCACGACCTCGACGTCGTCAAGATCGGCATGCTCGGCACCCCCGACACCATCGACGTCGTCTCCAAGGCCCTCCAGCGCCAGACGTGGCGGCACGTGGTCCTCGACCCGGTCCTGATCTGCAAGGGACAGGAGCCCGGCGCCGCCCTGGACACCGACAAGGCCCTGACCGCGCAGATCCTGCCGCTGGCCACCGTGATCACCCCGAACCACTTCGAGGCCCGCACCCTCGCGGGGATGGAGTCGATCGAGACCGTCGACGACCTCGTCGAGGCGGCCCGCCGCATCCGCGAGCTCGGCCCCCGGCACGTGGTCGTCAAGGGCGGCACGGAGCTCCCCGGCCCCGACGCCGTCGACGTCTACTTCGACGGCGAGGAGGTCACCGTCCTGAGCGCCCCGAAGATCGGTGAGGAGCGGGTGAGCGGGGCGGGCTGCACCTTCGCCGCCGCGATCACCGCTGAGCTGGCCAAGGGCGCCGAGGTGGGCGACGCCGTGCGCACCGCCAAGGCGATGGTCCGCGAGGGCATCTCCCAGCGGCTGACGACCCACGCGCCCTTCGCCTCCGTCGTGCCGGTCTCGCCCTCCCAGCCCTGATCCCCACGGGGTGTCCTCGGTCACTCTCGCCACATACGTCGCCCGGATCATGATTGATTCCGGCTGAATCGGACAAGCCTGTGGGTGAATCCGATCGAAGGAGGCTCGCATGTCCGAGAGCGACAAGGCCGAGAACAAGTTCGACGAGTTCAAGGGCAAGGCCAAGGAGGGCGTCGGCAAGGCCACCGGCAACGAGCAGTGGCAGGCCGAGGGCAAGGCCGAACAGACCAAGTCCAAGCTCAAGCAGGCGGGCGAGAAGGTCAAGGACGCCCTGACGCCGGACGACAGGCCCGGACGCGACTAGGACTCCCAGGTCGCACCCAGGACACCAGGGGGAGGTCCCGCACGGGGCCTCCCCCTCGTCACGTCCAGGGGCTCACGGCGTCTCGGGGGCGGTGTCGCCCAGGGAGAGCAGCAGCGTCCGCATCAGGTCGGCGAGCTGCTCCTGCTCCTCCCCGCTCAGGCCGTCGAGCAGGCGCGCCTCGTTCTCCACGTGCGCGGCCACCGCGCCGTCCACCAGCGCCAGACCCTTGCCGGTGAGGGTGACCAGGACACGGCGTCGGCTCGCCGGATCGACCTGTCGGTGGACCAGCTCCTTGCGCACGAGGCGGTCGACCCGGTTCGTCATGGCGGCCGAACCCACCATCATCATCCGGACCAGGTCCTTCGCGGTCAGCTGGTACGGCTCCCCGGACCGCCGCAGCGTGGCCAGCACGTCGAACTCCCAGCGCTCCAGGTCGTACTCGGCCAGGAGGTCGGAGACCCTCCTCCCCAGCAGCTGCTGCAAGCGGTCCATCCGACCGATCACCCCCATCGGGGAGGCGTCGAGGTCGGGCCGCTCTCGGGCCCACTGGGCGAGGAAGAGGTCGACGGCGTCGTTCATCCGGCGATCATAGCGCCGTGGCCTTGACCTCCTCCGCTCCGTTCACCTAACCTTTCAGCATCGAACACTTCGACATCGAAGGGTTGGCTGATGACTCCCCCCGTCACGGCGACCAACGGGCGCGTGCGCGTTCTCGGTGACTCACTGGTCACCGCCCTGGCACCCATGGTGTGGGGCAGCACCTACCTGGTCACCACCGAACTCCTGCCACCCGACCGCCCCCTGCTGGCGGCCCTCCTGCGCGCCCTTCCCGCCGGGCTCCTCCTGGTGCTGTTCGCCCGGGCCCTGCCCTCGGGGGTGTGGTGGTGGCGTTCACTGGTCCTGGGCTCCCTGAACATCGGCGCCTTCCTCTACCTCCTCCACGTGGCCGCCTACCTGCTGCCGGGCGGCGTCGCGGCCCTGGTCATGGCGGTCCAACCGGTGATCGTCATGCTCCTGGCCGCCCTGTTGCTGGGCGACCGGCTCCGACTGACGCACCTCCTCGCCTGCCTGCTCGGCGCGTCCGGCGTGGGCCTGCTCGTGGCGGGCCCGGAGGCCGCCCTGAACCCCGTGGGGATCCTGGCCGGGCTGGCCGCCGCCGTCTCGATGGGCACCGGCCTCGTCCTCACCAAACGCTGGGGGCGCCCCGAGGGGGTGAGCCTGCTGGGCGCCACCGGCTGGCAGCTCACCGCCGGAGGGCTCGTCCTGCTGCCGCCCACCCTGGCCGTCGAGGGCCTGCCCGCGAGCCTCGGCGCGGCCCACCTCGCCGGGTACGGCTACCTGGGCCTGGTCGGCGCCCTGCTCTCCTACGTGCTGTGGTTCCGGGGGCTGGAGCGGTTGCCGGCGCTGGCGGTGTCCTTCCTGTCCTTCGCCAGCCCACTCACCGCGACCCTCCTGGGCTACCTCGTGCTCGGCGAGACCCTCTCCCCCGTCCAGGGCCTGGGCGCCCTCGCCGCGATCGGCGCCGTGCTGCTGGTCCAGCTCACCTCGCACCGCTCCGCCGGACCCGCGCGCGACACCCTCCACCCGCCCAGGTCCAGACCGGCGGAGACCCACGAGGAACCGGTGTCCTGACGGGTCCCTGATCCATGGATCGGGCCAGGTACCGGCGGGCGGGGCCGTGCCGGGGCGTCCTCGGCGCAGGCGGTCCGGTCCGGACCGGCCCTGAGTTCGCGCGGTCGCACCGAGCCAGAACCGACTCCAGCCGGAAACCAACAGAATCCTTCAGTTCGACCCACCCCGTTGACAGCGAACCCGGCGACAGGGCACCTTAATCAAACAAGTTCGCACATTTTCAATCATCGGAGGGCTCGGATGCTGGCCGCGCAACGGCGGGAGCTCATCCTGGAACAGGTCCGACGAGACGGCGGTGTCCGCGTCACCGAGCTGGTCGAGGCCTTCGACGTGTCCGACATGACCATCCGGCGTGACCTCGACGCCCTGGAACACCGGGGCTCGCTGGTGAAGGTGCACGGTGGCGCCGTCGCCGCCGAGGGCGCCCGCACCACGGAGCCCGGGTTCGAGGCGAAGTCCACGCTCCAGTCCGACGAGAAGAGCGCGATCGCCCGCGCCGTCGCGGCACTGGTCGAGCCGCACAGCGCCGTGGGGCTCTCCGCCGGGACCACCACGGCCCTGGTCGCGGAGCACCTGCGGGACACCCCCGGACTGACCGTCGTCACCAACTCGATCCACGTGGCCGAGGTCCTCTACCGCTCCGCGCGCACCGACCAGACCGTGGCGCTCACCGGCGGGTTCCGCACCCCCTCGGACGCGCTCGTGGGCCCGATCGCCCTGGCCTCCGTCCGCGGGATCAACCTGGACACCCTGGTCCTGGGCGTGCACGGCATCCACGACCAGGCCGGGTTCACCACGCCCAACCTGACGGAGGCCGAGACCAACCGGGCCCTCGTGGAGGCGGCCGGGACCCTGGTGGTCGCCGCCGACCACACCAAGTGGGGCACGGTCGGGCTCAGCACCATCGCCCCGCTGGACCGCTGCGACGTGCTCGTCACCGACGACCGGATCACCCCCGCCGCACGTGAGACCCTCCAGGACCGCGTGGGCCGCCTCGTGGTCACCGACGTCCCCCGGGAGGACGGATGAGGAAGACCGCCGCGCGGCTGGCCGACGGCCGCGAGATCATCTACTACGACGAGGAGGGCAGCGTCCGCGAGGAGGTCCCGGACCGGCGCGACCTGCCGCCCACCGTCTCCGGATCCGAGCTGCGCTGGGACCCGCTCCGGCGCGAGTGGGTGATCATCGCCGCGCACCGCCAGGACCGCGTCCACCTGCCGCCGAGCGACGAGTGCCCGCTGTGCCCCTCCCGGGACGGTCACCACTCCGAGGTGCCCTCGTCCTCCTACGACGTCGCGGTCTTCGAGAACCGCTTCCCCGCGCTGAGCGGACCCGAGGGACGCTGTGAGGTGGTCTGCTTCTCCTCGGACCACGACACCTCGCTCGCCGCGCTCGGGCCCCGGCGCGTGCGCACCCTCGTGGACGCGTGGGCCGACCGGACCGAGGAGCTGTCCGCCCAGCCCGAGGTGGCCCAGGTGTACGTCTTCGAGAACCGGGGCCGGGAGATCGGCGTGACCCTGCACCACCCCCACGGGCAGATCTACGCACTGCCCTTCGTCACCCCCCGGACCGAACGCGACCTCGACTCGGCCCGGCGGCACCGCACGGCCACGGGCGGCGACCTGTTCTCCGACATCCTGGCCGCCGAGAGCGCCGGGCCCCGCGTGGTGCTGCGCAACGAACACTGGACGGCCTTCGTCCCCGAGGCGGCCCGTTGGCCCGTGGAGGTCCACGTCTACCCCCACCGGGCCGTGCCCGACCTGCCCGCCCTGGACGACGGCGAGCGCACCGCCCTCGCGGAGCTCTACGCCGACCTCCTGGGCCGCGCGGACCGGCTGTACGACACCCCGCTCCCCTACGTCTCCGCCTGGCACCAGGCGCCCGCCCACGACCCGGAGGCGCGCGGACTGGCCCGGCTGCGCCTCGAACTGTTCTCCGTACGCCGCGCCCCCGGCAGACTCAAGTACCTGGCCGGGACCGAGTCCGGCGCGGGTGTGTTCAGCAACGACGTGGCCCCCGAGGCCACGGCCCGACGACTCCGAGAGGTCTGATCCGTGAAACTCCTCGTCACCGGCGGCGCCGGCTACGTCGGCGGTGTCGTCACCGCGCTGCTGACCGGGGCCGGGCACGAGGTCACCGTGCTCGACGACCTCTCCACGGGGCACCGGGACGCGGTCGCCCCCGGGGCGATCCTGGTCGAGGGGGACCTGCGCGCCGCCACCGACGTGCTCGACCCGTCCTTCGACGGGGTCGTGCACCTGGCCGCGAGGTCCCTGGTCAGCGAGTCCGTCCGGGACCCGGGACCGTACTGGGAGACCAACGTGGGCGGCACCCTGGCCCTGCTGGAGGCCGCGCGCACCCACGGGGTGCGCCGCCTCGTGTTCTCCTCCACCGCCGCCACCTACGGCGACCCGCCCACGGACGCGCCGCTGCGCGAGACCGACCCGGCCCTGCCCACCAACCCCTACGGTGCGAGCAAGCTCGCCGTGGACCATCTGCTCGACGGGTGGGCACGGTCGCACGGGCTGGGCGCGGTGAGCCTGCGCTACTTCAACGTCGCCGGGGCCCACCTGGGGTTCGGCGAACGGCACGAGCCCGAGACCCACCTCATCCCGAACCTCCTCCGGGTGGCCTCCGGGGAGATCCCGCACGCCTCGGTCCTCGGTACCGACTACCCGACCCCGGACGGCACCGCCGTCCGCGACTACCTGCACGTGGCCGACCTCGCCGGGGCCCACCTGGCGGCGCTGGAGCACGCGGCCCCCGGTACCCACCGGGTGTTCAACCTGGGCGGCGGCACCGGTTCCTCGGTGCGCGAGGTCCTGGCCGCCGTGCGGCGGGTCACGGGACACCCGGTCCCGGTGGTGGAGGAGCCCCGGAGAGCCGGTGACCCGGCGGTTCTGGTCGCCGCCGTCGACCGGGCCCGCCGGGAGCTGGGCTGGGAGCCCACCCGTGGACTCGACGAGATCGTGGCGGACGCGTGGGACTTCACGCGTGCCGGGGAGGTCTCCCGGTGAGCGCCGCGACGGAGTTCCGGGCGGCGTTCGGCACGGAGCCCGAGGGGGTGTGGACCGCGCCGGGGCGGATCAACCTCATCGGTGAGCACACCGACTACAACGACGGCTTCGCGCTCCCGATCGCCCTGCCCCACGCGCTGACCGTGTCCGCCGCGCGCCGTCCGGACGCCCGGGTGCGCCTGCGTTCACGGGAGTTCCCCGACGTCTTCGAGGCGCGGCTGGCCGACCTCTCCCCCGGTACGGTGCCCGGCTGGGCCGCGTACCAGGCGGGCGCGCTGTGGGCGCTGGTCGACGAGGGGCACCGGATCGGCGGACTGGACCTGCTGGTGGAGAGCGGCATCCCCACCGGGACGGGGCTGTCCACCTCCGCGGCGGTGTGCTGCGCGACGGTCCTGGCCGCCACCGGTCTGTACGGGTCGGAGCCCCCTCCGGCCGAGGTGGCCCGGCTGGCCCAGCGGGCGGAGAACGACTTCGTCGGGATGCCCTGCGGGATCATGGACCAGTCCGCGGTCATGCTGGCGGACGAGGGCCGGGCGCTCTTCCTGGACTGCCGCTCCCTGGAGACCGAGCAGGTACCGTTCGACCCGGCCGCCCACGGGCTGTCCCTGCTGGTGGTGGACACCCGGGCGCCGCGCCGTCTGGTCGAGGGCGCCTACGGCGAGCGACGGCGCTCCTGTGAGGAGGCGGCCCGGATCCTGGGGGTGCGGGCGCTGCGCGACGTCTCCGTCGGGGGGCTTCCGCGGGCGCTGGCCGCACTGCCCGATCCCGTGGTCCGCCGCAGGGTGCGGCACGTGGTCACCGAGAACGCGCGGGTGCTGGAGACGGCGGCGCTCTTCCGCGCCGGGCGCCCCCGTGCGGCGGGCCCGCTGTTCACCGCCTCCCACGTCTCCCTCCGGGACGACTTCGAGGTGAGCGTTCCGGAGGTGGACACCGCGGTCTCCGCCGCCCTCTCCGCCGGTGCGCTGGGGGCCCGGATCACCGGCGGTGGTTTCGGCGGCTGTGTCATCGCCCTGGTGGAGTCCGGGGCCGTCATGGACTGCGGCAAGGCGGTACGCGTGGCCTTCGCCGAACGCGGCCACACCGAACCGGTGGTGTTCACCGCCCTGCCCTCCGCCGGGGCCCGCCGCCTGAGCTAGGGAAGGAAGGAACGGATGCGCCGCGCCTCGGTCTCACTGCCGATCTCGCGGTAGAGCCGTTCCGCCTCCACGAGGTGGTCCCGCCAGTTCCTCTCCCCGGCCAGCTGGGTCACACCGGCCAGCGCCTCACGCACCCGGGCCATCTGCACGGTGTGGCCCCGGGCCTCGAACCCGGCCAGGGAGAGCTCCAGTTCGCCCCGGGCCTCCCCGCCACGGCGCTTGCCGTTGAGCGCGCGGCCGCGTTCCAGGCGCACCCTGGCGAGGTTGACCTCGTCCACCGGAGGAGCGGCGAAGACCATCAGAGCCGTGTCCAACCGCTCCAGGGCGTGGTCGAAGCGGCCCAGGGTCACCAGCGACCGTCCGCGCAGCAGGTCCAGCACCGCCGTCCCCCCGGGTCGCCCGTCCGGGTTCCGGAGCGGTTCGACCAGGTCGAACAGGTCCAGCGCCTCCTGGTCGCGCCGATCCCGCTGGGCGACGACGCCCCGGGCCTCCAGGGAGGCGGCGCGCGCCCGGTCGTCACCCTCGGCCTCGGCCAGCGCGAGGGAGGCGACGAACTCACGGTCCGCCCCCGCCAGGTCCCCCGCGTCGAGCAGCACGAGGCCCAGGAGGTGGCGGACCCAGGCCTCCAGCCCGGTGTCACCGAGCCTCCGGGCCGTGTGCAGGCTCGCCTCGAGCAGGTCGGCGGAGACTCCGGACCCGTGCTCGGCCCAGCGCGCGCAGGCCCGCAGGGAGTCCATGTTGGTGCGCATCCAGGCGCTGGTCTCCTCCGGCCCCTCCACGTCGAGCAGGACGGTGGTCCGAGGGGTGTCCTTCTTCTGGTCGGTGTCCACGGGTCGGCCCCCTTCGTGGCGAACACGCGCACCGGGCGGTGACCACGCCGCCGACGTCTCCGCTGGCCGAACCGCGCCCGGTGCTCACGATTGCCCATGATGGTCGAGACCGGAGTAATCCACCAGGAGTTTCACAGGCCGCTCCCGGCCCCGCCCAGCGGCCCCTTCCGGGAGAAAGCCCGACCCACCTGCGACGACGCCGGAACGGGACCGCGGCCCGCGCGTCCGGACCTGGCCACGTCGAAGGTGCCCGAGGGGCTGTGGAGGATCGGGCTTCGCACCGCCCGGTCTTGCTGAGAGCGTGTCCGTGGGCGAGGGTGGCTGGTGCACGGCAAGACCACTGACACCGGAGGGTCCCATGGGAGTGCGGTTCGGACTGTTGGGCACGGGCTTCTGGGCCAGCGAGACCCACGGCGCCGCGCTGGCGGCGCACCCGGAGGTGACCCTGGTGGGGGTCTGGGGTCGCGACCCCGCGAAGGCGGCGGGGTTGGCCGAGGGACTGGGCACGCGGCCCTACGAGGACGTGGACGCGCTCCTCGCCGACGTCGACGCCGTCGCGATCGCCCTCCCCCCGGACGTCCAGGGCGACCTGGCGCTGCGCGCGGCCCGGGCCGGGAAGCACCTGCTGCTGGACAAGCCACTCGCCCTGTCCGTCGAGGCGGCCGACGCGATCGTGGCCGAGACGCGGGCGCGCGGTCTGGCCTCCGTGGTCTTCTTCACCAGCCGCTTCTCCGACACGGTGAACGACTTCCTGGTCCGGGCCGCCGACGACGGCGGCTGGGACGGGGTGCGGGCGACCCTGTTCGCGTCGATCTTCCAGCCGGGCAACCCGTACGGAGCCTCTCCCTGGCGCCGGGAGCGGGGCGGGTTGTGGGACGTGGGACCGCACGTGCTCTCAGCGGTGCTGCCCGTGCTGGGACCGGTCGAGGAGGTCACGGCGGTCGCGGGCCCCCGGGACAGCGTGCACGTGCTCACCCGGCACCGGGGCGGGGCGGTGGGTTCCCTCTCGGTGTCGCTGGACGCGGCACCGGAGGCGGGCGCCTTCTCCGTCGACCTCTACGGCGCGCACGGGTGGCGGGCGGTTCCGGGCGGGGGCCGGAGCGCGGTCGAGGCCTTCGGATCGGCCGTCGACCGTCTGTTGGCCCAGCTCCGCGACGGCCCCGGTGACCCGTGTGACGTACGTTTCGGCCGGGACGTCGTGGCCGTCCTCGCCGCCGCGCAGGCCTCCGCGAGCGGCGGTGGGACGGTACGCGTGGCCGAGGCCACCGGAACATATCCGGTGGCCTCGGACTGAGTCGCGGTGCGGCGGATCAGGCCGTGCTGGTGTTGTTCTTGGAGTACATGCCGTCGGCGAGGTACACGATGCCTGCGGCGACCAGGACCTGAACGATCAGCACGAACAACCAGAACCCGGTGAAGAGGCTCGCGATCCAGCCACCGACGAAGGCGGCCACGATGCCCAGGAGCAGCGTCAGCCAGATGGGCAGGTGCTGCTTTCCGGGAACTATGAGACGTCCGAGCGCACCGATGATCAGTCCAACGATGATCGCGGTGATGATTCCAGAGATCTCCACGAGTCCCTCCCCAGGTAGACGCGTTCCTCCCGTTCCCGCTCCGGAAGCCGTGGACACCGGACCAGACACATCCTTTGCCCCGCATTGTGCACTTTGGGGGCATCTCCGCGGACCCCGATGGACCCCGCGCCGGGACCAAGGACCCTCTCCGACACCCGGAAGCCGTTCACACCTCGCAATGCGGCGGGGGAGCCACGCCGGGACGCGGGAGCCACGCGTCTCGGGGCGGGTCCGCTCCCTCGGGGTTCTGCCGTCCGCAGAAGGCTCCCGGAACCCCTCCCGGTACGGCACCGGCGCGGCGTAGGCTCGAAGGGTCGGGACACGGCAACACGGGAGGCACCGATGTCCGAAGGCGTCCTGCGCGCGCTGGACGAGGCCCGCGAGGGCGACCGCTCCCGGGCGCGTCCCGGTGAGCCCCTGATGCGCGACCTCATCGGTGACCTGCTGCGCCGCACCCGGGTGGAGCAGGGGCGCACCCTGCGCGAGGTGGCCGAGGACGCCCAGGTGTCCCTCCCCTACCTGTCGGAGGTCGAGCGCGGCCGCAAGGAGGCCTCCTCCGAGGTCCTCGCCGCGATCTACCGCTCCCTGGGTCTGAGCATCATCGACGTCCTCGGGGAACTCCACCGGCGCACCCTCGTCGCCCGGTACGGGGCCGTCACCCAGCCCAGGTCCTCCCGCGTCGTCGACGAACCGGGCACGGGGGTTCCGAGCGTGCTCCTCAGGAGCCGGTCGGTCCACGGCACGCCCGCGCCGTACCGCCGGACCGGAGTGGTGTCGCTCGCGGCCTGACCCACGACGGCCCCGGGTCCGCCCCGGGGCCGCGCCCGCTCAGGCGGTGACCCGCGTCAGGTCGCGGGTGGTGATGACCTCGTCCACCAGGCCGTAGTCCCGGGCCTGCCACGCGGTGAGGATCATGTCCCGGTCGGTGTCGGCCCGCAACCGCTCCTGGGTCTGGCCGGTGTGCCGCGACAGGATCTCCTCCACCTGGGACCGGACCCGCAGGATCTCGGCGGCCTGGATCTCCAGGTCGGCGGCCTCCCCCCGGCCCTCCGTGGACGGCTGGTGCAGCAGCACCCGGGCGTGCTCCAGCGCGGCCCGTTTGCCCGGGGCCCCGGCGGCGAGCAGCACCGCCGCGGCGGAGGCGGCCTGTCCCATGCAGACCGTGGCGACGTCCGCGCGGACGAAGCTCATCGTGTCGTAGACGGCGGTCAGGGCGGTGTTCGAGCCGCCCGGCGAGTTGATGTACAGCTGGATGTCCAGGTCCGGGCTCTCGTAGTCCAGGTGCAGCATCTGCGCCATGACGACGTTGGCCACGTCGTCGTCGAGCGGCGTGCCCAGGAAGATGATGCGTTCGGACAACAGCCTGCTGAACACGTCGAACGAGCGCTCGCCGTTGGGGGTCCGCTCGATGACCATCGGTACCGTGTAGCGCCCGCTCATCGGGGGTCCCCCGTCCGTGCTCCGAAGCCGGTCGAGCCCCGCCCCAGGCGCATCACGCCCTCCATCTGGTCGATCGACTCCACCACGTGGTCGACGAAGCCGTAGTTCCGCGCCTCCTCGGCGGTGAACCAGGCGTCCCGGTGCTGGTCGGCGGTGATGGTCTCCGCACTCTGACCGCTGTGCCGCGCGATCAGCTCGATCATCGTCCGCTTGGTGTGCGCGAGGTTCTCCGCCTGGATGGCGATGTCCGCCGCCGTACCGCCCAGGCCCCCGGACGGCTGGTGCATCATGATCCGCGCGTGCGGCAGGCTGTACCGCTTGCCGGGCGCGCCGGTGCAGGCGAGGAACTGGCCCATGCTCGCGGCGAACCCCATGACGAGGGTGGACACGTCGTTGGGGACGAAGTTCATCGTGTCGTAGATGGCGAGACCCGCGGAGACCACGCCGCCGGGGCTGTTGATCGCCAGGGTGACGTCCCGGTGCGGGTCCTCGTCAGCGAGCAGGAGCAGCTGGGCGCAGACACGGTTGGCGCTGTCCTCGTCGACCTGCGTTCCCAGGAGTACGACGCGGTTGCGCAGCAGCCGTGCCGCGAGCTGGTCGTCGAAGCTCCCACCCGGCGCGTGCTCCGCGACGAGTTGTTGGTGGATCGGCATGGGCCCTCCTCGGTCCGGCGTTCGCGGAACGGACCACACGTCCGTTCCCGCCGGTCCTCCCAGCCTGGGCCGGTGCGGGCTCCGACCTCCACCGTTTCGGCCCGGGGCAGATCTGCCACGGGCAGAGCACCGGGGACGACTCAGGTGTCGTCTATGGCCTCACGCAGGTCGCGCAGGACATCGAGGACCACGGGACGCAGCGAGGGCCTTATCGCGTCGAAGACCTGGCGCTGTTTTCGTTCCATGTACTTGCGCCGTTCGGCGAGCACCCGCTCGCCCTCCTCCGTGATGGCCACCACGGTGCTGCGTTCGTCACGTTCCGAACGGCGCCGGACCATCATTCCCTTGCGTTCCAGCTGCTGGATCATCCGCGTGGCCGACGGGGACGACACGCCGACGATGTGAGCAACCGCACCGACACTCGGACTGTCCATGCCGCGTACCGCTTCCATCAGCAACGACTGTGTCAGGGTGAGTTCCTCGGCACCGCGATGCCCGTGCCCGCCGCGTGAGCGCGCATGGAGCGCCGCGTTGATCAGTTCGGTCCACACACGCTGGAACTCCTCGAGTTCAGCGGCGTTGGGCTCGGGTGATTCCTGCTGATCAGAACAGGGCTCGGGGGTCTCGTCGGGCACGAAACGGTCCTCGCAGGCTGGGCAGTGACGCGGGTCCTCGACCCGCGCGGAGGTTTGACGTTTGTGTAGTCTAGCTATTAAATAGCTTGCGCACGCAAGTTCAAGTTAATCCATGCCCCCTCAAAACGGTAACGACACCCCGTACACCGATCCGGTTGTGGCGGAGTTGTCTGCTGCGGGGCGTGGACGTCCGCCCGAACACCCGGGTGGGCCCGGACCGGTCCGGGAGGGGCGCATTGACAACAGTGCTGGTCGCGCATTTCATCACAGCTGCGGTCGCACCGTTACTGGTGCGCCTCTGGGGCCGTAACGGCTTCTACGCGCTCGCGATCGTCCCGGGTCTGGCCACCGTGTGGGCCCTCTTCCAGCTTCCCGCCGTCCTGAACGGCGAGAGCCTCTCCGAGTCCGTCGCGTGGGCACCCCAGTTCTCGCTCCGGCTCGGCCTCCACATGGACGCCCTCGGCCTGGTCATGACGCTCATCGCCGCGGGCGTGGGCACGCTGATCCTGATCTACTGCGCGCGTTACTTCAACGACTCCGAGCCCGGCCTCGGACGCTTCGCCGGTGTGTTCGTCGCCTTCGCCGGGGCCATGCTCGGCCTCGTGCTGGCCGACGACCTCATCCAGCTCTTCATCTACTGGGAGCTGACCACGGTCTTCTCCTACCTCCTCGTCGGTCACAACGCCGAGGTGAAGGAGAGCCGCCGGGCGGCGATGACGGCCCTGACCGTCACCACCTTCGGCGGACTGGCCATGCTCGTCGGCATGATCATGCTCGGTGAGACCGCCGGGACCTACGTGATCTCCGAGATCGTCGCCGACCCGCCCGCCACGGGCCCCGTAGTCACCTCGGCCCTGGTGCTGATCATGATCGGCGCCATGTCCAAGTCGGCGCTGTTCCCCTTCAGCCTGTGGCTGCCCGCCGCCATGCAGGCGCCCACGCCGGTCTCCGGCTACCTGCACGCCGCGGCGATGGTCAAGGCCGGCGTCTACCTGGTCGCCCGCCTCACCCCGGCCTTCGGGGACGTCGCCGTCTGGCAGGGCATGGCCCTGTTCTTCGGCGTGGCCACCATGGTCTTCGGCGGCTGGAAGGCGCTGCGCCAGTACGACCTCAAGCTCGTCCTGGCCTACGGCACCATCAGCCAGCTGGGCTTCCTCATCGCCCTGCTGGGCACGGGCACCCGCGCCGCCGCCCTCGCCGGCGTCGCGATGCTGGTCGCGCACTCGCTGTTCAAGGCCCCGCTGTTCCTCGTGGTCGGCATCATCGACCACAGCACCGGAACACGGGACCTGCGCGAACTGTCCGGCCTGCGCCAGTCCATGCCCACCACCTACTGGGTCTCGATCGTGGCCCTGGCCTCCATGGCCGGTCTGCCGCCCACCGCGGGCTTCGCCGCCAAGGAACTGGCCTTCGGCGCCTACACCCACGGCGGCACCCTGGACACCGTGGTCCTGGTCGGGCTGGTCCTGGGATCGACCCTCACCGTCGCCTACAGCCTCCGCTTCCTGTGGGGCGCCTTCTTCGACAAGGAGGGCGTCCAGCCCACCCCGGTCCACGCCCCCGGCGCGCTCTTCCTCGCACCGGCCGTGGTCCTGGCGGCGCTGAGCCTGGTCGGCGGTCTCCTCTCCTACTGGGCCGACCCCCTCTTCGCGGTCTACGCCGACACGGTCCCGCAGGGTGAGCACGAGACGTACCAGTCCTACCTGGCCCTGTGGCACGGCTGGGAGCTCCCGCTCCTGCTGTCCGCGATCTGCGTGGTCGGCGGTCTGGTCCTCTTCTCCTTCCGCAACCGGGTGGTGTGGCTGGGCACCCGCCTGGCCTTCGTCAACCCCGAGCGCAACTACCGGCGGATGCTCGCCGGTCTGGAGAACCTGGCCCTCCAGGTCACCGGCAGCACCCAGCGCGGTTCGCTCCCCGTCTACCTCGGCACGATCCTGATCGTCCTGGTCGTGGCGGCCGGGATCCCGATGGTCTCCGGCCGGATCTGGGCCGGACCGCAACCGGAGCTCCGGCTCTGGGACACGCCGGTCCAGATCATCCCGGCCCTGATCATCGTGATCACCTGCCTGCTGATCCTGTTCGTGCGGCGCCGCCTGTTCGCGGTGATCCTCGTCGGCATCGGCGGGTACGGCGTGGCCGCGCTGTACTTCCTCCAGGGAGCTCCGGACATCGCGCTCACCCAGTTCCTGGTGGAGACCGTCAGCCTGGTGGTCTTCGTCCTCGTACTGCGCCGCTTCCCGTCCCACTTCTCGGCACCGGCCCTCAAGGGCCGCCGGATCTGGAACATGATCATCGGCCTGGCGACGGGTCTGATGGTGGCCACCATGACCTGGTTCGCACTGGCCGGTCGGTTGGAGCCCTCGATCTCCGAGGGCTACCCGGCCGCGGCGAAGGAGGCGGGCGGCTACAACATCATCTCGGTGCTGCTGGTGGACGTCCGAGCCTGGGACACCATGGGTGAGATCTCGGTGCTCGCCGCCGCGGCCGCCGGTGTGGCCAGCCTGATGTTCGTCCGGCGCCGGGCCCAGCCCCGCAAGGCCCCGGGCGGCGTGATGGCACTGTCCGTCACCCAGCCCCCCGAGCCCACCAACGGCCACGGGAGCGTGGACCTGGGCGACCTCCGGGTCGCCCCGCAGAACATGCACGTGAAGCCGCAGTGGAACCGGACCTGGCTGCCGGGTGCCGACAGCCTGCCGACCGAACGCCGGTCACTGATCTTCGAGGTGGTCTCGCGCTTCCTCTTCCCGGTGATCATGATCATCTCGCTGTACCTGATGCTCACCGGCCACACCGACATCGGCGGCGGTTTCGCCGGTGGCATCGTGGCGGGGCTGGCGTTCATCGTCCGCTACCTCGCGGGCGGCAGGTTCGAGCTGTACGCCACCGCGTGGGTGCAGCCGGGCGCCCTGATCGGCGCCGGACTGGCCCTGGCCACCGGCGTGGCGATCGGCGGCGCGATCTTCGGCGGCGACGTGCTCGCCGGGAACGACTGGTACATCAACCTCGGGATCCTGGGCAGCCCGCACATCACGGTCTCGCTGTTCTTCGACATCGGCGTGTACCTGCTGGTGATCGGCCTGATCCTGGACATCCTGCGCAGCCTCGGAGCCCGTATCGACGAACAGATCGAACGGGACGCCGCGCACGCCGAGGAAGAGGGCTCCGCGCCCGGAACCGCCGCCCGCGCAGAGGAGGTCACCTCGTGAGCGAGTCACCCAGCCTGACCCTCGTCCTCGTCATCGGCGTCCTCGTCGCGGTCGGCGTCGTGCTCCTGCTGGAGCGCAGCCTCACCCGTGTGCTGCTGGGCTTCATCGTGATGAGCAACGGCGTCAACCTGATGATCCTGGCCATGGCCGGGCAGGCCGGCGGCCCGCCGGTCCTGTGGTTCACGCCGACCAACGACGAGATGACGGACCCGCTGCCGCAGGCGATGATCCTGACGGCGATCGTCATCACCCTCGGCATCACGGCGTTCCTGCTGGCGCTGGCCTACCGAAGCTGGCAGCTGGAGGGCAACGACGAGGTCCAGGACGACGCCGAGGACCTCCGGATCGTGCAGGGCGAGGGCCGCCGCGCCGTGCGGCAGCGCTTCCTCCAGGAGCGCCGCCGACTGCGGGCGGACATCCGCCGCCAGCGCGCCGAACTCCAGGCGACCATCGCCGCGGCCGACGCCCAGGAGCTGGCCGAACAGGCCCGTATCAAGGCGGAGATCGCGGCGGCCCAGGCCGAGCTGGCCCGGTTCGAGGTCGAGGCCGAGGACGGCCAGGGCGACGAACGCTCCGAGGAGACCGTGCGCCGCCTGACCGACCGTCAGCAGAGCATGGTCAACCAGGTCACGGAGCTGCGCGGCCGTATCCGGCTGGGCCGCAGGCGCCTGCGTGAGCACCGGCGCGCCGACCGCGCCGCCGAACGCGAGCTGTGGCGCGAGCTGCGCCGCCGCATCCGTTCGCAGCGGCGCCAGGCCAGCCAGACCATGCGCGCCGAGCGGGAACGCCTGGCTCGCGCGGAGGACAGCGATCTGCAAGGGAACGACTGACCATGGGATGGGACTACTTCGCCGGAATCCTCCACTACCTCATTCCCCTGCCGGTGGTACTGCCGCTCTTCGCGGCCGGGGTCAAGCTGGCCCTCGGTATCCGCTGGCCCCGCGTCCAGCAGTGGCTGAGCGTCATCACCCTGACGCTGGTGCTGGTGATCGGCGCGGCGCTGATGGTGGGCGCCGACATGTTCGGCCCGCAGGCCGTCCAGGTGGGCGGCTGGGAGACGCCGATCGGCATCACGCTGGTGGCCGACCGGCTGTCCGCGCTGATGGTGACGGTGTCGGCGGCGATCACGCTCGCCGTGCTCGTCTACTCCATCGGCCAAGGGATGGCGGGCAAGGCCGAGGTGGCGCCGCTGTCGGTGTACCAGCCGACCTACCTGATCCTGGTGGCCGGTGTCTCCAACGCCTTCCTCGCCGGTGACCTCTTCAACCTGTACGTCGGGTTCGAGATCCTGCTGACCGCCAGCTACGTGCTGCTGACCCTCGGGGGCACGCAGTCACGGATGCGGGCGGGCGCCATCTACGTGGTGGTCTCGCTGGTCTCCTCGGTGCTGTTCCTCATCGCCATCGCGCTGATCTTCGGCGCGACGGGCACGGTGAACATGGCCCAGCTGGGCGAGCGCCTCCCGGAGATCTCCACGGAGCTGGCCCTGGTCCTGGAGGTCATCCTCGTGATGGCCTTCGGCATCAAGGCGGCGGTGTTCCCGCTGGCGGCCTGGCTGCCCGACTCCTACCCGACCGCGCCCGCGCCGGTCACGGCCGTGTTCGCGGGCCTGCTGACCAAGGTCGGCGTGTACGCGATCATCCGGGCCGAGACCCTGATGTTCCCCGGCACGCAGCTGAACGAGATGCTCATGTGGGTGGCGCTGGCCACGATGATCATGGGCATCCTGGGAGCCGTGGCGCAGACGGACATCAAGCGTCTGCTGTCGTTCACCCTGATCAGCCACATCGGGTACATGGTGTTCGGTGTGGCGTTGGGGAGCGAACTCGGCATGGCGGGCGCGGTGTTCTACATCGCGCACCACATCACCGTGCAGACCACGCTGTTCCTGGTGACGGGGCTGATCGAACGCAGGGGAGGGTCCACCTCCCTGGACCACCTCGGCGGTCTGGCCAAGATCGCGCCGATGCTCGCGATCCTCTTCTTCATCCCCGCGATGAACCTGGGCGGCATCCCGCCGCTGTCCGGCTTCCTCGGCAAGATCGGCCTGATCCAGGCCGGTGTGGAGTCCGGCACCCCGCTGGCCTACACGCTGGTCGGCGCGTCGGTCCTGACGAGCCTGCTCACCCTGTACGTCATCGCCCGGGTCTGGAACTACGCGTTCTGGCGGACCCCGTCCGAGGGCATGGTGGCCGAGCCCGGCACCGTGCTGGACGACTCCGAGGCCGACGACACCTCGACGGCGGCGCTCGGCCCGTCCGGCGAGGCGGTCGGCCCGTCGTCCCGGCTCGGTGACACCACCACCGCGACCGCCCCCGTGGTGACCTCGGTGGTCCTGCCCAAGAGCATGGTCGGCGCCACCATCGCGCTGGTCGCGTTCGGGCTGGCCATGACCGTGTTCGCCGGTCCGCTGATCGCGTACTCCTCGGAGGCCGCGGTCGAGCTGATCGCGCAGACGCCCTACATCGAGGCGGTCCTCGGATCCGGAGGTTCACAGTGAACGATCTGAAGACCAGGAAGAAGCAGGGAGCCCGGGCGATCCGGCACCGCCTGGGGAAGGTGCAGGTCCCGGTCGCCCTCGGCATGACCGTGGTCTGGATGCTGCTCTTCGACGGGTTCCAGCTCCGCACGGAGTCGCTGGGGATCGCCCTCCTCGGCTTCACGGTGTCCGTGGCGGTCATGCTGGTCTTCCCGCTGCCGCCGATCGTCCCGGGGTTCCGGTTCTGGCCGGTGCAGGGCGTGCGGATGTTCTTCTACGTCCTGGGGAAGATGGCCGTCGCCAGCTTCCAGGTGACGACCCAGGTGTTCCGTCCGGGGCCTCCGGTGCGCAGCTCGGTGGTCTCCGTACGCCTGCGCACCGACTCCGACCTGATGCTGGTGTGCACCTCCATCACCGTCTCGGTGATCCCCGGCAGTGTGATCGTCGAGGTCGCCCAACCGGAGCACGTCCTGTACGTGCACGTCCTGGGCGCGGAGAGCGAGGCCGAGGCGGAGAAGGCCAAGGCGGACATCCTGGACCTGGAGGAGCGCATCGTGCGCGCGCTCGGCACCCGGGAGAACATCGCCGATCTGGAGGCCGCCCTGGCCGCCGGGAAGGGGAACACGTGAGCGCGCTGTGGGTCATCGTCGCCGTCCTGCTCGGGGTGGCCGCGCTGCTGTGCACCGCCCGGCTCCTGCTGGGGCCGAGCATCCTCGACAGGGCGCTGTCCGTGGACGTCCTGCTCGCCTCGGCCCTGACCGGGCTGGGCGCCTACGCCGCGTACTTCCGGGACCCCACGATCCTGCCGATCCTGCTGGTGCTGTCCCTGCTGGGCTTCGTCGGTTCGATCAGCATCTCCAAGTTCGTGGCCCGGCGTCCCGAGGAGCACGTCCGCCCGGAGGACACCATCCACCCGGGGACCAAGGGGGAAGGGGAGAGCAGTGAGTGACCAGCTCGTCAACGTCCTGGACTGGATCGCGATCCTGTGCATCCTGGCGGGGGCCCTGCTGTCCCTGGTCGCGGCCGTGGGTCTGATCCGGTTCCCCGACCTGCTCTCCCGTATGCACGCCGCCGCCAAGCCGCAGGTCCTGGGCCTGCTGCTGGTGCTGGTGGGGATCGCCCTGCGTCTGGTCCCGCAGGAGGAGACCGGCACCTTCAGCATCGGCACGCTGATCCTGGTGGGCCTCTTCCAGGTGGTCACCGTCCCGGTCGCCGGTCACATCGCCGCCCGTGTGGGCTACCGGACCGGCCGCATCCGCGAGGACCTCGTGGTCACCGACGAACTGGCCGACCGCCTGGACGCCAAGCGCCGGGCCGAGAAGGCCCAGGAGAGCGGCGGTAGCACCTCGTAGCGGGAAGCGGAGAACGCGGGTCGGGGCCGGAGGAACGGTGTTCCTCCGGCCCCGGCCGTTCCCACGGCGGGCGTGCCCTCACTCCGCGCGCTCCGCCTCCTCGTCGGTCATCAGCCGCGACCTGACCAGGAACCGGTGGCCGGTCGGGGCCTCCACGGAGAAGCCGGAGCCCCGACCGGGGACGACGTCGATGGTCAGGTGCGTGTGGCGCCACAGCTCGAACTGGGACCGCGACATCCACACCGGAACGGGGTCCGGCAGTCCGGCGTCGAGGTCGCCCAGACGCACGTCGGAGCCGCCGGTCCGGAACTCCCCCACCGGGTAGCACATCGGGGAGCTGCCGTCGCAGCAGCCGCCGGACTGGTGGAACATCAGCGGCCCGTGTTCGGCGGTGAGCTCCCGGAGCAGGGCCGCCGCGCTCTCGGTGAGGGCGACCCGCTCCACAGGCTCGGCGCCCGCCCTCTGTGGGGAGTCGTCCATCAGAAGAACCCCTGCGCCTGTTCCGAGTAGCTGACCAGCAGGTTCTTGGTCTGCTGGTAGTGGTCGAGCATCATCTTGTGGTTCTCGCGGCCGATCCCGGACTGCTTGTACCCCCCGAACGCGGCGTGCGCGGGGTAGGCGTGGTAGTTGTTCACCCACACGCGCCCGGCCTGGATGTCCCGGCCGGCCCGGTAGGCGGTGTTGCCGTCACGGGTCCACACGCCCGCGCCGAGCCCGTACAGGGTGTCGTTGGCGGTCTTCACCGCGTCGGCGTAGTCGTCGAAGCGCGTCACCGCGACCACGGGGCCGAAGATCTCCTCCTGGAAGATCCGCATGTCGTTCCGGCCCTCGAAGACGGTCGGGCTGACGTAGTAGCCGCCCGCGAGGTCGCCCTCCATCTCGGCCCGGCCGCCCCCGGCGAGCACCCGGGCACCCTCCTGACGACCGATGTCGACGTAGGACAGGATCTTCTCCAGCTGGTCGTTGCTGGCCTGGGCGCCGAGCATGGTCTCGGTGTCCAGGGGGTCGCCCTGTCTGATCCGGCCGACCCTCTCCAGGGCGTCGGCCATGAAGTCGTCGTAGACCGAGCCCTGCACGAGGGCACGCGACGGACAGGTGCAGACCTCCCCCTGGTTGAGGGCGAACATGGTGAAGCCCTCCAACGCCTTGTCGTAGAAGGCGTCGCGCTCGGCGGCCACGTCCGCGAAGAAGACGTTCGGGCTCTTGCCGCCCAGTTCCAGGGTGACCGGGATGAGGTTCTCCGAGGCGTACTGCATGATCAGGCGGCCGGTGGTGGTCTCACCGGTGAAGGCCACCTTGCGGACCCGCTGGTGGGAGGCCAGCGGCTTGCCCGCCTCGACCCCGAACCCGTTGACGATGTTCACCACCCCGGGCGGGAGGAGGTCCGCGATCAGGTCGACGAGCACGAGGATGGACGCCGGAGTCTGCTCGGCGGGCTTGAGGACGACGGCGTTGCCCGCCGCCAGGGCCGGGGCGAGTTTCCAGACCGCCATGAGGATCGGGAAGTTCCACGGGATGATCTGGGCGACCACGCCCAGCGGCTCCTGGAAGTGGTAGGCGACGGTGTCCGCGTCGATCTGGGAGCTGTGGCCCTCCTGGGCGCGGACGGCCCCGGCGAAGTACCGGAAGTGGTCGATCGCGAGGGGGATGTCGGCGGCCAGGCACTCACGGACCGGTTTGCCGTTCTCCCAGCTCTCGGCCACCGCGAGCCGCTCCAGGTTCTCCTCCATCCGGTCCGCGACGCGGTTGAGGACCAGCGCCCGTTCCGCCGCCGAGGTGCGGCCCCAGGCAGGGGCGGCCCCGTGCGCGGCGTCGAGGGCGAGTTCGACGTCCTCGGCCCCGCTCCGCGCGACCTCGGTGAAGGTCCGGCCGGTGACCGGGCTGGGGTTCTCGAAGTAGCGGCCCCGGACCGGCCGGACCCATTCGCCGCCGATCCAGTTCTCGTAGCGGGGCGCGTACTCGACGACGGCGCCGGACTCACCGGGGGGCGCGTAGATCACCATGGCGCGTTGCCTCCTCGTGTTCACTGCGCGGGCGCGCGGGGCGCCCGGCTCCTCCAGGAACGTGGAACCGTGACGCTAGTGACCGGCAGGTTGCGACCACGTTGCGCGGTCAGGATCCGAGCCTGCGGAGCCGTCCCCGGAGGGCCGCGTGGCGGGGTGAGCCCGGGTCAAGGGCGCGCAGGGCGGCCGTAAGGACCCGGGGGTCCTCACGCCACTCGGGCCGCTCCGACCAGGCCAGGAGCGCCTGGGGGTCGGCTCCGGCGGCGAGCACCTCGCACACCTCGGCCTGGAGTTCCTCCCGGGCCTCGGCGACCCCGGGCGCCTCCGACCGGGGCAGCACCGGCCCCTCGTAGAGGGCGACGGCCTCGCGGCAGCCGCCGTCGGCCAGGAGACGTCGGACCTCGTCGAGATCGGTGGTGAGCGGTCGGCACAACCGGTACGGGCGTGAGGCCAGCAGCCCCGACCCCAGCAGGCGGCGCAGCCGGGACATCTCGGCCCGGACGGTGACCGGGGCGGCGTCCCGTTCGTGCAGCAGGGCGCCGAGGGCGTCACCGGTCAGGCCGCGCGGGTGGCGGGCGAGGAGCAGCAGGATCTCGGAGTGGCGGGTGCTGAGCTCGACGGTCCGGCCGTCCGCCTCGAACAGTCCGTGGTCGCGGCCGAGGACCCGTAGGCGGGCCGGTTCTCCCTCCGTGCGGGGAGCCGGAAGGAACCCGCTGGCCCGCTGCGCCCGGATCTCCATCTCGGCGGCCGTGGCGGCCGCCCTGACCAGGGCCAGCGCCTGCGGGGAGGCGAGGGGGTCCGCTCCGGTGAGGTCGAGGACACCGATCAGCGCGCCGGTGTCGGGGTCGTGCAGCGGGGCCGCCGAACAGCTCCAGTGCTGAACGCCCCGGCTGAAGTGTTCGCTGGCGAAGACCTGCACCTCGTGGTCGAGGGTGAGCGCCATGCCGGGCGCGCTGGTGCCGACCGAGCTCTCACGCCAGTCGGCGCCCTCGACGAAGTGCATGGCCTCGGCGCGGCCGCGCAGGTGGTGGTCGCCCTCCACCCACAGCAGGCGGCCGGACGCGTCCCCGACCGCCACGATCTGCGGCCCGGGCGCGGTGTCCAGGAGGAGGCGGCGCAGCAGCGGCATGGCCGCGGCGAGGGGGTGGGCGCTGCGGTGGCCGTGCAGGGCGGGGCCGGTGAGTTCGAGGCGGGGCAGCGTACGGTCGGGGTCCACCCCGTGCAGGACACTGCGCCGCCAGGACTCCCCCACCACCGGCCGGACCCGTCCGCTGAGCCGACCGGAGCAGGTGAAGCGTTCGTGCGCGACGGCCACGTCCCGTCGCAGGGCCTCGGGGTCGGTCTCCCATGACCACGCGTTCCATACCCCGGACATCGGCATCCCTTCGTCGCGACGGCTGGACCCGGCGGGTGTCCGGGCCGGGCCCCTGAGTCAATCCTCGCCGCCCGGTCCTGACAAGGGGTTCCGGGCGGAACCACCGGCGAGTTGCCCCGCGCACGTCACGTCCGTGCCCGAACGCGCCCCGGGCCCGGGGACCGCGCCGGTGATGGGCCTGGCTGGTACCGTCACCGATTCGACGCTCCCCGGACCCCGGGGGCCGCGCCGGGTGCCCCGTCCCGGGGGGGAGGACGGCCCCGTGTCCCGCCCGCGACGGAGGAATCCCACGCATCCACCTCTGTCACGGGATTCTGGGACACTGCGTGCATGAGGCGTCCCCCTCAGCATCCGCGCCCCTCCCCCGTCCCCTCCCTTCGTGCACCGGATACCTCCGCGGCGATCGTGTTCGGCTTGGTCACGGCCCCGCGCCGCGGGTCGGCGACGACCTCCGAGCAGTCCCCGCACCGAAACTGACCCGCGAAAGCAGGCCCCCATGTCGACCCCAGAGACCGGCCCCGCTCCAGAGGCCGGTTCGACCCCCGAGGCGACTCCACCGGCGGGCGGACCCCCGGCCGCCCCCGACCTCGGGCTGCCCGGGCCCCCGCAGGGCGCACCTCCGCCGCCGCCCCCGCACCACCTCCCGCCCCGGCCGCCCGTCCCCGAGCCGCCACAGGAGGAGCCGACGCGGGTGCGGCCCTCCCGGCACTGGTACTGGACCGGCACGCTCTTCCCGGTGAGCCTGCTGGTCAGCATCCTCCTGCTGAGCGGCAACCCCGGCGCCGCACCGGGTCTCGTGGTCGGCGGTGTCCTGACACCGATGCTGGCCTTCCTCGTCTCACTGATCACCTGCGTGACCGTGCTCGTCATCCGGTCCAGCCGGATCGCCCGTCGACGCGGGGAGCGGGCCCGGCGCGAGCACATGGCGTTCACGGGCGCGCCCGTGGGACCGCCGGTGTTCCACCCGGGGTACGCCCCGCCCCCGCCCCGGATCGAGATCCCCGCGGGGGACCTCCGCCCGCGCCGCCGTTCGATCCTGGCCAGCGCCCTCGTGCTGCCCGTCGGCGTCGCCGTGGGGGTGACCGCCATCGTGACGGGGTTCTCCTACGACCTGCCCCCGGAGCACGCCAGCGAGGTCATCCGGACCGGCGGCACGGTCACCTTCGAGGTCACCGAGGAGCAGACCGGGTCCCTGGGCCTGTACTCGAACGTGCCCCACGAGGACGAGGACGGGATCTCCTGCGTCCTGGACGGCGCGGGCGCCCCGAGGCTCACCGAGAAGGTGGTCGGGTACAGCCACGAGGAGTGGCGCCTGGTCCGGTCGGTCGAGTTGAGCGCCCCGGGCGAGTACGACCTGACCTGCACGGGACGGCCCGGCCTGGAGTACGTGGTCGCGGACACCGACGTCGCCGTCGCCTACGACAAGCGGATGATGGCCGGGTTCGGGACCCTGATGCTCTCCGTCGTGCTCGGTTTCTTCGTCTCGCTGATCCTCGTGATCACGCTCAGCGTGAAGCGCGGCGAGCACCGGAGCCGACTCGTCCGCGAGCACCAGGTCCGCGCCCAGCAGGCCTGGGTTCAAGCCCGGCAGCCGGGCCCGCCCCGGCACTGACACCCCCGGAGGGCGCCCCGGACCTTGCCCCGGGGTGGGCGCCGCACCGGTGTCCTCCCCGGGCACGGCCGGACGGGTTCAGGCCGGGTGGTCCGCGACGGGGTAGGGCGAGACCGTGCTGGAGTTCTCGTTGACCAGCAGGGAGCGACCGGCCGGGGGGAACGCCCGCTGCGGGCAGGCGGGGCGCTCGCAGACCTTGCAGCCCAGGCCGATCGGCGTGGCCGAGCCCGGGTCCGCCAGGTCCAGTCCGGTGGAGTACACGAGCCGGTTCGCGTGGCGGAGCTCGCAGCCCAGCCCGATCGCGAAGGTCTTGCGGGCCGCTCCGTAGCCCCCGTATCCCCTGGTCACCGTGCGCGCGACCCAGAAGTAGGAGCGGCCGTCGGGCATCTGCGCGATCTGCCGTTGGATGACGTCCGGGGCGGAGAAGGCCGCGTAGACGTTCCACAGCGGGCAGGTGCCGCCCGAGCGCGAGAAGTGGAAGCCGGTGGCGGACTGGCGCTTGGACATGTTGCCCGCCCGGTCCACGCGCACGAACGAGAAGGGCACCCCCCGCCGCCGGGGGCGCTGGAGGGTCGAGAGGCGGTGGCAGACGGTCTCGAAGCCCACCCCGAAGCGGTCCGCGAGCAGTTCGATGTCGTGGCGCTCGGCCTCCGCCGCCGCCTGGAACTCGCGGTAGGGAAGGATGAACGCGCCCGCGAAGTAGTTGGCCAGGCCGATCCGCGCCAGCCGGACCGCCTGCTCGGTGGTGAGCTCCTCCCCCCGGGCGAGTTCGTCCAGGAGGGGCCCGTGTTCGAGGAAGGCCAGCTGGGTGGCGAGCTGGAAGGCGCGTTGGCCGGGGCGCAGGTGCGCGGCCAGGGTGAGGACCCGGCGCTCGGCGTCGTACACCCGGTTGCGAGCGCCCTCGGCTCCGGGGGGCTGACTCTCCACCCTGACGCCGTGGCGTTCCTCCAGCAGACGCGTGAGGACGACGTGGGCGCGGCCCGGTTCGACGCCCTGCCGCCCGGCGAGGTCCTCCGCGCGTTCGTCGAGCTCCCCCACGTAGTTCTGGCGCTCGTAGAAGAAGTCGCGGACCTGCTCGTAGGCCATGGGAGCCACGGACGCCCCTCCGTCGTCCCGGCCCTCGGCCAGGGCGGCGGCCTGCCCGGAGACGTCCCGGTACCTGCGGTGCAGGTCCACCAGGACCCGGGCCACGGAGGGCATGCCGGAGGCCAGCTCGTCGAGTTCGTCCGGGCTCACCTGGTCGCCGGTGGGGACGTCGGTGAGCGCCTCCCGGAGCTCCGCGATCAGCCGTGAGGTGTCGCTGGTCGCGAAGAAGCCGGGATCGACCCCGAACGCCTCGGTGATCCGTAGCAGGACGGGGACGCTGAGCGGGCGCTGGTTGTGCTCCATCTGGTTGAGGTAGCCGGCGGAGATGCCCAGCTCGCGAGCGAGCTCGGACTGCTTGAGCGAGTGCTCCTGCCGCAGCCTGCGCAGCCGCGGCCCCGCGAAGACCTTGCGCACGATGGCCCCTTCCGTCCCCGCCAGGCTAACCCGAAGGTGTCTCGCCAGGCGTTAGCAGACTTGGCTGAATCACGCCTGCGGGTTGGCAGAACTCAGCAGGTTTCGCCCCTTCCACCAGGTGATTCGCCCATGCGAACCTCGGCTGCACAGAGACCACGTCGAGGGGATGAACATGGAGCAGCACCGCGTCCGGGTCCACCGGAGCTCCGAGGGGCCCGCCAAGGAGGAGCAGCTGGCCCACCGGATCGCGTCCGTGGCGGCCGACCCGGTCAGGGTCGAGCCCGCCGTGGTGGAGATGATCGGCAACCGGGTCATCGACAACGCCGCCGTGGCCGCCGCCTCCCTGCGCCGCCGCCCCGTCCGCAGCGCGCGGGCACAGGCCACCCGGCACCCGCTGAACCCCGGCGCGGCGATCATGGGCACCCCGCCGTCCACACGCGTCTCCCCCGAGTGGGCGGCCTGGGCCAACGGCGTGGCCGTCCGGGAACTGGACTTCCACGACACCTTCCTGGCCGCCGACTACTCGCACCCCGGCGACAACATCCCGCCGATCCTCGCCGTCGCCCAGCACCTGGGCCGGGACGGCCGCGCCCTGGTGCGGGGCATCGCCACCGGGTACGAGATCCAGGTCGCCCTGGTGAAGGGCATCTGCCTGCACGAGCACAGGATCGACCACATCGCCCACCTGGGCCCGTCGGCGGCGGCCGGGATCGGCACCCTCCTGGAGCTCGACACCGAGACCGTCTACCAGGCGGTCCAGCAGGCCCTGCACGTGACCACCACCACGCGGCAGTCGCGCAAGGGCGAGATCTCCAGCTGGAAGGCGTACGCGCCCGCGTTCGCCGGGAAGATGGCCGTGGAGTCCGTCGACCGCGCCATGCGCGGCGAGGGCGCCCCCTCCCCCGCCTACGAGGGCGAGGACGGCTTCATCGCCCGCCTGCTGAGCGGGCCGGGCGTCGACTACCTCGTGGAGCTGCCGGGCCCGGGTGAGGCCAAGCGCGGCATCCTGGACACCTACACCAAGGAGCACTCGGCCGAGTACCAGAGCCAGGCCCTCATCGACCTGGCCCGACGTCTGGGCCCGAGGATCGGGGACACCGCGCGGGTCCGTTCCGTGACGATCCACACCAGCCACCACACGCACCACGTGATCGGCACCGGTTCGGGCGACCCGCAGAAGATGGACCCCCGGGCCAGCCGGGAGACCCTGGACCACTCCATCCCCTACATCTTCGCCGTCGCCCTCCAGGACGGCGAGTGGCACCACGAGCGCTCCTACGCCCCCGAGCGCGCCCAGCGTCCGGACACCGTGGAGCTGTGGCACCGGATCAGCACGGTCGAGGACCCGGAGTGGACCCGCCGCTACCACGCGACGGACCCGAAGGAGAAGGCCTTCGGCGGCCGTGTGGTGGTGGAGATGGCGGACGGCTCCGTGATCGAGGACGAGATCGCGATGGCCGACGCCCACCCGCTCGGTGACCGTCCCTTCACCCGCCCTGACTACGTCGCCAAGTTCCGTGCCCTCTCCGAGGGGATCGTCGCCCGCGCCGAGCAGGACCGCTTCCTGGACCTGGTCGAACGCCTGCCCGAGCTCACCACCGACGAGGTCCGCCAGCTGTCCTTCATGGAGGACCCCGACACCGCGCCGGGCGACCTGCCGACCTCCAAGGGGATCTTCTGATGCCGCACACGCCTCCGACGACGCCTTCGCCGAAGGCGTCCCCGACTTCACGATCCGAACGGATGTGGTGAGCATGACCGACACGGCGATCCGCAAGGGCCTGGCCGGGGTGGTGGTCGACACCACCGAGATCTCCATGGTCGACGAGGCCTCCAACTCGCTGACCTACCGCGGCTACCCGGTGCAGGACCTGGCCGCCTCGTGCACGTTCGAGGAGGTCGCGTACCTGCTCTGGTACGGGGAGCTGCCGACGGCGGGCCAGCTGCGCGAGTTCACCGCACGGGAGCGGGCCAACCGCGCCCTGGACCGGCACACCCTGGACCTGCTGCGCCGCCTCCCGGAGACCGCGCACCCCATGGACGTGCTGCGTACCGCCATCAGCTACCTGGGCGCGGACGACCCCGCCGAGGACGACGCCTCGGTGGCGGCCAACCGGGCCAAGGCCGAGGCCATGCTGGCCAAGCTGCCCACGGTGGTCGCCGCCGACCACCGGCGGCGCCGGGGGCTGGACCCGATCCAGCCGGACCCGGGCCTGGGGCACGCCGAGAACTTCTTCCACATGTGCTTCGGAAGGGTCCCCGAGCCCGAGGTGGTGCGCTGCTTCGAGGTGTCGATGATCCTCTACGCCGAGCACAGCTTCAACGCCTCCACCTTCACCGCCCGGGTGGTGACCTCCACCCTGTCGGACATCTACAGCTCCGTGACGGCGGCGATCGGCGCCCTGAAGGGTTCGCTGCACGGCGGCGCCAACGAGGCCGTCATGCACATGCTCCAGGAGATCGGTTCGGCGGAGCGCGCCTCCGACTGGCTGGACACCGCCCTGGCCGAGAAGCGGAAGATCATGGGCTTCGGGCACCGCGTGTACAAGCACGGGGACTCCCGGGTGCCGACCATGCGCGCGGCGCTGGACCGGATGGCCGCGCTCAGGGGTGCCGAGGAGCTCATGGAGCTGTACGGAGCCCTGGAGGCGGAGATGGTGGCCCGCAAGGGCATCCACCCGAACCTGGACTACCCGGCGGGCCCCGCCTACCACCTGATGGGGTTCGAGGTCCCGACCTTCACGCCGCTGTTCGTGATGGCCCGGATCACCGGGTGGACCGCGCACATCCTGGAGCAGCAGGAGGCCAACGCGCTCATCCGTCCTCTGAGCAGCTACACGGGGCGCGAGCGCCGTCCGGTGCCGCTGCCCGCCCAGCGCCTGGCGGGCTGACCGCCGCCGGGACACCCCGGCCCGGCCCGGTCTCCCTCGGGGCCGGGCCGACGGTGTCACCGCCCCGTGACACGTCCGCGCGAGGGCACCGTGACGCGGAGGGGCCGCCCGTGGTGCGGGCCCCGGTTCGCCGCGTGTGGGGAGATTCCTCCCATGGGACGCCCCCCGCTGGGTAGTGTCCGGGGGAGACCGCGGGCCGAGGACGGGAGCGTGCCGGATGAGCGCAGAGCGTGGGGAACACGTGAGCACCGACGAGGCCAGGGAGGCGTCCGCGCGGCTGTGGTCGCTGGCCAGCCCGGTCACCCCGATGGCGATCCGGGCGGTGGCCACGCTGAGGGTCGCGGACCACCTGGCCGAGGGGCCGCGCACGGCCGCCGAGCTCGGCGCGGCGGTCGGGGCGGACCCGGACGGCCTGGCACGGGTGCTGCGGTACCTGGCCGGGGAGGGCCTGTTCACCCTGGAGGGGGACCGGTTCGCGCTCACGACGGTCGGGGACTGCCTGCGGACGGACCACCCGTACTCCCGGCTCCCCTGGTTCGCCGGGGACGGCGCACACGGGCGCGCCGACCTGTGTCTGTCCGAGCTGGCCGAGGCGCTGCGCACCGGCCGGAGCGCCTACTCCCTGCGTTTCGGCGGCTCCGGTTTCTGGGAGGACCTGTCCGCCGATCCGGAGCTGTCCCGGTCCTTCGACGAGCTCATGAGCGGCCGGATGGTCAACCACTCCGAGACCATCGCGGAGATGTACGAGTGGCAGGCGCTGGACCACGTCGTGGACGTGGGCGGCGGCAACGGCGCGCTGCTGCTCACCCTGCTGGAGCGCTTCCCCCGGCCGCGCGGGACCGTGGTGGACCTGCCCGGTCCGGTGGCTGCGGCGCGCGCGAACTTCCGGGAGGCGGGTCTGGCCGACCGCGCCGACGCCGTCGCGGGGAGCTTCTTCGATCCGCTTCCGGTGACCGGCGACGCCTTCGTGCTGGGGTGGATCCTGCACGACTGGGACGACGCGTCGGCCGTGACGATCCTGCGGCGGTGCGCGGAGGCGGCCGGTCCGACCGGGACGGTGCTGGTGGCCGAGCACGCCGCCGAGGACGTGGTGAGCGAGCTGGACCTGCGGATGCTGGCCTTCTTCCAGGGCCGGGAGCGGAGCACCGACGAACTGGCGGCCCTGGCCGAACGGGCGGGGTTGTGTGTCGCCGGGAGCCACCGGCACAAGGGGGTCGCCCTGGTGGAGCTGACCCCCGGCCACCCGATGTGATCTACGCCACATACACCTCCGTCACCACGGGTAACGTGATCACCACGTAATTCCCGCCGCTGACCCCGTTGACGCGGATGCCCCCGGGCTGGCTCCATGGTGCGCACCTCTTCACACCCGCTACTGAGGAGTTCGTACATGATCAACCGCAGGCTCTTCCTGGGCGGCGCCACGATCGCCGCCGGAGCTCCCCTGCTCGGCGCGACCGGTTGCGCCACCAGCCCCCAGAGCATCACCCCCGTCTCGAACACGGCCAACCTGGGAGCGCTCCCGGTTAGCGTGACCAACAACAGCGGCCGCTTCGGGGACGACGAGGTCCTCGTCTACGTCGTCGGCACCGACCTCGTCGACGACGTCCACTGCCGGGTCGACGCCGAGGGCACGCCCCACCCCGTCAGCGTGGACGACAACACCGACGACGGCTACACGGACTACTCGATCCCCCTGGGCGCCCTCTCCGGCATGACGCTCCCGTACATGTCCGGCCGGATCTACTTCGCCATGGGCGGGAAGCTCGGCATCCGGATCGTGGAGGACGGTGACGGGAACCCCGCCCTCCAGCTCCCCGCCGGCTGGGTCGAGGACGACCACGGCTTCGACGTCCTGCACGACTCGGTGGAGTTCACCCACAACGAGGACGGCATGTTCTGCAACACCTCGATGGTGGACCAGTTCAGCGTGCCGATCGGTATCCGGCTGACCGGGAACGAGGACCAGAGCACCGGTTTCCTGCTGCCCGGCGGACGCGACGCGATCTTCGAGACCCTCGCCGCCGACCCGGACTTCTCACCGCTGGTCTACGACAGCCACCGGATCATCGCCCCCGGCCACGGGCTCGACGCGGGGATCTTCCCCACCGACTACTTCGACCCGTACGTGGACCAGGTGTGGTCGCACTACGCGGGCACCGACCTCAGCGTCACGACCAACGCCGGGACCTTCACCGGCCGGGTGCAGGGCGACGAGCTGCTGTTCGACGGCGGGGTCTCCCCCATCGCCCGGCCCAGCACCCGGGACGTGTTCTTCTGCGACGGCGCCCTGGCCGCGCCCAACGACGGGATCACCGGCCCCGTGGCGGCGATCGTGGGGGCGGCGCTCAACCGCGCCACCCTGCTGGACCACGCGGCCCAGCCCACCAACGACCCGGCCGAGTTCTACCTGGCCGACATCGCCAACCGCTACGCCGGGACCTTCCACGAGCACACCGAGGACGGCAAGGCGTACGGGTTCGCCTTCGACGACGTCGAGGACTTCGCGTCCTACATCCAGGACCACGGCCCGTCGGGACTGGAGATCACCCTGACGCCGTTCTAGGGACCTGACGGCGCTCCAGGAAGCCGCCACGGCGCGGCCCCACGAACGCGCGCCCCGGACGACCGGTCTGATGGGAGGCCGGGCGGCCGGGGCGCGCACCTCCCTGTCAGCCGGTCGGGGCGGGGACGGCTCCGTCAGGCTTCCCGGTCTCCGTCCCCGGCCGGCTCAGCGGGTCGGGTGCTCGGTCTCCTCGTACCAGCGCCTGGCGGACTCGCCCTCGTTGAGGATGAGGACGACGACCATGAGCACGAGGCCGACGATGCCGCTCTCCCCGGTCAGCATGTTGATCAGCGCGGAGGTGACGCCGACCCCCACCACCACGCGCACCAGGGTCCGGGTGCGGTGTCCGCCCCGACCGACGGTGGCGGCCACGTAGACGTAGAAGACGGTCGTCGCGAGGGCCACGAGCATCAACAGCCAGAAGGCGCCGGGGCTCACTCCGGTGGCGCTCTCCAGCTGCCCCGAACTCACCGCGCTCACACCCACCAGGGCCAGCAGGAGGGCGAGGCCGGCGATGCCGGACATGACGAAGAGGATGACCTGGACGGCCGTGAGCGCGCCGGGTTTGGGATTCATGGGGGATGCAGCTCCGTGCTGGGGTGACGATCGTCCGGGACCTCGTCCCGGGCCTGACCCTCCGTGAGACGCCTCGCGGAGGACCCTGGTTCCGCCCTCCGTGCCGGTCCCGATCACCCGGACGACGCGCGGCCCGGGTCCCCTCGGGTCACCCGGGCCGCGTCCGCCGGACTCACTCCGTGGCGGGCTCCGCCCCGCCGGAGCGCTCGCGCACCGACTCCACGATCGCGGAGAAGTCCCGGGGCTCACCGTCCAGGCCCTCCACGAAGGCCCGGTAGACCTCGGCGGCCCGGCTCCCGACCAGCGCCTCCACCCCGGTCTCCTCCAGCGCGTTGGCCGCCAGACCGAGGTCCTTGGCCATCAGCGCCGCCGCGAACCCCGGCCGGTAGCCGTTGTTGGCCGGACTGGTCGGCACCGGACCCGGGACCGGACAGTACGAGGTGAGCGACCAGCACTGCCCCGAGGCCGTGGACATCACGTCGTACAGCGCCTGGTGGGTCAGGCCCAGCCGCTCGCCCAGCACGAACGCCTCGCTCACGGCGAGCATCGACGCGCCCAGCACCATGTTGTTGCAGATCTTCGCGGCCTGCCCGCCACCCGGGCCACCACAGTGCACGGCCCTGCCGCCCATCACGTCCAACAGAGGCCGCGCCGTGGCGAGGTCGGCCTCCTCCGCGCCGACCATGAAGGTGAGCGTCCCGCCCTCGGCCCCCGCCACCCCTCCGGAGACCGGGGCGTCCATGGCCCGGTGCCCGGCCTCCACGGCGGCGGCGTTGGCCGCGCGCGCGTCGGCCACGTCCACGGTGGAGCAGTCCAGGAAGAGCGTTCCGGGGAGGGCGTCCGCCAGCAGGCCCTCCGAGCCCCCGTCGCCCCGGTAGGCGGCGAGCAGATGGCGACCGCTCGGCAGCATGGTGATGACGACGTCGGCCCCGGCCACGGCCTCGGCTGCGGACCCGGCCACCCGGACCCCGGCACCGGCCGCCCGCTCCAGCGCCTCGGGGACCAGGTCGTAACCGGTGACGTCGTGCCCGGCGGCGACCAGGTTGGCGGCCATCGGCCCGCCCATGTTGCCGAGTCCGACGAAGGCGATCGCGGTCATCGCGCACCCCCGTCGGCCGTGGCTGGCGGTTCGGCGAGGCCGACCGGCCCGTCCGGGGCGGGCGCGAAGGCGCGCTCGACGTCGGCGTCGGTGACCCCCGCCAGCGTGGCCGGGGACCACCGGGGGTCGCGGTCCTTGTCGATCACCTGCGCGCGGATGCCCTCCGCCAGGTCGGGCCAGGTCAGCGCGGCCGTGGACACCCGGTACTCCTGTTCGAGGACCTCCTCCAGTCCGGCCAGGCGACGGGCCCGGCGCAGCGCGGCCAGGGTGGTCTTCACGGCGGTCGGGGACTTGGCACCGATGGTGTCGGCCGCCTTCGCCGCCTCCGGATCACCGTGCTCGCGCAGTCGCGCCACGATCTCCTCGGCGGTGTCGGCGGAGTAGCAGGCGTCGATCCACCCGCGCCGGGACTCCAGGGGCGCGGCCGGGACGCCCTCCGCGAAACGGCCCACGGCCTCGGTGACGTCGGCCTCCGTGGCCGCCTCCGTGAGCGCGGCGACGAGGTCGGGCAGGCGCTCGGAGGGCACGTAGTGGTCGGCCATGCCGGTGTACACCGCGTCCGCCGCGCCGATCGGCGTGCCGGTGAGCGCCAGGTGGGTACCGGTCTCACCGGGCGCCCGCGAGAGCAGGAACGTGCCGCCGACGTCGGGCACGAACCCGATGGTGGTCTCCGGCATGCCCACCTTGGAGCGTTCGGTGACCACGCGGACCCCGCCGTGCGCGGAGACCCCCACGCCCCCGCCCATGACCACGCCGTCCATGAGGGCGACGTAGGGCTTGGGATAGCGGGCGATCTGCGCGTTGAGGTGGTACTCGTCCCGCCAGAAGTCGGCGGCCTGGCGGTCGCCGTTCACCGCGCTGGCCCGGATGGCGCGGATGTCGCCGCCCGCGCACAGGCCGCGCTCCCCCGCGCCGTCGAGCAGCACCACCGACACGCCCTCGTCCTTCTCCCAGGAGGTGAGGGCGTCCGCGAACGCGCGGACCATGGCGTGGTCGAGGGCGTTGATGGCGCGCGGCCGGTTGAGCGTGGCTCGGGCGAGCGTGCCCTCCACGCGCAGCAGCACGGAGGCGTCGTCCTCGCCGGTGTTCCTGTCGCTGGTCATCAGGCGGCCCCGGTGAGTCGTCGAGCGATGATGAGGCTCATGATCTCGTTGGTTCCTTCCAGGATTCGGTGCACCCGCAGGTCGCGCACGATCTTCTCAATGCCGTACTCCGTGAGGTAGCCGTACCCCCCGTGGAGCTGGAGGGCCTGGTCCGCGACGGTGTACCCGGCCTCGGTGGCGAACCGCTTGGCCATCGCGCACAGGTGCGCGGCCTCGGGGTCCCCGTCGTCCAGGGCGCCCGCCGCCCGCCACAGCAGGGAGCGGGCGGCCTCCAGTTCGGTGGCCATCTCCGCGAGCCGGAACCGCAGCGCCTGGGCGTTGATCAGCGGGGCGCCGAAGGCCTCGCGGCTCCCCAGGTAGGCGGTGCTGCGCTCCAGGGCGGCCAGGGCGCCGCCGAGCGAGCAGGCGGCGATGCCGAGGCGCCCGCCGTTGAGCCCGTTCATCGCGATCCGGAAGCCGTCGCCCTCGCCTCCCAGGAGGCGGTCGGCGGGCAGCCGGACCCCGTCCATGAGCACCTGACGGGTGGGTTGGGCGTTCCAGCCCATCTTGGCCTCGTCGGCACCGAACGACACCCCCGGGTCGTCGCGGTGCACGACGAACGCGGAGATCCCGGCCGCGCCGACGCCACCGGTGCGCGCCATCACCACGTACACCTCGGAGACGCCCGCGCCGGAGATGAACTGCTTGGACCCGGTGAGCACGTAGGCGTCCCCGTCGCGGACCGCCCGGGTGCTGAGCGCGGCGGCGTCGGAACCGGCGCCGGGTTCGGTGAGGCAGTAGCTGCCCAGGGTCTCCATGGAGCACAGACCCGGCAGCCAGCGGGCGCGCTGGTCGGCGTCGCCGTAGCGGTCGACCATCCAGGCGACCATGTTGTGGATGGACAGGTACCCGGCGACGGACGGGCATCCGGTGGCCAGGGCCTCGAAGACCAGGGCGCCGTCGAGCCTGGTCAGCCCGGTGCCGCCGGAGTCCTCGGAGACGTAGAGGCCGCCCATGCCGAGGTCGGCGGCCCTGCGGAGCACGTCGACCGGGAAGTGCTTGGTCTGGTCCCAGCCGACGGCGAACGGTGCGAGGTGTTCGTCCGCGAACCCGCGCGCGGTCTCGGCCAGCGCGCGCTGTTCGTCGGTGATCGCGGCGGTCACCGGACGACCGGGATCGTGAACTCCGCGCCCTCCTTGACCCCGGAGGGCCAGCGCGAGGTGACGGTCTTGGTGCGGGTGTAGAAGCGGATCGAGTCGGGACCGTGCTGGTTGAGGTCTCCGAAGCCGGACCTCTTCCAGCCGCCGAACGTGTGGTAGGCGACCGGCACCGGGATGGGCACGTTGACGCCGACCATGCCGGTGTTGACGCGCTGCGAGAAGTCGCGCGCGGTGTCGCCGTCCCGGGTGAAGACGGAGACGCCGTTGCCGTACTCGTGCTCGCTGGGCAGTCGCAGGGCCTCCTCGTAGTCGGCCGCGCGCACCACGGACAGCACGGGGCCGAAGATCTCCTCCCGGTAGACGCGCATGTCGGGGGTGACGCGGTCGAACAGGGAGGCCCCGGTGAAGAAGCCCTCCTCGTGACCCTTCACCTTGAGGCCGCGCCCGTCGACCACCAGTTCGGCGCCCTCCTCCACGCCCAGGGCGACGTAGGCGTCCACCCGGTCGAGGGCGTCCCTGGACACCAGGGGTCCGAAGTCGGCGTCGGGGTCGTCCGAGGCGCCCACGGTCAGCCCGGCGATGCGTTCGGTCAGTTTGGAGACGAGGGCGTCGGCGGTCTCCTCGCCCACGGGGACCGCCACGGAGATCGCCATGCAGCGCTCACCGGCGGACCCGTACCCGGCGCCGATCAGGGCGTCCGCGACCTGGTCCAGGTCGGCGTCGGGCATGACGACCATGTGGTTCTTGGCCCCGCCGAAGCACTGGGCCCGCTTGCCGTGCGCGGTGGCCGTGGAGTAGACGTACTCCGCGATCGGGGTGGAGCCCACGAAGCCCACCGCGGCCACGCGGGGGTCGGTGAGCAGGGTGTCCACCGTCTCCTTGCCGCCGTTGACCACGTTGAGCACGCCGGGCGGGAGTCCGGCCTCCAGGAAGAGCTCGGCCAGCCGGAGCGGGACCGAGGGGTCGCGTTCCGAGGGCTTGAGGATGAAAGCGTTCCCGCAGGCCAGAGCGGGTGCGGCCTTCCAGAGCGGGATCATCGCCGGGAAGTTGAACGGGGTGATGCCCGCGACCACGCCCAGGGGCTGGCGCAGGGAGTGGACGTCGATCCCGGCCCCGGCGTTGTCGGTGAACTCGCCCTTGAGCAGGTGCGGGATCCCGGCCGCGAACTCGACCACCTCCAGTCCGCGCTGGAGGTCGCCGTGGGCGTCGGCCACGGTCTTGCCGTGTTCGGCGGACAGGGCCCGGGCGATCGACTCACGCTCGGGTTCGACCAGCTGGAGGAACCTGAGCAGGACCCGCGCCCTGCGCTGGGGGCTCCAGGAACCCCAGGCGACCTGTGCCTCCTCGGCGTCGGCGATGACCGCCTCGGTCTCCGCCCGGTCCGCCAGGGGGACCCTCGCCCTGATCCGACCGGTGCTGGGCTCGTAGACGTCACCGAAGCGGCCGCTCCGGCCCGGGACGTTCCTGCCATGCACGAAATGCGTCAGCTCGCTGACCATGCGTGTTCGCTCCATCCTCGTGGACCACACGAATCTCGGGCCGCGAGCGGTGGCCTGACTTCCGGAGTCTCCCCCGGTCACAGTGGCGGGACCGTGCTGGATTCGCACCAGCTTCCCCGCTCCTCGGCCCCCTCACCATATAGTTGGACGTCCTACTAAATCCAGACCCCGAGGCGACGCGTTGTGGGACTCCGGCCCGCGCCGGTCGCCCACGCGGCCCGCGTGCCCCGAGTGGGTCGCGGTTAGCGTGGAGCTGTGTGCCGGTGCCCCCTCTCCGGAGCCACCCGAGACACCGGCGCGGAAAGTCGGTGGTCCCCCCGTGTCCGACCCCACCCCCCGCCCGTCGTCAGCGCCGCTCGGCGGACGTTTCTGGGCCTTCTGGTCCGCGTCCCTGGCCTCGAACCTGAGCGACGGCGTGGCGATGATCGCCGTCCCGTGGCTGGCGTCCTCCCTGGCCCCCGAGAACGCCGCGCTCGTGGCCGCCGTCGCCACCGCGGGCCGACTCCCCTGGCTCCTCCTGGCGCTCCCCGCGGGGGTGCTGGTGGACCGCCTGCCCCGGTTCACGCTGATGGTCTCCGCCAACGCGCTGCGGATGCTGCTCTGGGCGCTGCTGGCCCTGGTGGTGTTCTCCGGCTGGGCCTCGATCCCCCTGCTCGCCGCCTTCGCGTTCTGCTTCGGTGCCCTGGAGGTCTGCCACGACACCGCCGCCGAGACCACGGTGACGGCGCTGGTCCCCAGGGAACGACTGGAGAGCGCCAACGGACACGTCCGGTCCGGGGCGGTCGTCGCGCAGGAGTTCGCCGGACGCCCCTTGGGCGGGTTCGTGCTGGCCCTCGGCCTGTTCGCGCCGTTCCTGTTCAACGTCGCCGCGCTGCTGGTGTCGGTGGTGGCGCTCCTGCGGGTCCGCGCGACCACCCCCGCGACGACCGCAACGCCCTGCCCAACTTCCGCCGGGCGGACGCCGCGCGGTGTGTGGAGCGACGTGGTCGAGGGCGTGCGGGCCCTGTGGGACCAGCCGCTGCTGCGCTCGGTGGCCGTCATCGCGGTGTTCGTGAACACCGCCTACGCCACCCTGCTCTCCACCCAGGTGCTGTTCGTCCGCGACGTCCTGGGGCTGGGGTCGACCGGGTTCGGCCTGCTCATGGCCTTCGCCGCGATCGGCGGGGTGATCGGCGGGCAGGTGGTCTCCCGTCTGCGCTCCGCGCTGCCCCACGGAACCCTGCCGACGTTCTGCCTGGCCGCGAGCGGGCTGCTGTACCTGCTGGTGGCGCTGTTCCCGCTCACCCCCGTGGTGGCCGGGGTGTATCTCCTCAGCGGCGGCCTGGTGCTGGGCTACGCGGTCGCGATGACCTCCATCCGCCAGCGCGTCACCCCGGACCACCTGCTCGGGCGCGTGAACGCCGCCATGCGCACGGTCAGCTGGGGCATGAGCGCCGTGGGCATGGCGGCTGGAGGCGTCTTGGTGGCCGTCCTGGCACCCACCCTGGGCCAGGCTGACGCGCTCCGTGTCCCCTACGCACTGGTGAGCGCGGTCAGTCTGGCGGTGGTGGTGTTCTTCGGCCGCAGGCTGGTCGGTCTGGTGCGCGAGCACGACCGGTGAGCACGGGATCGGGGCAGGAGGGTCGCGCCCCGATCCGGTCATCCCCCGGACGCCCCGAGGGTGCGGAGGAGCCCGTGGGCCTCGTCCACCCGGGCGGGGTAGGCCTCGGGGCCCTCCGCGAGCCGCATCGCCGTGAGGTCGCAGGCCATGGCGGTGTGGGCCGCCAGGACGGCGACGTTCTCCGCCGTCCCGGCCTCGGTCAGGGCACCGGCCAGGCGGAGCGCCCTCTGTTGGCGGGTGAGCAGGTAGCGGGATCTGAGGTCGATGCTCTCCCTGAGGAGCCGCACGAGCACGGCCGAGTGCGCCGGGGAGAGGGCGGTGGGTCCGCTGGCGGTCGCGGCCTCACGGAGCAGGGCGAGCGCGTCCCCGAGGTCGGTCCCCGGCTTCAGGTCCGCACGTTCGCGCACGTAGGAGCACATGCGGTCCACCTCGGCGCTGTCGTCGGCGAACAGCACCTGCTGTTTGTCACCGAAGTACCGGAAGAAGGTCGTGCGGCCGACCTCGGCGCGTTCCGCGATGGCCGCGACCGTCACGTTGTCGAATCCGTGTTCGGCGAAGAGTTGGAAGGCTGCTGACACGATCGTGGCCCTCGCCTTACGACGTTTGCGAGCGTGGAGCGTGTCCGGGGGGTGTTGCATGAGGCGACCCTATCGAGTGGGAACTCGGTTCTCGATGGTACGCGGGACCGGCCATTGGGACGGTGGTCCCGAAACGGACCGAGAGACCGAAGGAGCGGGATGTCTTCCGGGCTGGATGACGGGATGTGACCGGCGTTCCGGGGCCTGGGGGCAGCCTCGGAGCGAACACCGGTAGCCCGGGAGTTTATTGCAAAGTGATCTGGTACCGACAACCGCCTTCCACTCGCCGCAGAACCCTTGCCCGGAAAGGGTTCCCTCCACACGGAAGTTATCCCTCAACAGGGCCACCATTTCCCCGAGGGCCGAATTCGCCACCCACGGTAAATCGTTCGGGTTCCTAACTATTCACTTGCCGAGACGTCCGGAACCCGCTCCCGGCGCCTCCTCGACCCTCCCCGCGCGCTCGTCCTCGTGGCTCCCGACGTTCGTCGCACCCCTGTGCCAGAGTGGAGACCTGGCTCACATCTTGGAGTTCGTCATGGCATATCTCCTGGTCATCGGCACGCGCAAGGGGCTCTTCACGGCCCGGAGCGAGGATCGGCGCACATGGGACGTGACCGGCCCGCACCGGCTCGACGAGGCCAACGACGCCGGGGTGAGTCCCGTCTACGCGGTCGGGATCAACCCGCACACCGGGCGTCTGCTCGTCGGCACGGAGAGCTGGCACTTCGGCCCGAGCGTCTGGCACAGCGACGACCTCGGCGCCACGTGGACCGAGCCCCCGGCCCCGCCGATCGCCTTCCCCCAGGACACGGACGGCTCACTGACCCGTGCCTGGCAGTTCGCCTTCGGCGCCGACCCCGACACCGTGTTCGCCGGGGTGGAGCCGCACGCCCTGTTCAGGTCCTCCGACGGAGGCGACAGCTTCGAGCTGGTCCGCGCGCTGTGGGACCACCCGCACCGGGTCAACTGGATGCCCGGTGCCGGAGGGGCCGCCATCCACACGATCCTGCCCGGCACTCTCGGTGTGGGCCACCGGTCGCCCGAGGCGATCACCGTGGCCATGTCCACGGGGGGTGTCTACCAGACCGCGGACGACGGGGCGAGCTGGAATCCGACCAACCGGGGCATCTCCGCGGGGTTCCTCCCCGACGAGGAGCCCGAGTACGGCCAGTGCGTGCACAAGGTCGCCGCCGCCCCGGACGGCTCGTTCTACGCGCAGAACCACCACGGCGTCTACCGCAGCGCGGACCCGGCGGCGGACGGGTGGAGCCGGATCGAGGAGGGTCTGCCCACCGACTTCGGCTTCGCCATGGTCGCGCACCCGCACACCCCGGACACCGCGCTGAACTTCCCGGTGATCAGCCAGGAGGTCCACCTCCCGGCGAAGCACCGCCTGGGCGCCTACCGGACCGACGACGGCGGCCGGACGTGGCGGGCGATCAACGAGGGCCTGCCCGAGGAGCCGTACTTCGGGATCGTCCTGCGCGACGCCGCCTGCACGGACGGGGCGGAGGTGCCCGGCTTCTACTTCGGCACCCGTTCGGGGGACGTGTACGCGACGACGGACGACGACGACCGCTGGCGCCTCGTCGCCGCCCATCTGCCCGACGTCCTGAGCGTGCGGGCCACGGAGGTGTGAGATGCGGGTGACCGTGCACCTGACCAGCGTGCTGCGTGCCGACGCCGAGGGCGCCACCCACGTTCGGGTCGAGGTCGAGGACGGAACCGCGCTGCGCGGGGTGCTGGACGCGCTGGCCGCCCTCCACCCCGGCCTGGACCGTCGGATCAGGGACGAGCAGGGCGCTCTGCGCCGCTTCGTGAACGTGTTCGTGGACCAGGACGAGTGCCGCACCGTGGGCGGCCTGGACGCCCCGGTCCGCGACGGAGCGGACGTCCGACTGCTGCCCTCCGTCGCCGGGGGCTGAACGGCCGGGCCCGGGCCGGAGCACCTGCTCCGGCCCGGGCCCGTCGAAGTGAGGGCACCGCCCCCGCGAACGGACGCCCCGCCCCGGGCCGCCTCCCGGCTCCCGGTCAGGGGGAGGAGGCCCCGCCCGGGTCCGTGGCGTCGCGGGCTCCGATTCCGGCGGCGTCGCGGACTCCGGTGGCGTCAGGGGCTCCGGAGCGGGAGTCCGTGGGCCGGGTGGCGCCCGGAACGGTCTCCGTGGGGCCGGGTGACTCGGGCACGGTCCCGCCGTGGCGCGCGTCCTGCGGGTCGGCGACCGGGGAGGAGGCGGTGACCGCCTCCGGAGCACGGCGCATCGGCATGGGACGCAGGTAGGTCAGGCTGCGCCAGATCCACTCCACCGGCCCCAGCCTGAAGCGCCCCAGCCACCAGCGGGCGAACAGGGCCATCACCACGAAGTAGACGGCGGCGACCCCGTACTGCGCCAGGAGCGGGATCTCGCCCTCGAACGGCTTCATGGTCAGCAGGAACACAGTGGTGCTGCCCAGGTAGACGGTGAGCGTCATCCGCCCCAGCGGGGCCAGGGCGCCCAGGGCGCGCCCCGCCGTCCGACCACGCGCGACCAGCCACCACACCAGGCCCAGGTAGATCAGGGCGCCGCCCAGGCCACTGAGGGCCGCCCCGAAGGAGGTCATCATGTCGGAGCCGGGGTGGATCACCGGCATGCCGTCCGCGTTCATCACGGGGACGCCGTCGGCGTCGAACTCCATGGGGAAGAACAGGTCCGAGCCGAACAGGAACAGCAGACCGAGCAGCTCCCCCACCAGCCCCGCCCCCACCATGCGCACCGGGAGCCGGGTGGGCTGGCCCTCGTGCTCCGGGGCCAGCTCGGGCCTGCGGGCCAGCCACACGCCCACGCAGAAGAACCCGAGGGTCTGCGGGACGAGGGTGACCAGGATGCTCATCTCGTGGCCCGGGATCACCGTGCCGAGGGCGTACTCGATGACCGGGGCGGTGACGAACAGCGCCACCGCGAACCACAGCGGCCGAGTCCCCCGCCCCGCCAGCAGGAACGGCATCAGCGGAGCGAGCAACAGCGCGGCCAGCGAGTAGTGGACGAGGATGTCGCCGGAGAACACCAGCAGGTGGGGCACCCCGAAGAGCAGTCCCAGGAACACGTAGCGCCGCACCATGACGCTCATCGGGCGTCCCCCGCGCCGGGTCGCAGCCCGCCACGCCAGGACGGCGCCGACGCCCAGCAGCACCATGAGCAGCGCGCGGGCCTTGCCGGACATCAACAGGCCCAACGCCCCGTCGACGACCGAGGCGAGCGTGCTCTGCTCGATCACCCCGGCGCGCTCGGCGGGGAAGACGACGACGGTCACGTTCATCGCCACCACGCCGATCATCGCCAGCGCGCGGGTCACGTCCAGGAGCGGCATCCGGCGTCCGGGAACGCCCGTGGGCGTCCCCCCTGGCGGCGGTGCGGTGGCCGGGACTCCGGCCGGGGTCGATGCGATGGTCACTGGTTCCTCCTCTGGGTCACGGAACCAGCGTCGCCCGGCGGTCCGTCGCCGCACATCGACCGAAGAGCCGAACCCCGACGGGCCCGGGGTCAGCCTTTCGGCCCCTCCCCTCTCCCACCCCCGCCGAGCGTCGTTCCTTTGACCGATGCACGGCCGCCGGACCACGGCCTAACCTGGTCGGCATGCTCCACATCTCGGCTCTGACCAGGCTCGTCGCCACCGTTGACGGTCGGTCGCGGGCGCTTCCCCATCTTGTGGCGTTCGCCCTGACGGCGGGGACGCTCCTGCTGTGGGCCATCGACGTGCGGATGGCGGCGGATATCTCCACCCACCCGGACTGGCCCGGCCCGCCCTCCTCCGCGATGGACTTCGCGGGCTGCGTCTCCGGGGCGCTGTGCGTGCTCCTCGTCGCCCTGGTCGCGCGGCCCTCGGCCGGCCCCCTCGCGACCCTGGCCGCCGCAGTGGCCGGGCCCACGGCCGTGACGGTCGTGTCGGTGCTGCTCTGGCCGCTGCCCAAGGGAATCTTCGGCTACCCGATCACCATGTCCGAGGGCGTGGGGATGCTCGTGCTCCTGGGCCTGGCCGCGTACCGCTGCCGGGGCTGGCAGATCGCCGTGGCCGTGCTCATGACCTTCGGCGCCACCTACTCCGACTACCTGCGTGAGCCCTTCGACCTCGGTCCGTCCACCCCGCTGCTCGCGGTCGTGGCCGGGCTGGCCCCCGGCCTGTACCTGCGCTGGCGCCGGGCCGAGCGCACCGCCGACGTGGAGCGGGTCCGCGCGGCGGAGCGGCTGGCCATCGCCCGCGACCTGCACGACGTGGTGGCCCACGAGGTCACCGGGATCGTGGTGCAGACCCAGGCCCTGCGGCACATCGCGGAACGCGACCCGGGGGCGGTGCGGGCGGCCCTGCCGGAGATCGAGGCGGCGGGCACCCGGGCCCTGGAGTCGATGCGGGGGATGGTCACCCGCCTGCGGGACCCGGGCGAGGCCCCGCTGGCTCCCGGCCCCGCCGAGGGCCTGGACGCGCTCGCCGCCCCGGCCGCGCCCGGGCGGCCCGAGGTGGCCGTGCACGTGTCGGGGCCGGTCGCGGAGCTGCCTCCGGAGGTGGGCACGGCGGTGCTGCGGATCGCCCAGGAGTCGGTGACCAACGCGCTGCGCTACGCCCGGGGCGCCACCCGGGTGAGCGTGGTCGTGACGGCCCAGGAGCGCGAGGTGGAGCTGCGCGTCCAGGACGACGGCCGGGGCGCGGGCATCCCCGTGGGCGGCGGGCACGGGCTGGTGGGCATGGCCGAGCGCGCCCGCCTCCTCGGCGGTGACCTGACCGCGGGACCCGACGGCGTGGGGCAGGGTTGGACGGTGCGGGGAACCATCCCCGCCCAGCGCGGAGGGGAAGACCGGGGTTGACGACAGGGACGACGACGGGGACGACGATTCGGGTGCTGCTCGCCGACGACCAGCAGATGGTCCGGACGGGTTTCCGCTACATGCTCGACGCCGAGGACGGGATCACGGTGGTCGGGGAGGCCGGTGACGGGCTGACGGCGGTCCGGCTCGCTGAGGAGCTGCGCCCGGACGTGGTGCTCATGGACATCCGGATGCCGGGGATCGACGGGCTGGAGGCCACCCGTCGGCTGGCCGGTCCGGGCGTGGCCGACCCGCTCCGGGTGGTCGTGGTGACCACCTTCGACCTCGACGAGTACGTGCACGCCGCGCTGACCGGAGGCGCGGTGGGGTTCCTGCTCAAGGACGCGGGCCCGGCGCTCCTGATCGAGGCCGTGCGGGCCGCTGCGCGGGGCGACGCCATGGTCTCACCGCAGATCACCGTGCGCCTGCTCCAGCACTTCTCGACGGCCCGGGCGCCCCGGAGGGACCACACCGAGGGCGGGTTGACCGCGCGCGAGCTGGACATCGTGCGCACCGTCGCGCGGGGCCTCACCAACACCGAGGTCGCGGCGGAGCTGCACGTCACGGTGAGCACGGTCAAGACGCACCTGGCCCGCGTCCAGGAGAAGCTCGGCGCCCGCAACCGGGTGGAGGTCGCCGCCTGGGCGTACCGCAGCGGGCTGATGGACTGAGGGCCCCGCCCGCTTGACGAAAAAGTGAGCGGGTTCTGACCCGTGAGGTCCGTGTCGCCCCCGCGGGCACACCCACACCAACCGTGATGATCGGTGAGGAAATGGGCACCTGCGACACGACTGCGAGGAACGACCTATGGCCACCATGCGCGCGGCCCGGCTGAACATCACCGACCGGACCCTCACGGTCACCGACGTCCCCCGCCCCGCCCCGGGCCCCGGCCAGGTCCTCGTCCGGGTCCGGGCGGCGGGTGTGTGCCTGTCCGACGCCCACCTCGTCGACGGCTCCCTGACCCCCCTCCACCTTCGGGGCGACACCGTCACCCTGGGACACGAGGTGGCCGGGGTGGTCGAGGAGCTGGGCCCGGAGGTGTTCGACGTCGGGGTCGGGGACCGGGTGGCGCTCCAGGCCGGAGAGCACGACCGGCACGGCCGGTTGCTCACCCGGGGCGTGGACTACGACGGTGGGTGGGCCGAGTACGCGCTGGCCAGCGAGTCCACCCTGGTGCCCATCCCGGACGGACTGCCCTTCGAGCAGGCCGCGATCATCCCCGACGCCGTCTCCACGCCCTGGGCCGCCGTGACCGCCACCGGCGACGTGCGCCCGGCGGAGGCCGTGGCCGTGTGGGGGGTGGGCGGGCTGGGCGCGCACGCCGTCCAGCTCCTGCGCATGGTGGGCGCCGCCCCGATCATCGCCGCCGACCCCGACGAGCGGGCGCGTGCCCGCGCGCTGGACTACGGGGCGGACGTGGCCCTGGACTCCACGACGCCGGACTTCCTCACCCGGATCGGCCAGCTCACCCACGGTCGGGGACTGGACGTCGCCTTCGACTTCGCGGGCGTGCCGATCGTGCGCGAGCAGGCCGTCCAGGTCCTCGGTGAGCACGGGCGCCTGGTGCTGGTCGGGCTGACCGACAAGCCGTTGGAGGTGCGCGACGGCACCCGGTTCAGCTACCTGCGTCAGCAGGTCCTCGGCCACTACGGGTCGGAACCGGAACACGTGGTGCAGTTGGTGGACCTGGTCCGGGCGGGCCGCCTGGAGTTCAGCCGCTCCGTCAGCGGGACGTTCCCCCTGGAGGAGGCGCCCCAGGCGGTCGACCGGTTGGAGAGGCGGACCGGCGCACCGGTCCGCCTGGTCCTCACACCCTGAGGCCCCCGGGGCGGGCGGCTACCAGTTCGAGGGCCGGTAGTCCTTGAGGAAGCAGCCGTGCAGGTCCTCCCCGAGCTCCCCCCGCACGATGGGGTCGTACACGCGGGCCGCGCCGTCCTCCAGGTCGAGGGGCGCGTGGAACCCTTCGGCGGCGATCCGCACGCGGTCCGGGTGCGGCCGCTCGTCGGTGATCCACCCGGTGTCCACACTGGTCATGAGGATGCCGTCGGTCTCCAGCATCTCCTTGGCGCTGGTCCGGGTGAGCATGTTCAGCGAGGCCTTGGCCATGTTGGTGTGCGGGTGGCCGGGGCCCTTGTACCCGCGACCGAACACGCCCTCCATCGCGGACACGTTGACGATGTACGCGCGCCGCGCGGAGGAGGCGGCCATCGCCGGGCGCAGCCGGTCCACCAGCAGGAAGGGCGCGCTCACGTTGCACAGCTGCACCTCCAGCATCTCCACGGGGTCGACCCCGCCGATCCGCTGGGTCCAGCTGTTGACCGGTGCCAGGTCCGGCACGAGGCCGCCCGCGTCGATCGCCCCGGCCTGGTGCGCCCGGTCCGGGTGCGCCGCTCCGGTGGTCAGCGCCAGGGACGTGAGCATCTCCGGGGTCAGCGTGTGCGGCGGAACCTCGGCCACCTCGGACTCGGTGGCGCCCTCCAGCTCACGGGGGCGGACCCCGCCGAGCACCAGGGGTTCCGGCAGGCCCTCCCCGGTCAGCGGCTGGGCCTCGGCGGCGATCAGCGGGGCGTAGGAGCCCGGTGAGCGGCGCACGGTCTGCGCGGCGTTGTTGATGAGGATGTCCAGCGGCCCCTGTTCGGCCACCGAGTCGGCCAGCCGCACCACCTGGCCGGGGTCGCGCAGGTCGATGCCGACCACCCGCAGCCGGTGCAGCCACTGGTCGCTGTCGGGCATCGCGGCGAAGCGGCGCACGGCGTCGTTGGGGAAGCGCGTGGTGACGGTGGTGTGGGCGCCGTCGCGCAGGAGCCGCAGCGCGATGTACATGCCGATCTTGGCGCGGCCCCCGGTGAGCAGGGCCCGCCGCCCGGTCAGGTCGGTGCGGGCCTCGCGGCGCTGCCTGTTGAAGACGGCGCACTCCGGACAGAGCTGGTGGTAGAAGGCGTCGACCTCCTCGTACTTCTGCTTGCACACGTAACAGGGGCGGGCCTTGCGCAGCACCCCGGCGAGCTGTCGCCCGGGCTCCGCCGCGCCGTCCTCACCGGCGGCCAGGGCGCGGCTGGTCAGCGCGCGCCCGTTGGTCTCGTCGTCGATCCGGTCGGGGGCGGCCGTGGCGGTGGCGGCGAAGACGGCCTCGTCGTGGGCCCTGCGGGCGGCGTTGCGCTCCCTGCGCCGCCGCTCCTTCAGCGCCTTGAACAGTCGTGCGGTGCCCCGTTGGAGGGCCATGGAGTCGTCGTGGTCGGCGGGCAGGCCCTCCGCCTCCGCCAACACCTCCAGGCACACCCGAAGCCTGTCCGGGTCGATCCCGTCGACCGTGGTCCGCGTCACCGTTTCCGTCACCACTGCATCCCGCCGCTGATCCTGGTGGCCTCCTGCCGGGCCATCAGGAACCCTATGCGCACTCCGGGACCGGACGGTCGGGTGCGAAGGGGTCCGGGGAGCGGCGACCATGGGAGGTGAGTCAGCACTGGGAATCGACGCGTGGAGCCGGCGGCTCCACGGGCAGGGGGAGATCCGTGAGCCAGCAGACGCCCGCCGAGGACGGCGCGGAGCGCGAGTTCGTGGTCCTGCTGGACGAGGCCCACGAGCCGGTGGGTGTGGCCGACAAGGCCGTCGTCCACACCGAGGACACCCCGCTCCACCTGGCCTTCTCCTGCTACGTACGGGACCCGGAGGGTCGGGTGCTGCTCACTCGCCGCGCCCTCGGCAAGACCACCTGGCCCGGCGTGTGGACCAACGCGTGCTGCGGCCATCCCGCCCCCGGGGAGTCCATGGAGGAGGCGGTGCGCCGCAGGGTCCGCCAGGAACTGGGGATCGAGCTGACGGAGGTCACCGAGGCGCTCCCGGACTTCCGGTACCGCGCGGTGTCGGCCGAGGGGATCGTGGAGAACGAGTTCTGTCCGGTCTTCTGGGCCCGGACCGAGGACACTCCCGCCCCCGACGCGAACGAGGTCGCGGAGTTCACCTGGGCGGCCTGGCCGGACGTGGTCACGCTGGCCGACCGCACACCCTGGGTGATCAGCCCGTGGGCGGCGGAGCAGATTCCGCAGCTCAACGCCGCCCACTGACCCTCGGCGGAGGTACTCCGCGTTCCTTCACGAAACCCCTGCACATCGCGGCGGGGGAGGAACGACATAAGCTGGGACGATGTCGAACACATCCCCTGGCCCCGGGTGGTCCCCTGGTGGCTACGACCCCCGACAGAACCACGGCGATCACGGAGAGCGACGCCTGCCTCCGTATCCGCCGCACCACGCACCGCCCGGACCGCCTCCGCCGCAGCCGCCCGCGAAGCCCGCGAGCGACATCAGGCCCGGCGGGATCGGCTTCCTCCTCACGAACCTGCTCTCCTGCGGCGGACTCAGCGTGTTCGCCTTCGGCTACGTCGCGATCCGCCACAGGTCCGCCGTGGCGGGAATCCTCGCGGTGGTCTGCCTGCCCCTCCTGTTCGTCTTCGGCGGCAGCGCGGAGGACAGCCTCCTGGAGAACGTCAGCCTGGGCGTCCTCGTCGTCTACACCCTCTCCGCCACGGCCTACCTGTTCCACGACGTCTACAACCTGAACTCCAAGCGCAACCGGAGACTGCGCGGCGAACCGGACGGGCCCGCGTCCAACGGCCCGGCCCCCGCCTCCGCGTCCGGGAGCCGCGCGCACCAGGGCAACGCGGAACTCCGGGCGATGGCCGCCGACCGCGCGCTGCGCCGCGAGGAGGCCCGCGCCCTGCTCGTGGACGACCCCGCCCTGGCGCGTGAACTGGGGATCGGCCGACCCGACCTGCGCACCGGCTACGACGACGGGGGGCTCGTCGACCTCAACCGCGCGCCCGCCGAGGCGATCGCCGGACTGCCGGGCCTCACTTCCGAGCACGCCGACGCCCTGGTGGCCGCGCGGGAATCCGCCCCGTTCGTCTCGTTGCCGGACGCGCTGATCCGCGCCCAGCTGCCACCCCACCTGGAGGACGAGATCTCCGGTTACGCCGTCTTCTGAGCCCGGCGGCGGGGTAGGTACGCATCGCCAGCCCCCTCCGAGATGGAGCGCACCGCATGCCCCCTCACGCGCACGCCCCCGTCCGCCCCGCCGCCCTCGTCCTCGACGCCCTCGACACCCTCTTCCCCCTCGGACCGCTGGAGTGGCGCTTCCGCGAGGCGGGCATCCCCCGGGTGCTCATGACCCGCTGGTGCGACCACCTTCTGAGGGACGCGTTCGCGCTGTCCCTGCTGGGTGGCGAGCGGACCTTCGAGGACGTGGCGCGGGGCTCCCTGAGGGACATCACCGGACACCAGATCGCCCCGGCCGCCGAGGACGTGATCATCGACGGGCTCGGCCGCCTCGACCCCCGGCCCGAGGCGGCGACGGCGCTCTCGGCCGCCCACGAACGGGGCGTCCGGACGGCGGTGCTCGGCCACGGCGACGACGGACGGCTCCGCCCGCTGCTCGAACGCTCCGGGCTCGCGCTGGAACCACTCGCCGGGGTCGGGGGCACGTCGGCGTGGAAACCGGCCCGCGAGCCCTACCTCGCGGCCGCCCGGGAACTGGAGGTGCCCCCGGAGCGGCTGGGACTGGTCACGGCGCACGGCTGGGACGCGGCGGGGGGCCGCCGGGCCGGACTCGTGACGGGGTGGTCGGCCCACCTGGAGGGACGCTTCCCGTCCGTCTTCCCCCGCCCCGACGTCGAGGGACGGGACCTGCTCCAGACCGTGGAACGGCTCCTCGACCTCCCCGAGCCCGCCTAGGCGGTCACTCCTCCCAGCTCCGGTCGTACGCGGGGTGGCCCCGGTACACGGAGGCCAGGTACTTCACCGCGAGCCGCCAGGCCAGCAGCTCGGACCAGGGGTCACCGCCGACGTTCGGCACCGGGGCGGAGGGGTCGACGATGCGCATGCTCGCGTCGTGCGCCTCGGTGTAGCCCCGGACGATCCCGCGTTTGGCCGCGACCTCGGCCAGCGCCCGTTCGCGGCCGCGTGAGCCCACGGGAACGGCCCTGGACGCGCGTTCGTCCTCGTCCAGGCGCGCGTTCAGGAACTCGACGATGGTCAACGGACCACTCCTCTTCTCTGCCCCCAAAGTCCCGTACGGGGTTCAGTATCCGGCAAACGTCCCCCTTCGGGCCACTCGGCACGATCCTCCCCACCCGTCACTCCTCCGGGCGGCCGCCCTCCTTGTCGCAGCCCTCGAACTGGGGCACGGACATGACCAGGTCCAGGTCGGTGTCGCCGAACCACTTGTCCAGGCTCGCCTCGGCCGCTCCGCTCTGGAACATCCCGTCGATCGCCCTGTTCACGGCCTCGCAGCCCGCCACGTCCCCCTTGGGCAGGCCCACCCCGTACCTCTCCTCGGTGAACGGGCTGTTCACGAACTGGAACGCGTCGGGGTCCTCGTCCAGGAACCCGGCGAGGATCAGGTCGTCCGTGGACACCGCGTCGATCTCGCCGTCCCTGAGCTGGTCGACGCAGTCGCTGTAGGTCCTCGGCTTCTTGACCTTCTCCACAGCGACGTCGAACTCCTCCTGGACCCGGATCGCGGAGTTGGAACCGTCTCCCTGACAGATCACCTTTCCCTCCAGATCGGCCACCCCCCGCACGCTCTGGTCCCCCTTCCGCACAAGGATGTCCTGTTTGGCCACGTAGTAGGGGCCCGCGAAGGTCACCTGGGTACCGCGCGCCGGGGTGATGGAGTAGGTCGCCACGACCATGTCCACCTGCCCCTCCCTCAGTCTCTTCTCACGCACGTCGGAGGTGATGGGCACGAAGTCGACGTCGCTGATCCCCAGTTCCTCGGCGATGTGGTTCGCCACGTCCACGTCGAACCCCTGGAACTCCCCGCTCTCGCCCTCCAACCCCACCCCGGGCTGGTCGGCCTTGACCCCGATCGTGACCGACTCCTTGTCGAGCAGGGACTCCACGGTCGGCTCCCCTCCCCCCGCCGCCGAGCAGGCGGTCAGCGCCAGGATCGCCACGCCGGACAGAGCCGCCACGGCCCTGCCCCGGCCTCCTCGCAACCACATGGTCCCGTTCCTCTCTCGGGGGGCTTCCTCGCGCACGGACGGTCCCGCGCCCGCCGGGGTCACCGGTACTCCGCCAATCGGGGTCGGACCCCCGCCACGACCAGGGCGAACAGCGCCAGAGTGCCGAGGGGCAGCCCCCAGGTCCACGGGGACAGGAGCGCCTGGCCCTTGCGAATGCCCTCCTCGTACTCGTTCCTGTGCGTCTCGGCCAGGGTGTCCAGGGCGTCCTCGTGCTGGCGGAACAGGCCGTCCTCGGTGTCCGCCACCTCCATGCGGATACCGATGGCCCCCGCCGCGTCGCCTTCGGCCGCGGCGGCGCGCATGCGCTCGTCCGCCTCCTGGACCGCGACGAAGGTGGTGAGCACCCTCCCGAGGGAGTCCTCCTCGCCCTCCAACAGCGCCTCCTGGGCGTTCCTCCCCAGATAACCGAGGGTGCCGGGGTCTCCCTCCGGATCGTCCTTGTCGGACCCGCGAGGCCCGGGCAGCGCCGGATAGGCGCCCGGGATCTCCCCGACCGCCTCGTAGTAGTTCGGCAACGTGCGGACGTTGCGGAACAGCACCTGCTGGGCCCGTTCCAGGTACACCTGTTGGTAGGTGTCGGCCCTCTCGTCGTCGATCAGGTACCGGCTCTGGTCGGCCTGCATGTCGGTGGCGATCGCCCCGGCCCGGGAGAGCGCCATGGCCGGGTCCAACCCGTCCTCCTTGGCGGCCACCTCATGCCCCTCGCTGCCCCCCAGTGCCAGAACGACCCCGGTGGTCAGCATCGCCGCACCGGCCGTCGCCACCAGCAGGGCGACGTTGAACCGGCGACGGAAGCGCACCCGCAGGTAGAGCTGGAGGGCCAGGAGCGACCCCACCGTCACCGCACCGGCGGCGCCGACCCACGCGCGCCCGGACGTCACCGTCAGCCGACCCTCCTCGTGGCTCTCGCGCACGATCGCCGACGACTCCAGCCCCAGGTTGAAGGCCTTGGGCAACAGTTCGGTGTGCATCAGCCGGGTGGCGTCCCGGTACGCCGCGAGCGCTTCGGGATCCACCTCGCCCGGCGGGGCCCCCGCGGCGTCGTTGGCCTGGAGCGCCCGCTCGGCCTCCTGGTGGTAGGCGCCGAGGTTGCTGAGGAGCGCGTGGACGTTCCTCTGCCCGTTGTCAGCGGCTCCCTCGCCCGCGTCGTCGCCCGTGTGCTCCTCGACGGCCCCCTCACGCGGGTCCTCGCCCCCTGTCAGGGAGACCACCTCCAGGAGGACCTCGTCGGCCCTCTCCCGGTTGAGGTCGTAACGACGCTGTGCGGCCTCGCGCCCGGAACCGAGGTCGCGGTCCGTGCCCATGAGCAGCATGTCCGCCACGCTGGCGTCCATGGCGGCCAGGTTCAGGTAGAGGCCCGTGGTGTTCAGGGCCTGTTGTCCGGCACCGTCGCCCAGGACGGCCAGGCCCTCACGGGCCTGGTTGAGGGTCACCGACGCGGAGCCGAACAGACCGGCGACGGTGACCACGCACAGCAACGTCAGGGCCCACACCCGGGCTGGGGTGGTCCGCGCCGACACGCGCACGCGCGGCCACCAGGCCCGGGTCCGTCGTCCGGGGGCCGGTGCGGGCTTGGGGTCGTGCTCGGATTCGGGGGGCATCAACGGGGTTCACCCCTTCTGGATGATGATGACGGTCCATGCGCCGACGTAGATCCGGTCGCTGTCATTCAGGGGGACCTCCACGTGGTGGGGGATGGGGTTGGCCGTCCCGTTGATGGTGGTCCCGTTGGTCGACCCGGGGTCGAGGAGCGACCAGGTGTCACCGGGGCGGGCCAGCAGGATCGCGTGGATGTGCGAGATCGCGGGGTCTCCCCCGGGCCCGCCGAGGTCGATCTCCGGGGTGAACCCCCTCGACCTGCTGTGCCGTCCGACGTGCACGCGGTCGCCCTGGAGACTCACCCGGCGCGGTCTTCCCCCCGCGGGGAAGACGATCCGGTTCGGGTCGAGCAGGCCCTGGTTGACCATGTACTGGTAGTAGGCGGGATCGGCCGCGACCACGGCACGCCAGCGCGAGCCCGGGGCCGCGCCGTCGCGTGTGGAGCCGCGCCGGTGGTGGCTCCCGGACTGGGAGGCGAAGTCGTAGCCGCACTCCTCACAGAAGCGGCCCGCCCGGGAGGTACCGCACTGCGGGCAGGGGCCTCCCCTGGTCGCCGGTCGGGGCCTGGGGGGTGTCCGGAGGGGTACGGGCGGGGTCGGGGGGTGGGCGGGGGTCGGTACGGACGGTGTCCGGAAGCGTAGTCCGCAGGTGTCGCAGAAGTCGTCGGCCGTGGTGTGGTGCCCCGATGGGCAACGCGGCATGGTCCCTCCTACCCGGGTCCGGGGGCGCCGCCGGGTCCCGGTCCGCCCGGGTCGGGTCGGGTCCGAACGGTCCGGGTCGAGTTGGTGTCGAGGGTCATCTCGTCGACCTTGTCGACACTGGTCCTGAGCCGGACCGTCCCGGTGGCCGCGTCGACGACGTCGACCACGCGGTCGAGGAGCCTCGCGGTCTCCTCGTTCCCCGACTCGTGTGCGAGAGCGACAGCACGGCCCAGCCTGGTGGTGGCGGTCGCGTCGTCCCCCTCGCGACGGGCGTCCAGCCCGTCCTGGATCGCCTGGGCCAGTTCGACCTGGCCGGTGTAGTGGGCCACCCGGGGGTTGATCCCGGTGACCCTGGCCTCGTCCGACGTCCACTCGGCGAGGATGTTCCCGGAGGCGAGGACCTGCTCCTGGGCGCCGCCCTCACCGGGCAGCACCACCCGGACCCAGCCCGCGCGCAGCTGGCGGCCGGGGTCGCCAGGCGGCACCTCCACGCACACGTGGTAGTCGCGGCTCTCCGTCCCCCAGGAGCCGGTGGGGTAGTCCCCCCCGGCACGGGTGACCCGCTCCACCGCGCGGTGTGTGAGGTCCTGGACGGTGGGCGCGACCTGTTTCACGTAGCGCACCACGGCGTTCGGCGGGGTCCACAGGCGCAGCGCCACGTCGGCCACCGCCTTGCCCATGGAGGCCTGGGCCATCGCCCGGAAGTCGGCCTCCAGGTCGGCGGGGTCGGCCACGATGCCGGGGCCGCCACCTAGGAGGGCGGCGTCGATGCGGCGCAGCTCCTCCACCTTCCAGTCGGTGCCGACACCACGGCAGTCGCAGACGAAGCTGCCCGCGACCCGCTGGAGGACCCGGTCGAAGACGTCGGGCACCTCGTTGTTCTGGCCGTCGGTGAGCAGGATGGCGTGCCTGATGCCCCCGCCCGCGGTGTCGAAGAGCTCCGCGGCCCTGAGCAGCCACGCGCCCATCCGCGTTCCGCCGTCCGCGCGCAGCCGTCCCACGGCCGCCAGGGCCTCCGCCCTGGTCGAGGCGTCCGCCTCCGCCAGGTGGACGCCGTCGGGGTAGATCATCTCGGCCTCGCGGTGCCCGGCGACCACGGCGAAGCGGACCCCGTCGCGCAGGGTCTCGACGGCCGCGCGCGCCGCCCGCTTGGCCGCGTGGATCTTCTCGCCGTACATCGAGCCGGAGGTGTCGACGATGATCACCTCCGAGGCCGGCACGGACGACCCCGCCCCCACCGGGCCGTCCGAAGTCACGCTCACGACGGCGTGCACCTCGGTGCCGCCCAGCGGCAGGTACGGGTTCTGGTCGACCTCGACGCGGAACCCGGGCCCGGCGGAGCGTTCAGACGCGTTCGGCACGGGGACCCCCCTGGTCGGCGGGCACGGGGATGACGACGACGGTGATGTTGTCCTTGCCTCCGGCCTCCAGCGCGAGGCCGACGTAGGAGCGGGCCGCCTCCCCGGGCGCGCTCGACGCCCCCGGCACCGCCTCGGCCAGGTCCCGGGCCTCCGGGTAGTAGTTCCACAGGCCGTCGCTGCACAGCAGGATCGCGCCGGGGCCGGTCGGGGTGACCGTCGAGACGTGCGCGTCGATCTCCCCGGAGTCCGCTCCCATCCAGGCGATGAGCGCGTGGGCGTTGGCCGAGCGCATCGCCTCCTCGCGGGAGAGGGCACCCATCTGCACCATCGCCTCGCTCCACGAGTCGTCCCGGGTGAGCAGGGCGGAGGCACTGGAGGCGGGCCCGCCGGAGATCCAGTAGGCGCGGCTGTCACCGACCCAGCCGAGCGTGACCGCTCCGGTGCGCGGGTCCAGCACGGCCGACACGAAGGTGCAGGCCGGCGCGGAGCTGGGCGATTCGGCGATCGCGGCCACCGCCTCGGCGGCGCGGGTCATCGCCGTGGCGGTGGCCTCGCGCGGGTCGGCTCCCCGGCGTACGCGTTCGACGAGCACGGTCGCGCCCGTCTCCGCGGTGACCCGGGAGGCCTCGTCGGAGCGGGGTGAGCTGGAGACCCCGTCACAGACCACGGCCACGACGGTCCCCGCGGCGTGCGGAGCGTCGTCCTCGACGACCCGGATCGCCATCGCGTCCTCGTTGCGTCTGTGCCGCAGGCCCCGGTCACTGACCCCGAAGGCCCGCCGGGCACGCACCTCGACGTGGTCCCGGCCGGTGGGCTGGAGGAAGCCGCACCTCCCGCAGTACCCGTCCACCACGTGTCCGGGGCACCACACGCACAGGCCGGGGTCGTCCACGGCGACCGGTCGGGTCCCCTCCGTGGGCGGCGGCCAGGCGGGGACCGCGCTCGGCGGTGGCGTCGGTGCGGCGGGCACCGAGGCCCGCACCACCGGCTGGGTGGTCCGGGAGTCGGGGGGTTCGGGGACGGAGCCGTGCAGGCTCACCTGGGGTGCCGTCGGCGCGCCCTCCGACGGGACCAGCCCGGGGCGCTCGAGCGTCACCGTCTCGTCCTCCGGGGAGACCTCCCTACGAAAGGTCCCGGACATGCTCGCCTGGGGCGCCGTGGGGACGCGGTCGGGTGTGCGGCCCGCCCCCGCTCCGGAGCGCACGTCGGCCGGGAGGGTACGCCCGCAGCCCTCGCAGTAGAGGTCGCCCTCCGACACCGTCTCGGCGCAGGCAGGGCAGGTCCGTACCTCGGTCATCGCCGTTCCTTCACTTCTCACAGCAGTGTCACGGGGCGGAGGGAGTTCGCCCTGTCGATCAGCTCGTAGCGTTCCGCCAGCCGACCGGAGCGGTGGGCCAGGGCCCGGTACCGCCGCTCCAGGTTGGCGCGGACGCCCTCCTCGGTGAAGTCCCCGCCGAGGAGCCGTCGGTCGCCCGTGTCCCCGCCGCCCGCGCGCAGCCAGCCCAGCGCGGCTTCGAGGACCCGGGCGGCGAGCCGGTCGGCGGACTCGCTGTCCAGCCCGATCCGGTCGAGCCGTTCCCCGGCGCGCACGTGGTCGGCGCCGTCGGTGGCCCCGGTCGCGAGGGTGGCGATCAGCGCGGTCTGCGCGTGCACGTACAGACTGGACAGCTCGGGCACGGCGTCCAGGACCCGGATGGCGGCGGCCCGGTCGCCCTGGGCCAGCCTGACCCTGGCCAGCCCGAAGGCGGCGCTCACGTACGAGTGGTCGGTGGACCACACCGTGGAGTACTGACGGGCGGCGGTCTCCAGGTCCCCGGTCTGCTCACAGGCCAGCGCCAGGCCGAGTTTGGGCGCCACCTCCCCGGGGAGGTGGTCGTAGAGCTCGTCGAAGTGGCCACGGGCCCCCTCGAAACCGCCCATGCTCAGCTCGGTGACGGCGAGGTACCACATGGTCCGCCAGTCGCCGGGGGCCGCCGTGCCGAACTGCTGGAGCGTGTCCAGGGCCTCGTGGTACTGGCCGACCGTGATCAGGGCCCGGACCAGCCTCAGCAGTGTCTCGGGGCTCGGGGCTCGGGCGGCCCGCAGGGTCGGGATGAGTTCGGCCGGGGACATGCCCTCGAGGCTGCCCAGGAGCTGTGCGGCCGGGTCGGCCTGGTCGATGAGCGGAGCGGGCAGCAGCCTGGCGGACTCGCCGGGCGGCGGCGGGCTCAGCATGCGGTCGGCGTCGTGCCTCCCCACACCCGAGACGAGGGTGAAGCTCTCGCCGCCGAAGAGCACCGAGGCCGCCGGGTGCGGGGCGCCCTCGACGTCGGACAGGACCTCGCGGAGCACACCGGTGAGCTGTTCGGCCATGTCCCCGGCGTCGTGGAAGCGTGCCTCCGGGTCGATGCTGGTGGCCCGGCGCAGGAAGCGGTCGTAGGACTCGTACCGCTGGAGGAGGGGCACCTCGTGCCGCGCCGGGATGCTGTGCGGGTGCTGCCGCATGAATCCGAACTGGAAGCTGAGCACGGCCAGGGCCCGGCCGACCGAGTAGAGGTCGGCGCTCACCGTGGGGCCCGGTCCGCGCAGCTCGTCCTCGGGCACCCGGTAGCCGGGGGTCGTGTAGACGGGGCTGAGTGTGTCGTCCATGCGCCGGACGCCGCCGAGGTCGATGAGCTTGATCAGCTCCTCGCTCTGGATGACGTTGTCCGGCTTGAAGTCGCAGTAGAGCAGGCCTCTGGAGTGCAGGTAGCCGAGGGCGCGCAGACACTCCAGGCCGTAGGCGATCACCTGCCCCAGGGGGAGGACCTCGTCGGCGGATCCGTTCTCCCGGCGTTCGACGAGCAGCTGCCGCAGGGACTTGCCGCCCACGTACTCCATGACGATGTGGCCGCCGGGGATGCCGGTGCGCGGGTCCGGATGCTGCGAGAAGTTGATGATCTTGACGATGTTGGGGTGCTCGACCTCGGAGAGGAACGCGCGCTCCGCCGCGGCCGCCTTGTGCGCCTCGGCGTCACCGGCGTTGAGCAGGCCCTTGAGGACCACCCAGCGGTTGTTGACGTTGAGGTCCCGGGCCAGGTAGATCCAGCCGAGGCCGCCGTGGGCCAGACAGCCGACCACCCGGTACTGGCCGCCCACCACGTCACCCGCGACCAGCTTGGGAGTGAAGGAGAAGTGGGTGCCGCACTGGCGGCAGAACCCCTCGGTGCGGCCCGGCTGCTCGCCGCGCGACCGGCCGACCCTCTCGGAGCAGTTGCCGCAGAACCGGTTCTTCTCCGACACGACCGGGTTGGTCATGATCGCCTCGGAGGGGTCGTGCGTCGGGACCAGGGGGACCCGGATCAGACCGGCGCCGAGCATGCCGCGCCGGGCACCACGGCCGGAGCCGTCGGCCTCGGCGGCGGACGTGCCGAGGGTTCCGGAGCCGGACGGCCCGGACCGCCCGGACAGGCGGATGTCACCCGAGCCGATCGGGTGGGAGTGCACGGTGTCGCTGCCGGAGCCCCGTGAGGAACCTCCTGAGGAGGAGGCCCCGGACGTGGGTCCGGAGGTGGGACCGGACGACGCGCGGGAGCCACCCGAGCGCCGCCGCGGGCCGGGCGCGCGGTGGGGCGCCCCGAAGGAGGGCTGGGTCCGCTCGTCCCGGGGGTCCGGGGTCCGGACGGCGGGGCCCCGCGCGACGCCCACCGGCTGGCGCGGCGCCGACGGGTCGGGCGAGGAGGACGCACGTACGTCCACGGGAGCCAGGCCGCACACCACGCAGAAGCCGTCCTCGATCCGGCCCTCGCAGTCGGGGGAAGTGCACATCGTCATCTAGGTCACACCACCATCGGTCTCGGCGTCAGACGCTCCGACGCCGGGTGTGGTTCCGCCCTCCGGGGGTTCGCTTCCCGCGAGTTCGCCGAGCGACCGCTGGTAGGCGTTGAGGGCCCTGGCGGCCTCCCCCAGGTCACAGGGGGCCTTCCACAGCTCTTCGTGCGCGCGGCCGTGGAGCCCGGCGAGACGTTCGTGCTCGGCCAGGCCGAGGCGGACCGCGCGGGCGCGGTACGAGTCCAGGAGGCCGCGGAGCTCGGCCCGGCGCGCGAAGAGCTCCGACAGGTCCTCCTCGCACGCGTGGGCGGCGTCGCTGGCCTGGTGCACCGCGTGCTGGACCCGCCCCAGCCGGGTGCCGAGTTCCCGCCAGTCGCCCAGGGAACGCAGGACGTCCATCTCCGTGAGGTCGGCGCGCAGCCCCGGGACCGGGTCGGGGACGTCGGGGGCCGCGGGAGCGGAGATCTTGGCGACGACCCTCGCGCGCAGTCCACGGGCGTGGCGCAGGACCTGTTCGACGTCGTCGATGGCCGAGACCAGGTGGGCGACGCTCTGGGTGTAGGAGTCGCGCATCCTCAGCGCGTCGCGGAGCTCGCCCCGGGTGCGGACCAGGAGACCCCGCAGGCGGCCCAGCGACGAGGTGTCCACGCGCGTGCCGACGACCAGGGACAGCGGGTCCCGGCGGACGGTCTCCCCCACCCGGACGAGCTGTTCGCGCAGCTCCTCGTGCTCGTCCTCGTCCAGCTCCACCTGGTCGGAGAGGGTACAGACCTCCTGCCACATGGTCTCGAGCTCCGCGAGCCGGGGGTGCAGGACGTCCCAGGCGGTCTCCACCGCCGAGACGACCTCCGTGGCGGCCTCGTAGTCGGAGGCCATCCGCGCGACGGCGTCGGCCGTGGTGAACCGTTCGACGTCGGGGTCGAGCAGACCGCGGTCGCCCGGGGAGCCCGCCTCCAGCGGCAGGGTGACGGACGCGCCCCGGAGCAGGAAGGCCAGCTCGTTCTGCGGATCCTCGCCACCGCGCTCGCGGACGTGGATCGCGCGCTCCACCACGAGCGCGAACGCGTCGTGCACCGTCCACAGCCGACGGAGGCGGACGTCGGCGCGCTCCCACCGCTCACGGGTCCCACCCACGAGGTCGGCGTCCCTGAGCAGCTGGTACCCCACGTGCTGCTCCAGGTCGGCGAGACGGATCCTGATGCGGTCCGCGTCACCCCGCACGCCGTTGAGAGCGTGGTCGAGCACCTCCCAACTCATCGGCGTCGCACCCGGCTCCGCGTCCCACCCCACCCGTCGATTCACCTCCAGCGGTCCGTGAGCCGCCCCGTCTTCTCCTCTGGTCTAGGACAAGAGTGTGGCCGCGCCCACCCGGAACCACAAGGGACTCCGGGGTTTACGGCCACGAGCGGCCACAAAAGCAACAGACATGTCATCTCAGGCATCCCGTGCCGTGGGTACGACAGGGGCATGGACAGAACAGAGGAAGAGTTCCCCGGTATCGGTGCCCCGGCCCGCAGGGCCCTGAACCGGGCCGGGTACACGCGTCTGGAGCAGTTGGACGGCGTGAGCGAGACCGACCTGCTGCGGCTGCACGGCATGGGCCCCACCGGGACCGACATCCTGAGCGATCTCCTGAACGCCCGGGGCATGTCCCTGGAGCCCTAGGCCGAGTTTTGTGGATCCGCGCTCGCGTTGCCAGGCTGCCTCTCGCCGCGCCGATGAAGCTCGGACAGCCAACCCCGGGCTGGCCTTCGCTCCTCGTCTTGCGAGAGATGGCCTGGCGGCCGCTCGCATCGATGGCGGCTCCGCCGCCACCGGCGAAAGCATCCACAAAACACGGCCTAGGCGTGTGGATCCAGGTGGTCGAGGAGGAACCGGGCCCGGTCGACGACGGGGACGCGGGGGAGGGTGACCAGTTCGTATCCGCAGTCCGGGTAGGCGGCGCACATCGCCTCGAAGGTCCGTTCGGCCTCCTCGGAGGACTGGTGCCGCTCGGCGTCACCGGAGAAGATCTCCGGCCAGGGCGGCGCGACGAACACCGTGCGGCGGTAGCGGAACCTGCGGGTGGCCTCCCACAGGTGGTCGGGGACCGGCAGTCCGCGCAGACGGTGGTAGCCGACCAGGTCGGGCACGCCCCGGTCGCACAGGACCAGCCCGTCGTGCCCGGCGGCCTCACGGTGCGAGCGCATCTCCCACGCCAGCATGAGCTCGGCGAAGAGGGTGTCGTCCCGCCAGGCCAGGCCGGGGCCGTCGATCTCCCGCTGGTCGCGGATGATCGCGCGGCCCGCCTCGACCGTGCGCCGGTGGCCGAGCCCGGCCAGGTGGTCGATCAGCGTCGTCTTGCCCGAGCCCGGGCCGCCGGTGACGACGACGAGGTGGTCCATGGTGGTTCCTCCTGGTGAGCGCGGCCGGTGAGGAGCGGCCGCGGGGTGGACGGAGTGGAACGACACGGCGGTGCGCCGGTCCCGAGGGACGTGGCGCACCGCCGTGACGGAGGGGTGGGGCCGGAGGCTACGCGGTGGCCTCGGCCTCGACGAGGTCGGCTGCGTACGAGGTACCACCGTTCCGGAGCCGGGCACTGATCGCGGCCAGGCGCGCGGCCACCTCCGGGTCCGACGTGAGGTCCAGCAGGGCCGCGCGCAGCGCCTCGGGGGTGGCGTCGGCGGAGTCGATCCTGCGGGCGACCCCGGCCGCCTGGAGACGGTCGGCGTTGTCGAAGCCGTCGGTCGCCTGGGGCACCGCGATCATCGGTGTCGCCGTGTACAGGCCCTCGCTGGAGCCGCCCATCCCCGCGTGGGTGACGAAGGCGTCCGCCTGACGGAGGACGTCCAGCTGCGGCACCCAGGGGTGCACCTCGACGTTGGCGGGCACCTCCCCCAGCTCCTCGGCCGAGACGAACCGGCCGACCTGGAGCACCACGTGCCAGCCGGACAGGTCACCGAAGGCCCGGACGCACGCGCGGTAGAAGTCGGGCAACCGGGTCAGGGCCGAACCCATGGACACCAGCAGCACCCTGGCGGCCCCCTCCGGCCGACGCCAGGCACCCTGGTCCTCGCGGGCCCCCAGGCACGGCCCCACGAAGGTGACCGTGTCCGCGACGGTGTCCGCGAAGGGCTGCATCTCGCGCGGAATCAGGGCCAGGGCCCGGTCCGGGGCCCCGGCGAAGGTCGCGTGGTCCAGCCCCGTGACGCCGTTCTCGGCCAGCCAGGCGTCGAACTTCGCGAAGTGATCGGCCGCTCCGGGCAGCCCGCGCAACCACTCCATCACGGTGTCCCCGTGGTCGGCCCAGGCCACGTAGGTCGGGGAGAGCTGCACGGAGGGGATGTCCCAGGCGATGCCCAGGACCCGGGCGGCGTACCCGCCGATGTCGTACAGGAACAGGTCGGGCCGGTCGTGGTCGTAGGCGTCCCGCAGGACCGGCAGCGCGTTGATCGCGTCGTCCAGGAAGGTGTCCATCCCCTCGACGGGGTCCTGCGGCCACTCCTCGTCCCCGGTGGGCAGCGTGGTGGTGAAGCGGACGAGTTCGGCACCGGTCGAGGCGATCAGCTCACCGAGTCCGTCCACGGGGTCGTTGGCGTAGGTGACGCGGTGGCCCCGGACGACCAGTTCCCGGATGATCTCCAGGCTGGGCAGGACGTGGCTCACGGCGGGCACGCCGACCATGGCGATGTGAAGGCGGCGGGTCAAGGTACTTCTCCAGGGGTCGTCTACGGGTAGGGGTGAGGGGCGCCGGTCCCAGAGGGCGGCGCGGAGCGTCGGGGACGCCCGGTCCTAGCCGTAGATCTGCTGGAAGTACATGCGGGCCAGGTTAGGGCAGTCCTCCCCGGGCGTCCAGCGGTTTTCGCGCGGCGCTGGCGGAGCACCGGGAGCTCCCGGCATGGCGGAAGGCTGGACGGGTACGAGATCCGGACCGCCGCCATCGCCCGCGCGGTCCCCAGCGTCACCACCGTGCAGGGCCTGGCCGCCGCCGTCCAGGCGA